>JANPOM010000242.1:0-4936 GCA_031427995.1 Anaeromyxobacter sp. | reverse complement strand
GATCGCACCGACGCCCGATGACCCCCACCTCTGGCTCGAGGAGGTGCAGGGCGAGAAGGCGCTGGCCTGGGCCCGCTCCCGCAACGCCGAGAGCGCCGCGGTGCTCGACGCTTCGCCCGGCTTCGCGGCGCTGGAGCAGCGAATCCTCTCCATCCTCGACTCGAAGGAGAAGATCCCCTTGGTGGGCAAGCGGGGACGCTGGTTCTACAACCTCTGGAAGGACGCCGCCAACAAGCGCGGGCTCTGGCGGCGCACCACGCTGGCGGATTACCGGAAGGCCACGCCGCGCTGGGAGACGGTGCTGGACCTCGACGCGCTGGGTGCCGCCGAGAAGGAGAACTGGGTCTTCCAGGGAGCCACCTGCCTCAAGCCGGAACAGAGGCGCTGCCTGCTGCAACTCTCCCGGGGGGGCGCCGATGCCTCGGTGGTGCGCGAGTTCGACGTGGTGGAGAAGGCCTTCGTGCCCGGCGGCTTCACCCTCCCCGAGGCCAAGAGCAGGGTGGCCTGGATCGACGCCGACACCATCTACGTCGGCACCGACTTCGGCCCCGGCTCCCTCACCGACTCCGGCTACCCGCGGGTGGCGAAGCGGTGGAAGCGCGGAACGCCGCTGGCCGAGGCGGCGCTGGTCTACCAGGCCAGGTCCAGCGACATGTCGGCCAGCGCCCACCGCGACCCCACCCCCGGCTTCGTGCGCGACTTCGTCGAGCGGCGCATGACCTTCTACTCCAGCGAGCTCTTCCTGCTAAGGAGAGGGGCGCTCGTGAAGGTGGAGAAGCCCGACAGCGCCGAGGCCGAGATTCACCGCGAGTGGCTATTCCTCACCCTGCGTGACGACTGGAAGGCGGGCGGCCGCGCCTGGCCATCGGGCGCCTTGCTGGCCATCCAGCTCGAGAAGTTCCTCGCTGGCGACCGTAAGTTCGACCTGCTCTTCGAGCCGGGGGAGCGCACCTCGCTCGACTCCTTCACGCCGACACGCCACCGGGTGCTGGTGAACGAGCTCGACAACGTGCGCAACCGGCTCTACCTGCTCACCCCTGGCACAGGTGGCTGGAAGCGTGAGCCGCTCCGCGGCACGCCCGAGCTGGTGACGGTGGGCGCCTGGCCCGTAGACGCCGACGACTCGGACGACTACTTCATGACCGTCACCGGCTTCACGACGCCCACCACGCTGCTGCTCGGCACCGCCGGCGGCGCCGCGCCGGTGAAGCTGAAGCAGCTGCCGGCCTACTTCGAGGCCGCCGGGCTCACGGTGAGCCAGCACCAGGCGGTCTCCGCCGACGGCACCCGCATCCCCTACTTCCAGGTGTCGCGGTCCGGCCTCCGGCTCGACGGGAGCAGCCCCACCCTCCTCAACGGCTACGGCGGCTTCGAGATCTCCGAGGTCCCGGTCTACAGCGGGTCGCTGGGCGCGGCCTGGCTGGAGCGCGGCGGGGTCTTCGCGCTGGCCAACATCCGCGGCGGCGGCGAGTTCGGCCCGCGCTGGCACCAGGCGGCGCTCAAGGCCAAGCGGCCACGCGCCTACCAGGACTTCATCGCCGTTGCCGAAGACCTGGTGAAGCGCAAGGTGACCAGCCCGGCCCGGCTCGGCGCCATGGGCGGCAGCAACGGAGGCCTGCTGATGGGCAACATGCTCACCCGGCGCCCCGAGCTCTTCGGCGCTCTGGTCTGCCAGGTGCCGCTGCTCGACATGCGCCGCTACCACAGACTGCTGGCCGGAGCGAGCTGGATGGGCGAGTACGGCAACCCCGACGACCCGGCCGAGTGGGCCTTCATCGAGGGCTTCTCGCCCTATCACCAGCTCAAGCCCGGGACCCGCTACCCGCCCACACTCTTCACCACCTCGACCCGCGACGACCGGGTCCACCCCGGCCACGCCCGCAAGATGATGGCCCGGCTCATGGAGACCAAGCAGCCGGTCCTCTACTACGAGAACATCGAGGGCGGGCACGGCGGCGCCGCCGACAACCGGCAGGCGGCGCACATGTGGGCGCTCGGCTACACCTTCCTATGGCAGCAGCTCACCGGCGCCGCCACCCCGGCCAGCGCCGCCCCGGCCGGCGCCACCCCGGCCAGCAGCCGATAGCCGGGCTTCCGCTAGAACAGCCTGCGGGTGTCGAGCAGGATGGTGACCGGCCCCTGGTTGACCAGCTCCACCGCCATGTCGGCCCGGAAGATGCCGGTCGCCACCGCTCGCATTGGCGAGCATGATACTCCTTGGGCATGCTCCTCCTGCGAGACGCCCAGCGGAGCGACCTCCCGGGGCTGGCGGCGCTGGCCGCCGAGCTCGACTCGGTCAACCTTCCCGACGACCATCGCGCCCTCGGCCAGATCGTCGGCCGCTCGGTGCGCAGCTTCAGCGGCCGCATCAAGAACCCGCTGGCCCGCGCCTATGTCTTCGTCGCCGAGGCGCCGCGCGGTGGCCGGCTGGTCGGCACCTCGATGGTGATCGCCAAGCACGGCACCCGCGAGTCGCCTTGCACCTTCTTCACGGTCGGTGAGAAGGAGCACTACTCCTCCACTCTCGACCGCCACTTCCGCCACCCGCTGCTCTCGCTCGGCTACCACTTCGACGGGCCGACCGAGATCGGCGGCCTGGTGGTGGACCCCGGGGCGCGGCGCGGCGCCGACAAGGCCGGCAAGCAGCTCTCCTGGGTGCGCTTCCTCTACCTGGCCATGCACCCGCGCCACTTCCGCGCCACCGTGCTGGCCGAGTTGATGGGGCCGCTCACGCCCGCCGGCAAGAGCGCCTTCTGGGAGGCCTTCGGGCGCGGCTTCACCGGGCTCGACTACCAGCAGGCCGACAAGCTCTCGCGGGAGAACAAGGAGTTCATCCAGCAGCTCTTTCCGCCCTTCGACGTCTACGCCAGCCTGCTGCCGCCGGCGGCGCGCCGGACGCTCGGCGCGGTGGGAATGAAGGCCAGGCCGGTGCAGGCGATGCTGGAGCGGATCGGCTTCCGCTACGTCAACCGCATCGACCCCTTCGACGGCGGACCGCACTACGAGGCGCCGCTGGCCGGGATCTCGCTGGTGAAGGCCTACCGGAGCGCCAGGCTCGAGGCCGGCCCGCTTCGCGGCGAGGCCCCGGAGCGGCTGGTGGCCCGCACGCTCCCCCGCGGCCCGAGCCGCTTCCGCGCCGTCCGGACACCGGCCCGGCTCGACGCCGGCCGCCTCACCCTGCCGAGCCAGGCGGTGCGGCTGCTTGGCGCCACGCCCGGCGAGCCGCTCCACCTCATTCCCTTCGACTGAGCAGCCCGCCGACCCGAGGAGCCACCATGACCACCCGCCCGCTCCTCGCACTCCCGCCTCACTCGTAGGATCGCCCCTGGTGCGCTAAGCTGCCACACCCGTTCGTACCAGTCGCCCGCGAGACGCTGGACCGCCCCGGTCCAGCGCCCCGGGTCCCACCGGAGGTTCCATGCCTGCTCTCGCTTCGTCCCGTGGCTTCGCGCTCGTCGCTCTCCTGGTGGTGGTGACTGGCTGTGGCGGGGGCGGAGGCGGGACGCCGGCGCCAGGGGGGACAGGGCTCACCGGGCCGGGCGCCACCTGGACGCCGGTGACGGCGCCGACCGGGACCACCAACTGGCGAGGAGTGGCCTACGGGGCCGGCACCTGGGTGGCGGTGGGCAACGGCTACCGGGCCACCAGCGGCAACGGCACGACCTGGACCCCGGTCGCGGTGACCGGCACGACCTACTCGTTCCAGAACACCGTGGCCTTCGCCAACGGGACCTTCGTCATCGCCAGCCAACTCGGGGTGAGCACCAGCGCCACCGGGAGCAGCTGGTCGAGCCAGCCGCTGGCGGCCGCCGAGAACCTGGTGGGGCTGGCCTACGGCAACGGCACCTGGGTGATGGGCGACGATCGCTTCCTGAACAGTGACGTGGTCTCCTTCTTCGTCAGCAGCAGCGGCGCTACTTGGACCCAGGCCATGACCACCATCCCCTACGCCCAGCCGACTTCGATCGCTTTTGGCGGGGGCAAGTTCGTGGCGGTCGGGTACGGCGGGCTGGTGGCCACCAGCACCAGCGGAACGGCCTGGACCCAGCAGAGCCTGGGGAGCGCGACCGACCTCGGCCTGCTGGCCGTGACTTACGGCAACGGCCTGTTCGTCGCGGTGACCAACAGCGGGAAGGCCTACCGCAGCGCCGACGGCGTGACCTGGACCAAGGCCACCGTGAACGTGAACGCCATGTACGGGGTCGCCTTCGGGAACGGCGTCTTCGTCGCGGTCGGCAACGCCGGCTCGATCTTCACAAGCCCCGACGCGGCCACCTGGACCCGCCGGACCTGGTCGGGACCGAATGCCGCCTTCGAGGACGTGGCTTTCGGGAACGCCCAGTTCGTGGCGGCCGGGGACTCCTTCGCCGAGTCGCGCTAGCGGCAATGCCGAGCGAGGCCGACGGCGCCGGCGGGTCGGCTACCGCGCCGCCTCGGCGCCCAGCGCGATGCGCTCGATGAGGCAACGCTCGGCGGTGCAGACGCTGAAGAGCACCATCCCGGAGAACCGGGTGCGCTCCATACCCGGCGTGAATGGCAGGGCCAGCGTCACCTCGCAGGCCTCCGCGGGGCTCCCGGCGCAGGGCCGCCTGGCGGTGAGCGCCAGGGCCACCCGGGGGCCGCTGAAGGTGGCGGTGGCCCGTCCGTCCGGCTTGAAGGCGGCCGGGTACTCCAGGTTGACGTGATGGCCGGCGCGGGCCGTGAGCCTGATGGTGGCCGAGGCCGGCGCTCCGGCGCGCAGTGGCGACGGGAGCTGGAGCGCCACGGTCCAGGTGGCCGCCTCGGCGCGCGAGGGCGGCAGCGCCGTCACCGCCACCGGCGCCGTAATGAGCACGCCGTTGTACTGTCCCGGTACTGTGGTCGGCCCCGCGATTCGGTTGTATGTCGTTCCGGATCCCGCCATTAATGGCTGACGGTATTCGGCTTCGAGGAAGCC
>JANPOM010000241.1:0-9048 GCA_031427995.1 Anaeromyxobacter sp. | reverse complement strand
GCGCACGCCATCGCCGCCGAGCTGACCTGACGTCCACGGGCACGGAGGCGCGAAGCCATGAGCAAGGCCCCCTCGACCCCGGCGACGCGCCTGCTCCGCGAGCGGAAGCTCGCCTACACCGAGCACCTCTACCGCTACCAGGAGCGCGGCGGCACCGCGGTGAGCGCCCGCGAGCTGGGGGTCGACGAGCACGCCGTCGTCAAGACGCTGGTGATGGAGGACGAGGCCGGCGCGCCGCTCATCGTGCTGCAGCACGGCGACCGCGAGGTCTCGGTGAAGGGGCTGGCCCGCCAGCTCGGGCGCAAGAGCATCAGCCCCTGCAGGCCGGAGGTGGCGCAGCGCCACTCCGGCTACCAGGTCGGGGGGACCAGCCCGCTCGGCACCCGCAAGGCGCTGCCCATCTTCATCGAGCGGACCGTGCTCGACCTGCCGCTCATCTACGTCAACGGCGGCTCGCGCGGCTTCCTCGTCGGCGTGGAGCCGAGGGCCCTGGCGGCGCTGCTCTCCGCCACGCCCGTCGACGCGGCCATCGAGGGCTAGTGCGGCGCTAGTCGGCCAGCCCCTGCTCCTTGACCAGCTTGGCCAGATCGGCCTTGAGCCGCTCGAAGCGCTTGCGGACGGTGGCCGCCTCGACCACCTCGCCGTCGCCGGAGAGCACCACCGCCACGTCGTTCCACTCCAACTGCTGGTCGAGCCGCAGGAAGAGCAGGGTCTGCTCCTCCGGCGTCAGGGTGGCGCGCAGCTTGTCCAGGCCGCGCCGCTGGACCTCGTCGCGCACCACCGACCTGGTCCGGACGTCCAGAGCCAGCTTGGAGGCCTCGCTGCTCTCCAGCCTGCGCCCCAGCCGCCGGTAGGTATCGGAGCGGACGTGCATGGCCGCGCACCAGGCCAGCTTGTAGGCCCAGGTCTTGAACGAGGCCTCGCCCCGGTAGCCGCCGATGCCCCGCCAGAGGTCCTCGGCGAAGTGGGAGAAGGCGTCGGCCGCGTCGTTGTCGTCGCGCAGGATGGAGCGCAGGTAGCCGAGCACCTTTGGGCCGTACCCCTGGATGGCCGCGGTGGCCGCGCTGCGCAGATCGCCGCTGGCCAACAGTTCCTGGACCTTCACCTCGACCGGCATACCCATATGGTAGTCGGCGGACGGACGGGGAGCGAGGGGCTGGCGAAGAAATGCGAGCCGCGAGGGCCCGGGCCTCTGGAGGCCAACCCGGACCCTCGCGCTCTCGGCGGCCCCCCGCCAAAAGCGGCGAGCCCAGAGCCCCCCGGCTCTACAACTGGAGACCAGCGGCGGGCGCCGATGTGACACGAAAGGCCAAGAACCGGAAAGGGCGAGGAGTTTCGGTCTCGATGCGGAACCGGGCGCCGGGTGGATCGCCGGCCAGGCTCTCAGCTCGCGGCGTGGAAGAGGCCGCGCCAAGGCCATCGGCCGTCGAGACCGCGGCGCACCGCTTCGAGCTCCTCCAGCCACTCGGCGGCGGTCTGGTTGCGCTCGGCCGGATCGCTCGCCAGTCCGGCCGCCAGCAGGCTGCGCAGCCGGCGCGGGAGCCCCGGGCCGCTGGGGCGGGAGGCCTGGCCCGCGGCGGTCGCCACCGCCAGCATCTGCTGCAACAGCGCCGCCAGGGCGTAGACATCGCTCCGCTCGTCCCCGGGCCAGCCGGACTGCTGCTCCGGTGAGAGCTGGGCGTCCCCCTGGCACGCCGGCCAATGCGAGGGGAGGCGGCGTGAAGGGGAGAAGGCGAGCACCTTGACCGTGCCGTCGTCGCAGATGAAGACCTTCCCGGTGGTCAGGCCGCGGTGGACCAGGCCGAGGGCGTGGGCGTGGGCCAATCCCCGGGCCACCTCGGCGGCGATCTGGAGCGCGCCGGCGAGGTCGAGCGGGCCGTCGAGCAGCCGCTGCCGAAGGGTCCGGCCCCGCAGCAGCTCGTAGACCAGGTAGGCGCCCGCAGGGCCGACGCCGACCCCGTGCAGGGCCACGATGTTCGGGTGGTCGAGCCGCTTCAGTTCGGCCGCCTCGCGCTGGGCCCAGCCGCCTCCGCGCGGCGCGCCACCGGGGCCGGGGGCGAGCACCTTGAGCGCCACCGCCCGCTCCCGCTCCGAGTCGACCGCCTCGTAGACCACGCCGCTCCGGCCGCGCCCCAGCTCATGGGTGAGGAGGAAGCGTCCGAGCCGGGCGCCAGGGCCGAGCCGACGGCCGAGGCCGCCGGAGAGGTCGACCTCGGGCGTGCGTACCAGCTGCTTCAGCAGGTCGCCGATCGAATCGGACGGCCAGAGGGGCAGCGCTGGCGTTGAGGTAGGGCGCGAGGAAGCCATCGTGGCCGGGCGTGGCGGAACCTTGGCGAAGCGGCCCTTTGGCCGGGTGGGGCTGGAGTGCCCCCTCTCGTCATTGACCTCGATCGCCGCTGAACGTGACAGGAAACCGGGCAGATTCCCCGCCCCGGGAGGGTCAACGGCCGGTCCGGCGCAGCAGGACGTAGAGCGCCCCGGCGCCTCCATCGGCCGGGCGCGCCGAGGAGAAGGCGAGTACCTGGCGGCCGAAGCGCCCTTCGGCGAGCCAGCCGTGGAGCGCCTCCTTGAGCACCGGGAGCTGGTCGGAGGAGTGGCGGCCGCGGCCGTGGACCAGCAAGACGCAGCGGGTGCCGACCAGGCGGGACTCGCGCAAGAACCGCTCCACGGCACCGCGCGCCTCTTCGCGGGCCAGCCCGTGCAGGTCGAGCGTCCGCTCCACCGCGTAGTCGCCGCGGCGGAGCCGGCGGACCAGCCCGGGGTCGAGCCCCTGCACCGCCCCCTCGAGCAGCGCCTGGCCAGGCGACGCCTCGAAGCGCGGTGCGCCGACCACCAGCGCCTGCGGCTCGTCGATGGCGTCGAGGCCGGTCCGCCGGGATTGCCGGGCGCCGCCGCGCGGCGCCGGCGGCGCGGCCGTATCGGGGCCCGCCGTCACCGGGGTGGCCCCGGCGGTGGCGCGCGCCCAGAGTTCCTCCTCGCTCGCTTCCCGCGGCGGCGGCGGCGGCGGCGGCGGGGCCGGCCGCCCTGGTGGTGCTGGCGCGGCCAGCGCGCGCCTCAGCCCGGTCAACTTCTCGAAGGGGGCGTGGAACGGCTTCTTCTTCACCTCCGGACTATAACTCCTGGCGTGGACCACCACGTCGAGTGCCCGCGCTGCGGCGCCTGGCAGACCTGCTTCATCGACCTCCGAGGCGGCGCGGCCTTGGCCGGACCGGCCTGCGCCGCTTCTCGTCGCGGAGCCGGAGCGCCTCGGTGCGGAAGTGGCTGGCGGCCCGCCCCACGTAGTCGCTCACCATGTGTCGCTGGGCCGGCGTCAGCTCGGCGTCGAGGGCGTGGAGGGCGAGGTGGAGCGGCGCGTTCATCGCCATGACCGGGCCGAGCCGCTCGAGGCGCAGCGTGACGATGACCCGGCGCCGGTCGCCAGGATCGGCGGATCGGCGTGCCAAGCCGACCCGCTCCAGCCGATCCAGGCAGCCGGTTACGGCGCCGGTGGTGAGCCCGGTGGCGTCGGCCAGCTCGCCGGCCGACTGCGCCCCGTGCACCGCCAGCAGGGAGGCCACCACCAGGTCGGTGCGGGCCAGGCCGAGCCGGTCGGCCATCACCTGCTCGAGCAGGCCGGCCGCCTCGCCCAGCTCCCGCAGCATCAGGAAGGGCTGGCCGGCCGGGAGATGGGGTGGCGCGCTGGGCGTTCTTGACATGGCGAGTCGTTCCCTTTAGTAAGTCATCATCTTAGTGGCTAAGTCAAGTCCGGCGCTGACGCGCCGGCGGCGACGAGCCCGACGGAGAGCCGGTCCATGTCGATCATCCAGGTTCGCGACGTCACCAAGGACTACCTGCTGGGCAAGACCCAGGTCCACGCCCTGCGCGGCGTGTCACTCACCGTCGACAAGGGGGAGTTCCTCTCGGTGGCCGGGCCGTCCGGCTCGGGCAAGACCACGCTGCTCAACCTGATCGGCTGCGTCGACACGCCCACCACCGGGCTGGTCGAGGTGGCCGGGCAGGACACCTCCAAGCTGAGCGAGCGCTCCCTCACCGACCTGCGGCTCCACCAGATCGGCTTCATCTTCCAGAGCTTCAACCTGGTGCAGGTGCTCTCGGTCTTCCAGAACGTCGAGTTCCCCCTGCTGCTGCAGGGCGGGCTCACCAAGGCGGAGCGGGCGGCGCGGGTCAATGGGCTGCTGGAGGCGACCGGCATCGGCGAGTACGGTCGCCACCGGCCCAGCGAGCTCTCGGGCGGGCAGCGGCAGCGGGTGGCGGTGGCGCGGGCGCTGGTGACGCGGCCGGCGCTGGTGCTTGCCGACGAGCCGACCGCCAACCTCGACTCGCAGACCGGCCAGAACATCATCGACCTGATGCGCGACATGAACCGGAAGGACGGCACCACCTTCGTCTTCTCCACCCACGACCCGAAGGTGATGGCCCACGCCAACGCCATCATCCGCATCGCCGACGGCATGGTGACCGGGCGCGAGCCGGCCGGCGTGGCGGCCTGAGGGACGCCCCATGAGCGCACAGCTCGACGCCACCCGCGTCCTCCTCCGCATCGCCTTCCGCAACCTGGTCGCCAGCCGGGTGCGGACCGTCATCATCGGCCTGATCGTCCTGGTCGGCGCGCTCATCGTGGTGGTCGGCTCCTCGATGATGGACAGCATCGACCGGGGCATGCGCACCTCGATCCAGGGGAGCCTGGGCGGGCAGCTCCAGGTCTACGCCTCCACCTCCGAGGGGCAGCTCGAGCTCTACGGCGGGATCCGCGGCGAGTCGCTGCTCGACCCCATCCCCGACTTCGCGCGCGTCAAGGAGGTGCTGTCGAAGGTCCCCAACGTGAAGATGATCGTCCCCATGGGGATCGACCAGGCGCTGGTGGCCACCGGCAACGCCTTCGACGTCACCCTGGCCAAGCTGCGCGAGGACGTGCGCCGGCTGCAGGCCAACCCGCAGGACGAGGCGGCCCGGCGCGGGCTGGAGGCCCGCCAGGCCCACGTCAAGCGGCTCATCGCCCTGCTCAGCGAAGAGCTGACCCAGGCCCGGGTGCTGGTCGACCCGAACGGCCGGGACGCCTCCCTGCGCAAGGCGCAGCGGGCCGATCTGGACCGGGCCGCCGCGCCGGAGTTCTGGGTGGAGTTCGACCGCGATCGGCTGGCCGGCCTCGAGTTCCTCGAGAACAAGGTGGCGCCGCTGGCCATGGACACCGGCTTCACCTTCATCCGCTACGTCGGCACCGACGTGGAGGCCTTCATGAGGGCCTTCGACCTCGCCGAGGTGGCGGAGGGGAAGCCCATCCCGCCCGGGCAGCGCGGCATCCTGCTCGGCAGGCAGTACGCCGAGGAGTGGCTCAAGCTCAAGAACGCGCGCCGGCTCGACCAGATCAAGGACAAGCGCGATCGCTTCAACCTCCGCATCGCCGAGGAGGAGGAACTGCAGCGCTGGGTGAAGGACACCCGGAGCCGGGCCCACGAGATCCTCATCCAGCTCGACCCGCTGCAGGCGGCCGAGGCGGCGCGGCGGCTGCGGCCAGCGCTCGGGGCCCCGGCCGGCGAGGAGCTGCCGGCCCTGCTGGCCAGGCTCTTCAACCTCGACGACGACAACTTCGACGCGCACTACGCCATCTTCTACGACCGGCTGGCGCCGCTGCTGCGCCTCTACCAGATCAGCGTGGGCGACGTCATCACCATCAAGGCTCCCGGCAAGACCGGCGCCTTCAACGCCGTCAACGTGAAGGTCTACGGCTTCATCCAGTTCAAGGGGATCGAGAAGTCGGGCATCGCCGGCACCACCAGCGTCATGGACCTGCAGTCCTTCCGCGACCTTTACGGCTACGTCACCAGCGACAAGGCGGTCGAGCTGGCGAAGATCCGCGCGCAGATGGGGGCCACCGCGGTCTCGCGCGAGGATGCCGAGGCGGCGCTCTTCGGTGAGGCGGGCTCGGCGCCGCTGCTGGAGACCACCCGGGCCGCTGCCATAGACGAGAAGTCGCTGCTGGCCGGGGTGGGGGAGAAGCGCAAGGCGGCGCTGGCGGAGGAGACCCGGGCCTACACCCAGGAGGAGATCGACCAGGGCGTGGCGCTCAACGCCGCCATCCTGCTCCACGACCCGGCCAGGATCCGCGAGTCGCTGGCCGAGGTCCAGGCGGCGGCCGACGCCGCCGGCCTGAAGCTCAAGGTCGTCGACTGGGAGGCGGCCTCGGGCATGGTCGGCCAGTTCGTGCTGCTGCTGCGCGGCATCCTCATCTTCGCGGTCATCATCTTCTTCGGGGTGGCGCTGGTGATCATCAACAACGCCATGGTGATGGCGGCGCTGGCGCGGGTCAAGGAGGTGGGCACCATGCGGGCCATCGGGGCGCAGCGGCGCTTCGTGGTCGCCATGCTGCTGGTCGAGATCATCACCGTCAGCGTGGTCTTCGGCCTGGCCGGCGCGGCCCTGGGCGGCGGCGTGGTGGCCATCATCCGCGCCACCGGCGGCATCCCCGCCACCTCCGACCTGCTCTTCTTCCTCTTCTCCGGACCGGCGCTCCTGCCACGCATCGGCGGGACCAGCGTGGTGGCCTCGCTGGTGCTGGTGCTCGGCGTGGCCGTCGCCTCCGCCCTCTACCCGGCCTGGATCGCCATGCGGGTCACGCCCGTCGAGGCGATGTCCACGGAGGACTGACCATGCTCCTCGTCGATCTGCAGGTCGCGGCCCGCAACCTGACGCGCCACACCCGGCGCAACCTCCTTCTCGGCGCCGCGCTGGCGTCGGTGACCGGCCTGCTGGTGCTGCTCGGCGCCCTCACCGCCGGCATCGAGGGCTCGATGATGGAGTCGGCCACCACCCTGATGACCGGCCACGTCAACGTGGGCGGCTTCTTCAAGGTGACCAGCGGCTCGGCGGCGCCGCTGGTCTCCGGCTACCCCAAGGTGCTGGCGGCCACCCGCGCCGCCGTGCCCGAGCTCGACTACTTCACGGTCCGTGGCCGAGGCTGGGCCAAGGCGGTCTCCGACAGCGCCTCCATGGACCTGGTGCTGGGTGGCGTAGACATCGCCAACGAGCCGGCGGTGAGGCGGGTGCTGCAGCCCATCGGCGGCAGCCTCGACGAGCTGGCCAA
Source organism: Anaeromyxobacter sp. (assembly GCA_031427995.1). Taxonomy (GTDB): domain Bacteria; phylum Myxococcota; class Myxococcia; order Myxococcales; family Anaeromyxobacteraceae; genus JADKCZ01. The sequence goes on along the minus strand of JANPOM010000241.1, from coordinate 1,967 downwards.
GCCCAACACCATGCTGCTCTTCCAGGGGCAGGCCGACCGGCTCAAGGTCGGCGTCGGCGACGTCATCACGCTCTCCGCCCCCACCGAGCGCGGCGTCAACAACACCGTCGACATCCGCATCGCCGTGGTGGTGAGGAACGTCGGCATCATGTCGGCCTTCTCGGCCTTCATCCAGGCCGACACCCTGCGCGGCCTCTACGGCCTCTCGCCCGAGGCCACCGGCGCCATCCACCTCTTCCTCAAGGACCGTGACCAGTCCAACCTGGTGGCGGCCCGGCTGCGCGAGGAGTTCGAGAAGCAGGGCTGGCGCGTCATGGAGCCGGATCCTCAGCCCTACTACATGAAGCTCTTCCAGACCGTGCCCAGCGAGGACTGGACCGGCCAGAAGCTCGACGTCACCACCTGGGAGGACGAGCTGGGCCAGTTCAAGCAGTTCATCTGGGGCATCAAGGTCTTCACCGGCCTGCTGGTCTTCATCCTCATGGTGGTGATCGTCATCGGCATCCTCAACACCCTGGCCATCGCCATCCGGGAGCGGACCCGCGAGATCGGCACGCTGCGCGCCATCGGCATGCAGCGCCGCAAGGTGCTCTGGCTCTTCATGCTGGAGTCGGGGCTGCTCGGCCTCTTCGGCTGCGCCTTCGGGGCGCTGGCAGCCAGCGCGCTGGCGGCCGGGCTCAACGCCGCCGCCATCCCGGTACCCGAGGCGGTCCAGCTCTTCCTCTCCCAGGAGCACCTCACCTTCCAGCTCGAGGCCGGCGCCGCCGTCAGCGACGTGCTGCTGCTCACGCTGGTCACGGTGGGCGCCTCGCTGGGCCCGGCCCTGCGCGCCGCGCGGCTCAAGCCCATCACCGCCATGCACCAGATCGGGTGACCGCCATGAACCGACTGCTCGCCGTCCTGCTGCTCGCCGCCGTCGCCTGGCCAGCCGGCGCCGCCGCCCCCGACCCGGCCACGCCGGCCGGCCTGGAGGCGCTGGTCAGGCTCATCGACGACCGCCAGCGAAACCAGGGCGACTGGAAGGCGCTCTGCTACATGGAGGCCAAGGAGAAGGGGAAGACCGACGTGGTCTCCGAGCTGCTGGTCTACCGTCGCGACGCCGACGAGAAGCAGATGTTCCTCTTCACCAAGCCGAAGGCCGAGGCCGGCAAGGGCTACCTGCGGATCGAGAAGAACCTCTGGATGTACGACCCCGCCACCGGGCGCTGGGAGCGGCGCACCGAGCGGGAGCGGATCGGCGGCACCGACACCCGGCGCGGCGACCTCGCCGAGTCGCGCCTCGCCGAGGAGTACCACGCCACCTACGTCGGGGTCGCGCCGCTCGGCAAGTACCAGACCTGGCACCTGACGCTCAAGGTGAAGCCGGGGATCGACGTGGCCTTCCCGCAGGTGGAGCTCTGGGTCGACCAGGCCACCCAGAACATCTTGAAGCGCCAGGAGCTGGCCCTGTCCGGCAAGTTGATGCGGACCGCATACTACCCGCGCTGGAAGAAGGTCCCCTCGCCGTCGAAGGGGGGCGAGGTCTGGTACCCGGAGGAGATGCGCTTCTACGACGAGATCGAGAAGGGCAACTCGACGCTGGTGCTGATCAAGGAGATCGACCTACGCCCGCTCGAGGCCAACCTCTTCACGAAGGCCTGGCTGGAGTCGAGGAGCCGGTGAACGCCTCCACCGCCGCGGCCGCGCTCCTGCTGCTGGCCACCTGGCCGGCCCCGTCCACCCGGGCCCAGCCGCGGCCCGAGGAGGCCGACCTCTTCGCCGCCCCGGCCGTGCCGGCCCCGCCGACGGGCCAGCCGCCGGCCCCGGCCGCAACGGCGCCAGGCGCCGCATCGGCCACGCCGCCGGGCGGTGACGCCCGCGGTGACGCCCGCGGTGACGCCCGCGGTGACGCCCGCGGTGACGCCCGCGGTGACGCCCGCGGTGACGCCCGCGGTGACGCCCGCGGTGACGAGCTCCTCGGCGAGTCG
>JANPOM010000240.1:0-41172 GCA_031427995.1 Anaeromyxobacter sp. | reverse complement strand
GCGGAGGGCGAAGTTGCCCCGGCGGAGGGCGAGGCTGCCCCGGCGGAGGGCGAAGTTGGCCCGGGTAAGGGCGAGGCGGCCCCGGCAGCACCCGCGGCGGTGGCCAGCGCTCCAGCCAAGGGGCGCCCGGCCGAGGAGCCGGAGACCGAGGCCGTCAAGGCGGCGCTCGACGAGGCGGTGGCCGCGGCCACCGGACTCTCGGGAGATCGGCTGGCGCGCCTGCGTGACGCAGTCAAGGCGGTGGGCCACAAGGTGGCCGACGTCCGGCTGGTCCGCGTCTTCGGTGTCGAGGAGGCGGTCGCGGGCGCCACCACTCTCAACGGCTTCCAGTACCTCTGCGACATCGCCCCGGCCACCATGCGCCAGGAGCAGGCCCCGCAGAAGAAGGACCGCGGCGGCCGTGGCGGTGGTGGTGGCGGCGGGCGAGGTGGTGGGAGCCCCGGTGGCGGTGGCAAGGGCGCGCCGACCAGCGGCGGTTTCTCGATGGACTCGCTCAAGGAGGATCGCAAGGGCCAGCGCAGCGGTCCGGGCGGGCGCGGCAAGCCGGGTGGTGGCCGCCCGGGCGGCGGAGCCCCGCGGTAGTCGGGGCCGGCGGAGTCTTCGAAGTTCGACGGCCGGGTGGAGCCTCGCGGGCGCGAGGCCGCCCGGCCATCTCATGCCCAGGCCGCTACTCCAGCTGGTAGTCCTTGAGCTGCTCGCGCAGCGCCGACTTGAGGAACTTGCCGGCCGCCGTGCGCGGGATGGCGGCCATGAAGATGAAGGCGTCCGGCAGGCAGTACTTCGCGAACATCGGCTCGAGGAACTCACGGAGCTCGGCCGGGGTCGCGGTCGAGCCCTCGCGCAGCACCACGCAGCCGACCGGCCGCTCCGTCCACTTCGGGTGGGGCAGGCCGATCACCGCGGCCTCCTTCACGGAGGGGTGGCCCATCAGCGCGTTCTCCAGCTCCACCGAGCTGATCCACTCGCCGCCCGACTTGATGACGTCCTTGGAGCGGTCGGTGATCCGCATGTACCCGTCGGAGTCGAAGGTGACGATGTCGCCGGTGCGGAACCAGCCGTCCATCGTGAACTTGTCGGCCTCAATGGGGTTCTGGTAGTAGCTCTTCGCCACCCACGGGCCGCGCACGTGCAGTTCGCCCATCGACTTGCCGTCCCAGGGGACCGGCTCGCCGGTCTCGCCGATGGCGCGGACGTCGATGAACGGGACCGCCAGCCCCTGCGAGGCGCGGGCCTTGAAGCGGTCGGCGTCCGGCCGTCCCTCCAGGTGCGGCTTGAGGCGGGAGACCGTGCCCAGCGGCGTGGTCTCGGTCATGCCCCAGGCGTGGAGCACCTGCAGCTTGTGGCGCTTCTCGAAGGCCTCGATGACCGCCTGGGGCGCCGCCGCGCCGCCCACCACCATCGCCTTGAGCGAGGAGGTGTCGAAGGCGCCCGGGTTCTTGTCGAGGGCGTCGAGGATGCCCATCCAGATGGTGGGCACGCCGGCGGTGAAGGTGACCTTCTCCGAGGCCACCAGCCCGAGCAGCGAGGCCGGGTCGAGGTGCGGCCCGGGGAAGACCTGCTTGGTGCCGGTCATCACCGCCGTGAAGGGGAGCCCCCAGGCGTTGACGTGGAACATGGGGACCACCGGCATCATCACGTCCGACTGGCTCAGGCCGAGCGAGTCGGGCATGGCCGAGACCATGGAGTGGAGCACCACGGCCCGGTGCGAGTAGACGACGCCCTTGGGCCGCCCGGTGGTGCCGGAGGTGTAGCAGATGCCGAGGGCCTGGTTCTCCTCGATGCGGGGGACCTTGAAGCTCGGGATCTCCGGCTCGATCAGCCGCTCGTAGTCGACGGCGTTGGCCGGGACCGGACCGCCGTGGCCCCAGACGATGACGTGCCTCGGCTTCACCTCGTGGGCGAAGCGCTCGAAGACCGGGTAGAGCACGTCGTCGACCAGCAGCACCTGGTCCTCGGCGTGGTTCATGATGTAGGCGAGGTCGGTGGCCGAGAGGCGCGGGTTGAGGGTGTGGAGCACGGCGCCGATGAGCGGGACGGCGAAGTAGGCCTCGAGGTGGCGGGAGGTGTTCCAGCCGAGGGTGGCGACCCGGTCCCCCGGCTTCACGCCGAGCCGCTGCAGGGCGTTGGCGAACTTCTGGGTGCGGGCGTGGAAGTCGCCGTAGCTGGAGCGGTGCAGCGACTTGTCGGGGCGCCGCGTCACCAACTCGGTGGTGGGGAAGAACCGCCCGACGCGCTCGAAGAGGTGAGCGAGGGTGAGGGGGTAGTCCATCATCAGGCCGTCCATGCAGGGCTCCGTTCGTGTAGGAGGACGCGGGCCTAGCGTGCCGGCCTGGTCGTGAAGTTGCGCTCCATGTGGAGGCGCAGGATGTCCTCGAACTGGGCGTCAGGGTCGCCCCGGTAGACCAGCGAGGAGCCGATCTCGGCGGCCAGGATGGCGGAGCGGTACTTGGGGAGCAGCCGGTCGACCCGCTTGCGGAAGCGCGGGACCTCCCGCAGCAGCGCCGGCAGGTGAGAGAGGATGGCGGCGCGGAAGAGCGGCTCCTTGGCCAGCTCGGGCCGGGCCTGGAAGTACTTGAAGAGCCGGGCGTAGTGGCCGTTGATCTCCTCGCTGATCCGGTCTGAGATCTCGGTCCCGAGCAGCCCCTGCTCGCGCCGCCGCGCCATGATCAGGTGGGCCTCGTCGGCGGCCCGGCGGACCAGGATGGCGAGCACGTCCTTGACGTAGCGCTTCTTGTGCTTGAGGAACTCCTCCTCGGTGAGCAGCAGGTTGGCGATGATCTCGTAGGAGGAGGAGATCACGCCGCACTTGTTGGCCGAGGCGTCGCGCAGCAGCAGCACGCCCTTCTTCTGCAGCTGGACGCGGGCTTCCGGGGTGATGAAGGAGTTGGCCCCCTCGACGATGGCGAGCGAGGAGGGGCGGCCGTCGGCCAGCAGGTACTGCTCCCAGTTGCGCCCGTCGATGGTCTCGGGCCGCCCGCCGCCGGGGATGAAGAGGTCGGCCTCCACCGTGAAGGGGAGCGAGCCGAAGGCGCGGGAGAAGTCGTCGATGGAGATCCACTCCTCCCGCAGGCCCTTGCCGGTGCGCGTCACCTTGCGGTGCAGCACCCGCAGGCCTTCCTTCCTGGTCCCGGTGCGAAAGAGCATGAAGCCGCCGGGGTGGAGGGCCTTGGGGTCGAAGGCGTCGAGGTCCTGCTTGAGGAGGATGCGCGCGAGCTCGGCCCGATCGGCCCCGGCTGGATCGACCAGCGCGGCGGTGCCGTCGAGGATGAGCCGGAGCTGGGCCCTGGGCCAGCGCCTGAGGATGATGGCCATGGCGTTGCCGGCCACGTCCCCGTTGGGCCCGCCGGTCACCTTGACGCTGACCGGCTTGCGGCGCACGTCGATGCCGAGCTCCTTCATTGCGATCTCGGCGAAGGTGACCACGCCGGTGGAGGTGACGGCGTACTCCTTGTGGTTGATCCCGACCCGCTTGGAGGACATCACCCCGATGCCGAGCAGGTAGCCGCGCCGCCGGGAGAGCTCGGCGATCTCCTCGATCATCTCGTCGTGCATGTTCTCGTCGGGGCCGAGCTCGATGGGCTCGTCCTCGCGGTAGAAGTCGACAACCGCGGGATCCCGGGCCACGCCCTGGTCGGTGACGTAGATGTCGAGGAAGGCGTTGATGACGCCGCGCTGGAGCTTGTAGAGGCGGATGGTCTCCTGGTCGCGCTCGGCGTCCTCAAGCGCCGAGGCGTCCATCAACATCACCAGCTTCGATCCGCCCTCGTAGATGTCCTTGTTCTTGAAGTGCTGGGTGTGGGCCAGCACGAAGTTCTCGCGGAAGAGGGTGGCGGCGTTGGTGAGGAAGTCGTCGTCGCTGCGGCAGATGACGGTGCGCCAGCCGCCGCGGGCGATGTCGGAGAAGCCGATGTGGTAGCCGAAGCCGTAGCGCGTGTAGAAGAAGGTGACGCGGAACGGGGAGGCCGGCGGAAGGTCGGCGGTGGAGGCGGCACCGAGCTCGGCCAGGTAGGCCGGGTCGAGCCGGAAGGAGAAGGCCTGCTTCTGCAGCACGAAGAAGTTGGTCTTGAGGGTGTGCTTGATGAAGGCCAGGCAGCAGCGGAAGACGTCGCGCCGCACCTCGTCGAGGTGGCGGTGGCCGGTGTTGTACTCGCCGACCGCCTTCTCGGCGGCGGCCAGCGAGGCCGGCCAGGTCTTCTCGCGCCCCTTGGCGGCCGGGTCGAAGCGGGCCCGGAAGAGGCGGGTCAGCATGAGCGCCATGGGCGGGTTGGCCTGGAAGGCGTTGCGGACCTCCTCCCAGTCGAAGCGGTCGGGCTGGGCGTGGGCCAGGTTGGTGTGGCAGAAGGCCACGAAGGCCCGCACCAGCGCGGCGTCCTCGCCGGAGAGCACGCCGGTGGTGACCAGCTCGCGGTACTCAGGGGAGCTGGTTGGGAGGAGCTGGGTGTTGAAGAACTCCCGCTCCAGCAGGCGGTGCAGCGCCGGGCCGACCTGCGACTGGCCGGCCTTCCGCTGGTAGACGTAGAAGGTGCAGAGCGCGTAGGGGCGCTGGCCGTTGGAGAGGTCGAGGACGTAGGCGCGGGCCACGCCGAGATCGAGCCGGTTGAGCACCTCGAGGAGCTGGGCGAGGAAGCCGCGGTGGGGCGGGCTGGCCACGGCGAAGGAGACCCGCGTCAACCCCGAGTCATCGCGGGTGGCCTCGACGTCGAGGTGCATGCCTCCGGCCCGGTCGCAGAGCTGGAGCAGGCGGACGGTCTGGGCGACACGGCGTGGCGGCGAGACCCGGGTGTAGGCGGGGTTGCAGAGCCAGAACATCCCCAGCAGCCTGTCGAACTCCTTCATGTCGAAGTCGCGGTACTCCGCGTGCATGGCCATGGCCACCGAGTCGCGGATGCTCCGCGGGACCGCGACGCCGGCCGCGAGCCGCTCCTTCACCCAGGCGTCGGTCTTGCAGTCGTACTCGAAGCGCTGGATCTCGAGCGTGGTCTCCATCCCGGGCATGGGCCGGTCGGAGTGGGCGAACATGGCGTAGGAGATGGCGCGGTGCGAGCCGGGCCCCAGCGAGATGGTGCGGTAGATGGAGCCGGGGGTATTGGGCGCGGCGAGGATGAGCGCCTTGGGCCGGTCGGCCAGGATCAGGTGCTGGTTGGTCCGGAGCGTGCCGAGGCCGCGCTCCAGGTTGGCGATGGCCTCGGGCTCGTCCTGCATGGCGGCGAAGAAATACGGGGCCATGGCCTGGCGCAGCCAGCGGCTGTTGGAGTGGACGGTCTGCTCGGGCTGGTCGGTCGCGTTCGACGTCATCCGGATCGCTCCTGGCGCGGGCCGGCCCGGGTGGAGTCGGGCGCCTCGCGGTTCATGGTGGCGCGGAGCAGACTCCCGGGCCGGGTGGAAGTCCAGAGTTGATTCGGGCTCCGACGGGGGGGCGATCCGATGCCACCATCTTGACCCGACCCGGCTTTTGGAGGGGGAGGAGCGCCGATTGACCTGGGAACCGCCGCCGGGTATCACCGCAGCCCTTCCACGGAGAGCGGATGAGCCTCGAAGTCATCGGCAGCAGCTTCCTGCTGGTCGCCGCCAGCGAGATGGGCGACAAGACGCAGCTGCTCGCCTTCTCGCTCGCGGCCCGCTACCGCCGCCCCTGGACGGTCCTGGGCGGCATCTTGCTGGCCACCGTGCTCAACCACGCGCTGGCAGCCACCGCGGGGAGCTGGATCGCCGCGCAGGTCCCGCCGCGGATCATGGCGGCGGTGCTCGGCGCCACCTTCATCGCCTTCGGCCTCTGGACCCTCAGGCCCGACACCCTCGACGAGGCCCGCCAGCCCGACCGCTTCGGCCCCTTCCTCACCACCACCGTCCTCTTCTTCATCGCCGAGATGGGCGACAAGACCCAGCTGGCCACGGTGGCGCTGGCCGCCCAGTACAGCTCGGTGGTGGCGGTGACCCTCGGGACCACCGCCGGGATGCTGGTGGCCGACGGGCTGGCGGTCTTCGCCGGCGAACGGCTCTCGGCCACGGTGCAGATGAAGTGGGTGCGCCTGGCGGCGGCGGCGCTCTTCTTCGCCTTCGGCGCGGTGGCGCTGCTGGCCGCGCTCTAGCCGGTCAGCCGCTCAGCCGCTCAGCCGATCAGTGCCAGCCCGGCGTCGAGCCGGGCCAGGGTCTCGGCCTTTCCGAGGATCTGGACCACGTCGTGGATGCCGGGCGAGGCGGTGCCGCCGGTGAGGGCGACCCGGACCGGCTGGGCCACCTTGCCGAGGCCGAGCCCGGCGCCGGCCGCCACCTCGGCGAAGAGCTTCTCCAGCGCCGGCAGCTCCATGCTCTCCATGCTGGCCACGCCGTCCCGGACCGCCGCCAGCAGTGGCCGGGCCTCGGCGGTGAGCTGCTTCAGGCGCGCCTTCTCGTCGAGCTGGATGGGGGCGTAGAAGTAGCGCGCCTGCTGGACCATCTCGACGAAGCTCTTGGCCCGCTCGCGGAGCTGGCGGACGATGAGCCGGAGCTTCGGGTCGTCGGAGGCCGGCAGGCTGGCGGCGGCGAAGTAGGGGACCGCGCGGGTGGCCAGCTCGTCGTCGGAGAGGCCGCGCAGCCACTGGTGGTTGACCCAGAGCAGCTTGTCGGGGTCGAAGACCCCGGCGGTGGCCCCGACCTGCTTCCAGTCGAAGACCTCGACCAGTTCCTTCAACGTGAAGATCTCCTGGTCGCCGTGGGACCAGCCGAGCCGCACCAGGTAGTTGACGAGCGCCTGGGGCATGAAACCCATGTCCCGGTAGGACAGCAGGTTGGTGGCGCCGTGGCGCTTGGAGAGCCGGGTCTTGTCGGTCCCGAGGATCATGGGTAGGTGCGCGAAGGCCGGGACCGGGTAGCCGAGCGCCTGGTAGATGAGGATCTGCCGCGCCGTGTTGTTGACGTGGTCGTCGCCGCGGGCCACCAGGTTGATCTCCATGGTGACGTCGTCCACCACCGCCCCGAAGTTGTAGAGCGGCATGCCGTCGCCGCGCAGGATCACCTCGTCCTGAAGCGTGTCATGGGGCGTGCTGATGGTCCCCTTGACCAGGTCGTCGAAGCTGGTGGCCCCGGTCTCCGGGACGATGAGCCGGACGACTTGGCGCTGGGAGGGGTGGTAGGCCTTGTGCCGGCAGGTGCCGGGGTAGCGGAACTGGCGCTTCTCCGCCTCGGCCTGCTTGCGCAGGACCTCCAGTTCCTCCCGCGTGCAGGTGCAGCCATAGGCCTTGCCCTGCTCGATGAGCCGGTCGGCCTGGGCCCTGTAGACATCGAGCCGCTCGGTCTGGAAGTACGGCCCGTGCGGGCCGCCCACGCCGGGCCCCTCGTCCCAGTCGAGGCCGAGCCAGCGCATCCCCTCCAGGATGGCCTCCACCGCCACCTGCGTCGAGCGCTCCCGGTCGGTGTCCTCGATGCGGAGCACGAAGCTGCCGCCGTGGCGCCGCGCGAAGAGCCAGTTGAAGAGGGCGGTGCGAGCCCCGCCGAGGTGGAGGTACCCGGTGGGAGAAGGGGCGAAGCGGACGCGCGGAGCGGTCATGGCGTGCGTGATCTACCACGGGGCACGAGGTATAAGGAGGTGTCCATGCCCACCCGCAAGACCGTCCTGGTCGCAGATGACTCGCGCGCCGTGGTCGATGTGCTGGCCACCGCCTTCGAGGCGGCCGGCTGGGACGTGGTCACCGCGGCCGACGGCGAGGAGGTCTTCCGGCGGCTGGCCGAGGGGTGCCCCGACGCGCTGCTCATCGACGTCTACATGCCGAGGCTCAACGGTGCCGACATCTGCCGGGTCGTGAAGACCCACCCGCACTGGAAGAAGTCCTTCCTGGTGCTGATGAGCTCGCGCCTCTCCGACGGCGAGCTTGAGATGTACCGGCGCATCGGCGCCGATCAGTTGCTCAAGAAGCCGTTCGAACCAGCGGCGGTGCTGGCGCTGGTCGAGGGGGCCGTCAGGGAGGCGCGGCCGTGATGGTGAAGGCGTTGAGGAGCTGATTCGAGCGCTGCGGCGGTGGCGAGCCCCCCGGGTTCCAGACCCAGAGCGAGTAGCTCGCCGAGGCACCGCCGGGCACGAAGGCGGTCTGGGTGTCGAGCAGCAGGTCGATCCGTGTCGGCGACACCACCGTCACCGTGTTGTAGGCGGGATCGAGGACCTGGTCTGGGACGCACGGCGAGGCGCCCGTGCAGGTGCAGCCGGTCACCTGGTTGCCGGTCAGGACCGGCGTGCAGTTGGCGAAGATGTGGATGGTCGAGCCGTTGAAGCCGCCCGAGTCCGGCTTGGCGAAGTTGCTGCCGACTATGGTGATCGGGATGCGGGCGACCTGCTGCGGAGCGCTGGAGGCGGTGGGGCACTGGGAGGGGACGGCAGTGCAGGCCACCGAGGTCAGCGCCGGGAGGCCCGGCATCACCGTGAAGTTGGCCGGGTTGGAGAGCTGGGCGCCGTTGGGGTTCTGCACCCGCAGCGTGAAGAGGCCGGCGTCGCGGTTTCGCAGGTCGAGCTGGGTGGTGATGGTGGTGGCGTTGACCGCCGTGGTGTCCAGCACGTTGGCCTGGGCCGAGAAGACCACCTTCACGCCGCTGGCCGGCGGGCGCAGGTTGGAGACCTGGAGCGTCACGGTGACCGGGTTCTGTCCCTGGACCCCGCTGAACGGCGAGAGCGACTCGAGGTTGGCGACGTTGGAGAGGACCGTGAAGGTGAGCGGGGCCGAGAAGGAGCCGGAGGGATACCTCAGCCGGATCGGGTAGAGGCCGGCCGGTCGCGAGCCGGCCGGCGTTCCGATCAGGTCGAGGGTGCCGGTGGCGGCCGTGGCGGTCGAGCTGGGTGCGCCGGCGTCGATGTAGAGACCTCCGGGAGGCTGGTACTGGAGCACGGCGCCGATGGGGATGTTGGCTCCCGTCACCGTGACCGAGGCCAGGTCTCCCTGGTAGGCCGAGGCCGGCGCCGGCGAGGGGTTGATGAAGGGGGCGTCGGTCACGATGGCGTAGGCCAGCTCGGCGGTGGAGCCAAGCGCCCCGTTCTGCACCTTCATGGCGTAGCTGGCGGTCGCCGAGGTGGCCGGGCAGGGGGTCCCGGTGCCCGGGCAGTGGGTCAGGTCGAGGAAGGGGACGTAGAGCTCGTTGGGGTTGATGAGCGTGGTGGACTGCGGCTGCTCCGCCACCGTGACCGACGAGCTGCGGACCATGAAGACCACCCGGCTGGTGGCGTCGAACCCGGTGCCGTAGGCCCGCACCGCCGTGATGGTGTTGTACTGGTCGGAGGAGGGGGCGAGCAGCGTGAGCGTGGGCGCGGCGTTGCTGGTCGCCGAGAAGTCCCGCTTGGCGGAGAGCTGCGGGCCGCCGCTCCCCTGCGGGTTGGCCACCCAGAGTTGGAAGGTGACCGGCTGCATGGCCGAGAGGTCCAGGATGCAGTCGAGTCCGGCCAGGGTCAGGGTGGAGGGCACCGCCTGCTCGATGACCGTGCCGCCGCCGATCATGCAGGAGCTGTCGGCCATGAAGCCGGTGCCGGTGAGCCGGACCGTCAAGACCGATCCGATCGCCTGGGTCTTGGGATTGTAGTCGGCGATGGCCGGGGCGGGGACCACCACCGCCACCGCACGGCTGTTGGAGATGACCCGGTCCGGGTTGACGACCCGGAACAGCCAGGTCTCCGGCGGCGCCTCCTTGAGATCGATGAGCGCGGTGAGGTGGCCGGCGTCGAGGACGTTGGCGGCGTAGCTGGTGGTGCCCCCGAGGCGGGTGGCCCGGACGGTGGCCCCGGCGGCGAAGCGCAGGCCGGTCAGGTCGAGCTTGACCGGCTCGAGGCCGCCACGCGCCAGCGTCGGCGGCGACACCGCGCCGATGTATGGCGCCACGCTCCCGGCCGGGAAGCAGCCGGTGTCTACACAGGTCTGGCCGGCCTCGCAGGCCCGGTCGCAGGCGCCGCAGTGGGACGGGTCGAGGACCAGGTCGACGCAGCGGCTCTCCCCTTCGCAGGTGGTCAGGTTGACGCCCGGTGCGGTGCAGGTGGCCGGATCGAACGGTGCCTCCTTCTTGCAACCGGCCGTCGCCGTCACCAGCAGCAGCGCGCCGAGCAGGGCCGAGCCGCGTGGGGCGGTCAGGGTGCGGCGCTGGCGGCGGGCCAGCGGAGCCAGCGCCAGCAAGGCCAGCAGGGCCAGCGGGGTGCCCGCGCCTCCGGTGGCGCAGCCGCAGCCGCTGGTCTCGCGGGCGGCCGGTGTGCCGGCGTTGCTGCCGGTGGCGAAGCACTGGCCATCCTGGCACTGCCCCACCGGGCAGAGGATGCCGGCGCAAGGGTCGTCCAGGCAGGTGGCTCCGACGCAGACCTGGCCGTGGGGGCAGCCGAGGCCGGCGCAGGAGTCGGCCACGCAGGCCCCGTTCGCGCAGATCTGGGTCGGGCCACAGCTCTTGCCGGCGCAGGCGTCGGCCACGCAGAAGCCGTCGACGTCGCAGCGCTGCCCGGCGGCGCATGGAACGAAGGCGCAGGCCTGCACGCAGTCACCCTGACGGCAGAAGGTGCCGCCCGGGCAGATGATACCGGAGCAGGGGTCGGCGGCGCAGCTGCCGTTGAGGCAGAGCTGGCCGGTGGCGCAGCCGGCCTCGTAGCAGCCCCCACCGGCGCAGAAGCCGCCCGCCGGGGTCGAAGGGAAGGCGCACCGGAGACCGGCGTTGGGGCTGACGCAGAGGCCGCTGCTGCAGGTGGAGCCGGGGGCGCACTGACAGCTCAAGGTCGGGGAGACCGTCCCTGAAGAGGTGCAGACCGAACCGTTGGCGCAAGCCACTCCAACCACCGAGCACGTCTCGGTGCCGCAGCTGGCGACCACGCAGTGCTTGGCGCCGTCGGGGCCGGTGGCGCACTGGTAGCCCTCGGTACAGCCGACCTCGATGCCATCGCAGAAGTCGTAGACGCAGACGCCGTTGCGGCAGGCGAAGCCGGCGCCGCACTCGGCGCCGTTGTCGACCCCGTTGGCGCAGTCGTCGTCCAGGCCGTTGCAGAGTTCCGGGCTCGGCTTGCGCTGGTTCTGGCAGGCGTCCCACTTGCCGTTGACGCAGCCCTGGGTGCCCGCCAGGCAGAGGCCGACGCCGGCGGTCGAGGGGGGGCCCTCGTAACAGGACCGGCTGGTGCCGCTCTGGCACTCGCCGCACTGGACGCTGCCGGGCCAGGACTCGGCGACGCCGTTGCAGTCCTCGTCGATGGCGTTGTTGCAGACCTCGGCGGCGGGCAGCACCTCGCAGTCCGCGGGTGGCGCCGGCAGGGCCGCCTCGGCGGCGGTGCAGACGCGGCAGGCGGTCCAGTTGAGGTCTACGCAGGTCTGCAGGCCGGTCTTGCAGCTACCCTGGTTGGCGGTGCCGCTCGGGCCGTCGTAGCAGGGGCGGCTGGTGCCATTGACGCAGGCGCCGCACTGGGCGATCTGGCCGTCGCAGCTCAGGTCCTGGCCGCTGGGGCATTCCGGGCAGCTACAGTCGTCGGGCCGGGGTGTGACCTGGCCGGCGCAGACGGCGCTGAGCACGCCGCCGGTGCAGTCGAAGGCGCCCCGCTTGCAGGCGCCCATGGGGACCCCGGTGACGGGGTCGAGCGAGTTGGCCGGGCCGTCGTAGCAGGGCACCGGGGGGATCTCGTCCACCAGCCCGTTGCAGTCGTCGTCGAGGCCGTTGCAGACCTCGGGCTGCGGCAGGACCTGCCCGGCGCAGCTGGTGGCGAGGACGCCGCCCACGCAGGCGAGCCCGCCTTTCTTGCAGATGCCCCGCGGGACCCCGCCGGCGCCGAGCGAGCTGGCCGGTCCGTCGTAGCAGGTCAGGGCCGGGATCTCGTCCACCAGCCCGTTGCAGTCGTCGTCGAGGCCGTTGCAGGTCTCGGGCGAGCCGAAGGCGATCTGGGCGCAGTAGGTGGTGCCATCGGCGCGGCACCTGAAGACGCCGCGGCCGCAGGTGCCGAGCAGGCCGGTGTCGCAGGCCACGCCGCTCTCGGTGCAGCCGGCGCCGAGGTTGAAGAGGGTGTTGAGCACCAGCCGCGTGCCGCCGATCTGGAAGATGCCGTCGGTGCCGGAGTAGGAGTGGCCGCCCAGGTAGACGAAGGCGCCGTGGGTGCTGGTCCCCTGGGGACGGTGGGTGAAGATGTCGTAGGCGCCGCCGCCGTTGGTCTCGGAGATGAGCCGCACGGTGTTGTCGGATGCAGGATTGCCGAGCACGTTGGTGTAGCCAGGGCTCCCCCGGCTGTCGGTCCGGTAGTTCTGGATGGCGCCGGTGTGGGGGATGAAGGGGTAGTCGCCGAGTTGCATGAGCGGCGAGGAGAAATTGCCCGGCTGGTAGACGGGGACGGAGGTGACGGAGATGTTGATCGCCAGGGCTCCGGGCAGGGGCGCTGGCAGGGGCGAGGGGAGCTGCGTCTGGAAGTGGGTCTCGGCCACCCCCGCGCCGTAGTTGGTGTTGCCGTAGACTCCCTCGAAGCTGCCGAGGCCGGCGCACTCGGCGAAGATGTCCTTCCCCGACGCCCCGAAGGCCCCGATGGTCTTGAGCGCCTGCTGGATGGTGGCGGGCGGGTACTTGACCAGGCAGGTGCAGGAGGTGCTGGGCGGGCAGTCGCTGCATGAGTTGGGGGCCAGCCAGTGCGGCACCCAGAGGATCTGGTAGCCGTTCCCATGGAGATTGGTGGTGGTCCAGTCGCCCGGGGTGCTGGGGATGAAGTCCTCCATCACCAGCCGGTCGTAGATGGTGCCGTGCACCCCGGTGGCCGAGCCGCCGGCCGCCAGCAGCACGCCGGTGATGGGATCGGGCTCGGAGATGTCGAGGCCGGCCTTCTGCAGGTAGCCGCGGATCACCACCTCGGAGTTCTTCGAGCCGGCGCCGGAGCTGCCGATGTTGAGCATCGCCAGCTTGGGCGGGGTGGCCCCGCCGGCGCTCCAGCCGCCGGCCAGCATCTTGGCCACGCTGGCCTGGAAGGCGATGTTGGCGACGTGGACGTTGACGCCGGTGGTGGCGGTGGGCCGGAAGGTGCTCTTGTACTTCTGGAAGATCTGGCCGGCCCGGACCGCGTCGGAGCCGTCGATGATGAAAGGGCCACCCAGGTACTTGATGACGTGGTTCAGGGTGTTGGGGGCCACGCTGGGCGGCGCGCCGCTCCAGTCGTACTTGAGCGCGGGGAAGCCGGCGTTGAACTGGAGCGTCAGGTCGGGCGTGGTGAGCGCCGTCTTGGCCGGGTCGATGATCCAGTAGACCGCCACGCCGTTGCGGATGAGCTGGTAGACCAGGCCGTAGGCCTTGATGACGTCGCCGTTCTCGGTGACGGCGCCGGGGCAGTTGGCCGAGGGCGTGTAGGAGGTCCGCACTCCGTCGGTCTGGTACTGGTAGCAGACGTCCATGGGGATGATCAGCGACCCCTTGGAGAAGAGCTTCACCCCCGGCTGGAAGTCGGAGCAGGAGGGCGCGAGGAGCGGCAGCGCCAGCGCGATGGCGATGAGCGCCCCCAGCCCAGTGATGAGGGGTGCGTTGGGGCGGCGTGAGGTGGTCATGGCGGTCTCTCCTCGGACCGAGAGCGTACCATGTCACCGCGACGCGATCGGCCCACACCTCCGCCCCCGGTGTCGGCACATGTGGGCCATTGACGCCCCACCCGGCGCGTGCGATCCGGGCACATGCCACCGCCGTCACAGCCGGCCCCCGGGCCGCTCCCGCCCGACGGCCCGGGGCTGCTGCTCGCCACCTGGGGGCTGGCGGTCGGCGGGCTGCTGGCGGCGCGGTTGCTCTCGCTGGTCGAGCCGAGCGGCCTGCTGGCCGGCAACCTGGCCGGCGTGGCGGCGCTGCTCTTCGTGCTGCTGGCCGACCGGCGGCTGCGGGCCCGCGGCGAGGGCTGGGAGGCGGTGGGCGCCCCCTTCCTCGGCTCGGGCCAGGCCGGTGACTGGAGCGGCGTGGGGCGCGGCGTGGGCCAGGGGCTGCTCTGCTGCGCCATCTGCTTCCCGCTCTTGGTGGCCGCCTTCATCGGCTTCGTCGAGCTGCTGCCGCGCCTCCCTCCGGCGCTGGCGGCGCAGCTCTCGCCGTACTTCGGCGCCCCGGTCTTCGCGCTGCGGCTGCCCGAGTCGCTGGCGCTCACCGCGGCGTTGCAGCTGCTGGTGGTGGCGCTCCCCGAGGAGCTCTTCTACCGGGGCTGGCTGCAGACCGCCTGGGCGCGGCTGGCCCCCGGGCGCGGCGTGACGGTGCTGGGGGCGCGGCTCGGGGCCGGCTTCTTCACGACCCAGGCCCTCTTCGCCGCCGGCCACCTGGTCTCCGGGCAGCCCTGGCGCCTGGCCACCTTCTTCCCCGGGCTGCTCTTCGGCTGGCTGCGGGCCCGCACCGGCTCGGTGGTGGCCCCGGTGGTGGTCCACGCCCTCTCCAACCTGCTGATCCTCACGCTGGAGCGCTCCTTCTATCCGTGACAGGAAGGCCGCGCCGAGGCTAGAACCATCGGAAGGGAGTCCATGCCACCGACCATCCGCGCCATGCTGGAGGAGCAGGAGGCCCAGACGCTCCACGCCCGCGCCTCCCGCTCCGCCGAGAGCCGGGGCCGGACGGTGCCCGAGCCGGAGGACGACGAGCGGCCGGTCTACCAGCGCGACCGCGACCGGCTCCTCTTCTGCAAGAGCTTCCGCCGGCTGGCCGGCAAGACCCAGGTCTTCCTGGCGCCGCGAGGCGACCACTACCGCAACCGGCTCACCCACACGCTGGAGGTGGCGCAGGTGGGCCGCTCCATCGCTCGCGCCCTGCGGCTCAACGAGATGCTGGTCGAGGCCATGGTGATGGGGCACGACCTCGGCCACACCCCTTTCGGCCACGCCGGCGAGCGGGTGCTGGCCGAGTCGGTCAGCGGAGGCTTCCACCACGTGCTCCAGTCGGTGCGGGTGGTCGAGGTGCTGGAGCGGGACGGGCAGGGGCTCAACCTGACCGCCGAGGTGCGGGACGGCATCCTGCGCCACTCCAAGGGGCGCGGGAACCTGCTCATGAAGGGGAGCGGCACCAAGGCGCTCACCCTGGAGGCCGAGGTGGTCCGCCTCGCCGACGTCATCGCCTACGTCAACCACGACCTCGACGACGCGGTGAGGGCCGGCCTGCTCACCGAGGCCGACCTCCCCGCCGAGGTGAAGCGGGTGCTGGGGGAGCGCCACTCGCAGCGGCTGGCCACGCTCATCGGCGACGTCATCACCACCTCCGACCTCGACCGGGGCGCCCACATCGAGCTGTCGCCAGGGATCCTCGCCGCCCTGCTGGCGCTGCGCGAATTCCTCTACGCCCGCGTCTACGAGAACCCCGAGGTGCACGAGGAGTTCGTCAAGGCGCAGCGAATCTTGCGTGACCTGCTGGCCTGGTGCCTGGAGGACGCAGCCCGGCTCGAGGCCCGCCACGGCGTGGCGGTGCGGCCAGGCGAGACCCTGGAGCGGGCCGCCACCGACTTCATCTCCGGCATGACCGACCGCTTCGCGCTGGCCACCTGGGAGGCCATCTTCGTCCCCCGCCCATGGAGTATTGTCTGACCATGAGCTCCGAAATCGCCGTCGGCATCGACCTCGGCACCAGCTACTCGTGCGTCGCGGTCGCCAGCGGCGGCGCCCCGCAGGTCATCCCCAACGAGTGGGGTGAGCGGACCCACGCCTCGGTGGTGAGCTTCCTCGAGGATGGCCACGTCCTGGTAGGCAACGACGCCAAGAAGAACATCATCACCAACGCCGAGAACACCGTCTACTCGGCCAAGCGGCTCATCGGCCGCTTCTACTTCTCCGACGAGGTGAAGAAGGCCCAGGCGGTCATGCCCTACGGCATCATCGAGGGGCCCAGCAACGCCGTCCGCATCAAGGTGCGCGAGCGGGTCATGGCGATTCCGGAGATCTCGGCGCTGGTCCTGAAGGAGCTGAAGACGGTGGCCGAGACGCACCTGGGCCATCCCGTCACCAAGGCGGTGCTCACCTGTCCGGCCTACTTCAACGACAACCAGCGCCAGGCCACCAAGGACGCCGGGCGCATCGCCGGGTTCGAGGTGCTGCGCATCATCAACGAGCCGACCGCGGCGGCGCTGGCCTACGGCTTCGGCAAGGACATCACGCAGAAGATCTGCGTCTACGACCTGGGCGGCGGCACCTTCGACGTCTCCATCCTCGAGATCGGCAAGGACGTCTTCGAGGTGCTCTCCACCGCCGGCGACACCTACCTGGGAGGTGACGACTTCGACGACCGGATCATGTCCTGGCTGGCCGAGGACTTCATGAAGAAGCACGGCCTCGACCTGCGGCAGAACAAGTTCTGCCTGCAGATGCTCAAGGAGGCCGGCGAGCGGGCCAAGATCGAGGTGGGGCGGGACGGCGTGGCCGAGATCCACGTCCCCGGCATCTGCCAGTCGCCCGAGGGGGAGGTGCTCGACCTGACCCAGCGGCTCGGCGCCGACCAGTTCAACAAGATGGTGATGGACCTGGTGCAGCGCACCTTCAAGGTCTGCGACGAGGCCCTGCAGTCGGCCCGGCTCACCGCCGCCGACGTGGACGCGGTCATCCTGGTGGGCGGCCCGACCCGGCTCCCCATCGTGCGCGGCTCGGTGCGCCACTACTTCCAGAGAGAGCCGCTCACCAACGTCAACCCCGACGAGGTGGTGGCGCTGGGAGCGGCCATCCAGGGCGCGGCGCTGCTCAACCGCGACGCCGCCGAGTACGGCCAGGCCAGCTACCTGCTCGACGTCACTCCGCTGACGCTGCGGGTGGGGACGGTGGGCGGCTTCTCCGAGCGGATCATCGACAAGAACACCCCCATCCCCATCGAGAAGTCGAAGACCTTCACGACCAGCCGCGACGGGCAGGATCGGGTCAAGATCCGCGTCTACCAGGGCGAGGCCAGCAAGGTGGAAGGGTGCGAGCTGCTGGGCGAGTTCGAGTTCACCGGCTTCAGGGTCGGCTACCGCGGCGAGGTGCAGATCCAGGTGACCTTCGAGATCGACTCCAACGGCATCGTCAACGTCTCGGCCACCGATCTCGAGACCGGGCAGCGCACCTCCACCGCCATCAGCCTCTCCTCCGGCCTCAGCGAGCAGGACCTCAAGCAGGCCATCGACGACAACGCCGGGATGGAGCTGACCAGCCGCCTGCAGGCCGGCTGAGCGGGGCGGACCGGGAAGCCATGGACGCGCAGTTCCTCATCGAAGTCGAGACCCTGGCGCTGGTGCTCGACCAGCTCGACTACTACGGGGTGCTCAAGCTGGAGCCGGGCGCCGGGTCGGCCGAGGTCAAGGCCGCCTACTACCGTGAGTCGCGGATCTACCACCCCGACCGGTACGCCGCGGTGGAGAGCGCCGAGGTACGCGACCTGATCGGGCGCATCTACCGGCGCATCAACGAGGCCTACACGGTGCTCCGCGATGACCAGAAGCGCGTCAAGTACCAGGCCGACGTCTCCGGCCCGGATCGGCTCAAGCGGCTGCGCTTCACCGAGGCCGAGGAGTCGGCGGTGCAGGCCGACCAGCTGCGCAAGCTCGAGGAGCAGCTGGGGCAGACCCCCAACGGCCGGAAGTTCTACGCGGCGGCGCTCATCGAGATCAACGCGCAGCGCTGGGAGGCGGCGGAGCGGGCACTCAAGGGCGCGCTCATGTACGAGCCGGCCAACGCCCGGTTCCAGGAGGCGCTGGCCATGGTCCGGTCCGAGCTGGAGAAGACCCGCCTCAAGGGCGACTACCGGATCAAGTAGATGGGCCTGGTGACGCTCGACCTCGCGCTGCTGGGGCTGGTGCTGCTGGCGGCACTGGCCGGCGCCTTCAGCGGCGCGCTCCGGCAGGTGCTCAAGCTGGCTGGGGTGGTGGCCGGCTGGGCAGCGGCCCGCTTCCTGGCCCCGCGCCTGGTCCAGCAGCTCGACGCTCCTTCGGCTGCCGCCCGGGCCCTGGTGGTGGCGGGGACCTTCGTGGCCGCCTGGCTGGTGGTGGCGCTGCTGGGGCGGGCCATCCGGCGCGCCGTGCAGGGAGAGGAGCAGCGCCCAGGGCAGTTCGACCGGTTCATGGGCGCGCTGCTGGGTGCGGCCAAGGGGACGCTGGTGGCCTGGGTCTTCCTGGCCCTGCTGGCGCTGCTGGGAGGAAGGCTGGTGCTCGGCTCGCTGCGAATCGAGGGGACCGGCTCCCGGGCGGCGGCGCTGGCGGCCCGGCACGATCTGCTGGCGGCGGCCGACCCGGAAGCGGCGCGGACGCTGCGGCGGCTCGGCGAGCTCTGGCGGAATCCGGCCAGGCGGGAGCGGCTGCTGCGCCACCCGGACTGGCAAAAGCTCCTGGAGAAGTCTGGCTGGAGGTCGGCGCTCGGCCGGGGAGCTGACGCGGCCGGGGACCGCTCGGCCGAGGCTCGCGACAAGGCCCAGGCCAAGGCGGCTGAGCTGCTCGACGAGCGCGAGCTGCGGGCGCTGCTCGACAAGCTCGAGGCCGAGAAGTAGCCGGCATGGGGCGGCGCGGCGGCGCGATTCGAGCTTGCCGGTGGATCTGACGGGCGTGCTAGATACTCGCCCCATGCCGACCGCCCAGCAGCCCATCCTCGGTTTCGTCCTGGAGAACTACAGGAACTTCAACGCCCGGGCCACGCGCGACGCGCTGGTGGCCTACTGGCGTCACGTCGAGGGTGGCGGAAGGATGTTCTGGGCGGTGGCGGGGGCCATGTCGTCGGCGCAGCTCGGCATCACCCTGGCGCCGGCCATCCGGGCCGGGCTGATCCACGGACTCTCGGTCACCGGCGCCAACCTGGAGGAGTCGCTCTTCCGGCTGGTGGCCCACCACGGCTACAAGGACTTCCCCGAGTACCGCTACTTCACCAAGGAGGACGACACTCGCATCCTCGAGGAGCGGATGCGCCGGGTGACCGACACCAGCATCCCCGAGGACGAGGCCTTCCGCGCCGTCGAGAAGTTCATCGTCCCCATGTGGACCGAGGCGACCGCCGCCCGGCAACGCCGCTTCTGGCACGAGTACTTCTACGAGCTGGTCCAGAAGCTGCCGGCCGGCCTGCACCAGGGCGACCCGGAGGCCTGCTGGCTGCTGGCCGCGGCCAGGGCCGGGCTCCCCATGGTGGTGCCGGGGCATGAGGACTCGACCTTCGGCAACATCTTCGCCTCCCACGTGAAGAGCGGCGAGTGCAGCCCGCTCATCGTCAAGTCGGGCATCGAGTACATGGTCGCGCTCTACGAGCAGTACCAGGAGCTCTCGAAGGGCAAGGGGATCGGCTTCTTCCAGATCGGCGGCGGCATCGCCGGCGACTTCCCCATCTGCGTGGTGCCGTCGATCAAGTACGACCTGGCCCAGCCGGTGAAGCCGTGGGCCTACTTCTGCCAGATCTCCGACTCCACCACCTCCTACGGCTCCTACTCCGGCGCCACGCCCAACGAGAAGATCACCTGGGACAAGCTGACCCGCGACACGCCCATGTACGTGATCGAGTCGGACGCCACGCTGGTGGCGCCGCTCATCTTGAAGGCGCTGCTGGAGTGCCAGGCCGACCCGGCCGCGGCCAACGCGCTGCTGAAGGAGTACGGGATCTGATCGTGCTGGCGGCGGCTTCTGGTGCCGCCAGCGCAAGACTCGACAGCGTCTCCTTCATGTGAAGGCGCCGTGGCCGCCGGTCTCCCGGGGCGCCGTCGGTGTTGCCACGCCAGATCCTAAACGACCGATCGTGATTCGGAAACAGTGGCCGAGGGATTCGAAATGACTGAGGATTTCGCTAGCAAGCCCCAGCGGACGCACACCATGGCGGCCGCGCAACGCGAATCCGCGCTGGGCGCGGGCTTCCGCACAGCGCGGCGTGGCGGATCGAACCAGTCCATCTTCGGTTTTCGGGCGCATCCGCTTCTCCTACTCGCGATGGCTGATCGCGAATCACGAACTCTCGTTTAGGCCGGTCGCGAGGCGAGGCTGGGCGGCATGGCGAGCTGGACCAGCCCGACCTGGCCGTTGGCGCTCGACTTGAAGGCCAGGTCGGCCAGCTTCGACTGCCGGTAGACGTCGAGCATCCGCTCCTGTCCCTGCCGCCAGACGTCGACCATGGTGCAGGAGGTGCTGTGGCCGCAGGCGTCCTCGCCGTCGAGGCAGACGTTGAGGGCCACCGGCCCCTCCACCGCCTCGATGACGTCGAGGAAGGAGATGTCGACCGGGGTCCGCGCCAGCGCGTAGCCGCCGTGGGGCCCACGGGTCGACTTGACCAGCCCCCTGGTCGACCAGCGTCTTGAGGATCTTGGCGAGGAAGTCCTCGGGGACGTCCATCTGCCGGGCGATCTCGCGGAAGGGGACCACCGACTCCATGGGGATCGACGAGAGGTAGATCATGGCCCGGAGGCCGTAGTCGATCTTTCGGGAAATCCGGAGTACGTGCTGCATCTGGCGCTCCGCTGGTTAAGTCCGGGGTTGAAGGAAAGCGTAACACAGGCGAGGGAGCAGACCAATGGGTGGGACCGGCATCATCGACCTCCACAGCCATTCGCTGGCATCGGATGGACAGTTCTCGCCGGCCGAGGTGGCCGAGCGGGCCCACGCCGCGGGCTGCTCGGTCTGGGCCCTCTGCGATCACGACACCGTGGCGGGCCTGGAGGCGGCCGCCGCCGCGGCGCGCCGGGTCAACGTTCGCTTGGTGCCGGGCATCGAGCTGTCGGCCTTCCTGGAGCGGCGCGAGATCCACCTGCTCGGCCACTTCGTCGATCCGGTCTCGCCTGCGCTGCGGGACTTCGAGGACTTCCTGGCGGCGCGGCGGCGCGAGCGGATGACGGCGATGGTGGCGCGGCTGGCGGCGCTCGGCGTCCACGTCACCGCCGCGGCGATCGAGAGCCACTCCGGCGGCAAGACCATCGGCCGGCCGCACCTGGCCAGCGCCATGGTCGAGAGCGGTGCGGTGGCCACCGTCAAGGAGGCCTTCGACCGGTTCATCGGGGAGGGGAGGCCGGCCTACGTGCAGCGCCACCGGCTCGAGGCGGCCGACGCCGTGGCCCTGGTCCGCGGGGCCGGGGGCACCGTCACCATCGCCCACCCGGGCGTCTCCAAGCTGGAGGTCGGGGAGGTGGTGCGGCTGGCCGCGGCCGGCGTGGCCGGTATCGAGGTGATCCACCCCGACCAGAACCCCTCGGTGCGCGAGAAGTACCAGCGGGCCGCCGCCGCCAACGGCCTGGTCTGCACGGCCGGTTCGGACTTCCACGGCCCGGACATCTCGCCGGACCGGCACCTCGGGATGGTCTCCATGACCCCCGAGGCGCTCGAGGCGCTGGAGCGGCGCCGGCCCTGACGGCGCCACCCGCTCGGCCCACTCCGCAGGCGGACGCAGGGACGATCGCACCAAGAGTCAAGGCGCCCGCGGAGCGATGCGGGCACCGCCATCAACTCTGGGACGGGGTGATTCTGCCGGGTCTCCCTTGGGGCGCAATCGTTCAATCCCAGGCGAGAAGAAGTCTCATGGCTCCTCGCGCGGCCCGGAGGTGCCTTCCAGAATTCCCCAGTAGGGCGAGCTGCTCATTTCACTTTCCGTTCAATTCATGTCCCGTAATCAGGGGTATGGAGCATGAGCGCGACCGAGACTTAGTCTCGCAGACGTCACTCAGAGAGGAGATCCGGGCGCATCCAGCCCCGTGTGGGTCTCTACAACCTGTCACTACATCCGTGCACCTTTCCCTCCATGCAGGGACTTCGCGAGGTCGGTTGCCGGAGTGGCCGGAGACCGACTGCGCGACAAAGGCGGCCGGGTTGGCTCATCGCCCAACTGGGTCGCCATGCAGCGGGGGGAGGGCACATGATCATCGAGCGTGAGTCGAAGCAGGGTGTCGGCGAGGGCAGGCGAGTCCACCTGGCGAGGGTCGTGGTGGCCAATCGTAAACTCATCCATGCCTTCGGAGCTACGCTCCTGGCATGCACCTTCTTCCACGCTCAGGTGGCCGAGGCCGCCAGGCCGTTGCCGGCACCGGTGAACTGCCCGTACCCGCTTTCCGGCCAGACCGGGACCTGCACGCTGCTGAACCCGACCGCGCCCCTGCTCCCGCTGACGCAGCCGAAGTACGTCAACGAGCTCCCGCAGCCGGTCTTCTTCACGCCGGACGCGGCGGGCGGGGTCTTCGACTACTACGAGATCTTCTCGGCGCCCGTCACCCACGGCATCGCCGCCCCGATCACGCCGTTCGGCGGCGCGAGCCTCACCGCGGCGGTGCCGAGCCTGGTGGACACATGGGGCCCACTCACCACGCCGGTGAACAAGATCTGGATCGGGCTCGTGAACCCGCTCGTCCCGGGCGTCAAGCTGATGACCGAGGTGTGGGGCTACGGACAGCAGAACATGAGCGGCGGCCCTCTCGGTGGCGCCTCGACCTACCCGGCGATGAGCTTCCGCGGCACCAAGGGCAAGCCGGTCAAGGTCATGTGGATCAACAGGCTCCCCGACCAGCACATGCTCTGCAAGTTCCCGCTCAACTCCGACTACCCGTGCGGCATCGACCGGACGCTGATGGGCATCAAGGCGGGAGTCATGACGCCGTTCGGCAGCCAGCAGCAGCCGGACAACGCCATGGTCGTCCACCTCCACGGCGGCGAGATGCCGCCCGACTCCGACGGCTTCGCCGAGCTCTGGTTCGGTAACGCCAACTCCGCGGCGGCCTACCGCGCGGCGCCGGCGACCATCGGCCTGCTCCAGAACATCGACCCGCCGCTCATCACCCCCGCGAATCCGGCGAACGCCATGCTCCCGCCCTCGGCGGCCACCAACACGTTCTGGAACGCCAACGGCACGGCGACGGGTGACCCGGGCGTGGCGGTGCTCGGAAGCCTGATCCGGCCGACGGGCGACTCGATGATCTACAACTACCCGATGGTCCAGGACGCCGCGACCATCTGGTACCACGACCACGCCCTCGCCAAGACCCGCGTCAACGTGGTGGCCGGTCCGGCGGGCTACTTTTACGTCCAGGACCCGGTGGTCGACACCGCGCTGTGGGGCGCCATGCCCGACGCCGCGGCCGGCTACGCCTTCGGTGACTGCACCAACAGTGGCATCCTCGCCGGTAACTGCCGGGACGTCCCGGTCGTGCTCCAGGACCGCGCCTTCAACGCCGACGGCAGCATCAGCTTCCCGAACGGCCTCGGCCAGGCCGCCAGGAACAGGTTCAACCCGCTCACCCCCGGCCCGAACCCGGACGTCCACCCGCAGTGGGTGCCCGAGTACTTCGGTGACCACGCGGTCGTGAACGGCATCACCTGGCCGAAGCTGACGGTCGGCCAGCAGGCCTACCGCATCCGCTTCCTCGACGGCTCGAACGCCCGCTGCTACACGCTCTCGCTGGCCACCGCCGCCGGCCTGCCGGGCCCGTTGTTCAACCTCATCGGCAGCGACCAGGGCTACCTGCCCCTGCCGGTCGCGGTGCCGACTTTCACGATGTGCCCCGGTGAGCGGTACGAGGCGGTGATCGACTTCAGCGCCTACGCCCCGGGCACGATCATCAACCTCGTGAACACCGCCGGCGCGCCGTTCCCGGCCGGGATCACGCCGCAGCAGCCGAATAGCCCGGACGCGTTCATGGCCAACCCCATGCAGTTCGTGGTGCAGGCCAAGGGCGTCGCCGCGCAGTGGGTCCAGCCCGCCAACTGGGCGACCGCGGTTGCGGCGAGCGTGACGGACCGGATCGCGGCCCTGCTCGCGACGCCGGCGCCCGTGCCGCCCGTCGCCAACCCGAACTACTATCTTCTCAACGAGGTCCTCCATCCGCTGACCAAGGCCCCGCTCCGGGTCCAGATCGACGGCAAGGCGTTCGAGGACGCGGTCACCGAGTTGCCGAAGAGGGGCACCGTCGAGTACTGGGACATCGTGAACACCACCGTCGACGCGCACCCGATGCACCTCCACCTCGTGCAGTTCAAGGTGGTGGGGCGCTGGACCCTCGACGCGAACAAGCTGGGCAAGGCGCTGGCCGCGGCCGGCTTCCTGGCTCCGCCCCCCGCCCTTCCGTTCGTCAAGGCGGCCGTGAACCCGTCGGCCTTCGTCATCGGCCCGATGCGGCCGCCGGATCCCGGCGAGGAGGGCTTCAAGGACACGGCGAAGTCGATGCCGGGCGAGATGCTCCGCGTCGTGGCGAAGTGGAATGGCGGCTGGGCCGACTGCCCTGCCGGCACGGCCCTGAACGGCGGTCCGAACCCGTACAACCCGGCGCTGCCGGTCTGCTGGAACCCCGCGGTAGCGGCTGAGCCGTTCTACCAACCGGTCACCTCCGGTCCGTACGTGTGGCACTGCCACATCGTCGACCACGAGGACAACGAGATGATGCGGCCGTTGCTGGTCGTGCCGTAGCAGCCCACGTCTCGTGAAGCACCGCGGGGCGGCGTCTCCCAGGAGGCGCCGCCCCGCTCCCATTTCCGCGCCGCACGCGACGACGCCGGACCGGTTGGGTACGGGCCGGACCTACGCGCCCCGTCCGCCGCACCGCATCGTATGATTCGCCGGTCTTCCAGGGGGTTCTTGCATGGCCTTGGCTTCGAAGTGTCTCGCGCTGGCCCTCGCCGCGGCGCTCGCCTCTTGCGCCGGCGCGCGGAGAGAGGCCATAGCACCCGCCCCGATCGGCGACGACGCAGTGGCGCTCCTGGCGCGTGCCGAGAAGGAGTTGGCTGGTGGCCGGCCCGCCGACGCCGCGGCGCTCTTCGAGCAGGCTGCCGCGCTGCGCCCCGGGGAGGACGCTCCGCTCCTCGGGCTGGCCCGTGCGCGGCTGGCGGCGGCGGACGTCCCGGCCGGTCTCGGTGCGGCCGACCGCGCCCTGGCGCGGCGCGAGTCTCCGGAGGGACGCGCGCTCCGCGGCCGCGCGCTGGCGCGCCAGCGCCAGTGGGACGCGGCCAGGACCGACCTCGAGCGCGCCCTCGCCAGCGCCCCGAAGGAGGCGACGGGCTGGGCGCTCCTCGCGGCGGTGCAGGTGAATCGAGGCGATCGGGTCGAGGCCGCGTACGCGTACGGCCAGGCCGCGGCTCTCCTCCCGCCCGCCGACGCCGCCAAGGCGGTCTGGCGGGAACTGCGCTTCTTGCCGCCGGACCCCGTCCAGCCCGAGGAGTCGCTGGATCGGTGCACGCGCGGCTGCACCGCGCTCCTCGAGGGGCAGCCCGTCGAGGCGCTGCGCGAGGCATCGAACGGACTCCGCTTCGCGCCGCAGTTCGCGTGGTGCAGCGCCGTGGCCGCCGAGGCGCTCTGGCGCACCAACGACACGGCCCAGGCCGAGCGGGTCCTGCGCAGCGCCATCCAGAAGTACGCGCCGGCGCAGGAGCCACTGCGCGCCGACGCCAAGGGGCTCCTCGCCGAGGTCCTCTCGGCGCGGAAGGAGACGGCCGGCGAGGCCGCCAGCCTGGCGCGCGAGGCGCTGTCGGTCCGAGGCGACCGGGTGACCGCGCTGGTTGCCCTGGCGCGGGCCTGCGAGGCGACCGGGGACGTCCCCTGTGTCCGGGACGCCTCGGCGCGCATCCTCAGGCTCCCGCACCTCTCCGACGCCCTCCGCGGGCAGGCCGAGGAGCGCGTCCGATGAGCATGCTCCTGGTCGTCGCGGCCGCCGCGGCACTCGCAGCCGGCGCGAAGGTCCCCGCCGAGCCACCGCCCGCCGCCGCCTCCGCGCCAACCGTCCCGGCCGCTGCGCCGGCCCGGTTCCGGATCCTGAAGGAGGGGAGGTGGGGCTACATCGACGCCTCCGGCAAGGTCGTCGTCGCGCCGCGGTTCACGCGTGCCGCCGACTTCTCCGAGGGGCTCGCGGCCGTCTTCGACGGGAAGACCTTCGGCTACGTGGACCCCTCCGGCACGATGGTCCTGGTGCCCCCGTACCCTCCCGAGCGGTCCCTGCACCGGCCCTTCGTGAGCGGTCGCGCGGTGGTCACGGCGGGGCAGCGCGATGGCGCCATCGACCGCGAGGGCCGGCTCGCCATCCCGGCGCGCTTGAACTCCATCGAGGACTTCTCCGAGGGCTACGCCCTCGCCTGCGATGACGAGAGCTGTGGCTGGATCGACCCCGCCGGCACGTGGCGCCTCGGACCGGCGGGCATGGGCGGGACGCCGATGAGGGGTGGGGTGGCCACCGGCTGGATGGCCATGGGGATGGGGCGGAAGCGCGCCTTCCTGTTCAGGCTCGGCACCGGCGGGTTGCCGGACGAGTACGAGGACACCGGGAACCACTCGGAGGGGCTGGTGCCGGTCCGGATCGAGAGGGTCTGGGGGTACACCGACGCCCAGGGCCGCCCGGTGATTCCGCTGCAGTTCGCCTGGGCCGGCGACTTCTCCGAGGGGCTCGCCCCGGCGCGGAAGGATCGGGTGAAGTGCGGTTACATCGATGGGACGGGCGCCTTCGTGATCCCGGAGCGGTTCCGTGAGTGCCGCCCCTTCGCGGAAGGGCTCGCTCGAGTCGATTTCGCCGGCGAGTTCGGCGCTCCGAGCGTCGGATTCATCGACCGCGCGGGGAAGGTCGTCATCGTCGGCCGCGACGCGGTTCCGCCCTTCGACACCGCCCTCGACTTCGCCCATGGCCTTGCCGCCGTCGGGCAGGGTGGCTCGGTCTCGACGGCGGGGCCTGACGCACCGACCGGGCCCCGACTCGGCTACATCGACCTCACCGGCACCTACGTCTGGAAGCCCACGCGCTGAACGAGGCCACCATGTCACCGCTCTCCGCTCTCACCCTCGCTGCCCTGCTCGCGCAAGCACCCGCACCCGCACCCGCGCAGCGCGACTACAGCGCGCCGCCGAAGGGCACACCGGCCGACCAGCAGCTCTGGCGCGACCTCCGAGCCGCGACCGATGGGTCGGTGCTGCACATGGCCCGCATCGCCCAGTGCTCGTTCCGGCTCACCTACGGGAAGTACTACCAGGGTCTGGACGTCATCGCCGGGGACGCGACCGCCCCGGATCGGTACGAGGCGAGGACGCTCCGCGCCGGCATCGAGTCCGCGGCGAAGGCGGCCCAGGAGGCGATC
Organism: Anaeromyxobacter sp.; assembly: GCA_031427995.1. GTDB lineage: Bacteria > Myxococcota > Myxococcia > Myxococcales > Anaeromyxobacteraceae > JADKCZ01. Next base: position 14,273 of record JANPOM010000240.1, on the reverse strand, counting down.
CCCGAGCTGCCCGGGATCCGGGAATGCAAGTACGTCATGCGCGACCTCGACCTCGCCATGCCCTTGGCGCCGACCGAGCCCCGGGCCGCGCAGTCGCTGAAGGAGGCGCGGGCGGAGGGCACGAGGTGCGTGAAGCGGCTCTCGCCGCTCGCCGACACCCTGAAGGCGCGCGCCGACGCCATGGAGGCGGCGCTCGCACGTGCCGACGCGTTCGCGGGTCGCCGCGGCACCCCGCTGGTGACGCTGGGGACGGCCTCGGCGGAGGCCGGCGCGCCGGGCGGACCGGACGCGGCGAAGGAGCCGTCCGCCGCGCCGAAGGAACCGAGCGCCACGCCCGCCTGGTCCCATCCGGAGAAGCCATGAAAGCTCGCACGCTCGCCATCGCCGCCGTCGCGGGAGCCGCGCTCCTCGTCGCGGCTGGTATCGCCGCGGTGCAGGTTTTCGAAGCTTCGCTCCCCGTGACCGGGGCGGGGTCCTCGACGACCGCGCCGCCGGATCCCTCCGCGGCGGGCGCCGCCCAGTCCGGGATCGTCCCGTCCGGGCTGCCGTCGACGGAGCCCGCGGCGCCCACCCCTCTCCACGAGCCGGCGTCCCCCGCCGTCGCCCAGCGCGGCCTGGTGCGCCCCGCGGTCGAGAGACCCGCGGCGCCGGGCGCGGCGCCCTGGGAGTCGGTCGAGACCGCGCTGCGCCCGGCCGCGCTCGGGCCCGACCTCGCCGCCCCCGTCTCGGACGGCCTCGCGGAGGCCCGCAACGGCATGCAGCACTGCTTCGACGACGAGGCGAAGCGTCGCGCCCGCGAGCGACCGTCCAGCCGTCCGGTTGGCGGTGGGTCGACTGGCCCCGCCGTGCTGGTCCTGAGGCTCGAGGCGCTCGAGGGGAGGCTCAACGTCGCCGGCGCCGACGTCACGTCATCCGGCACGTCGTCGCCTCAGCTCATCGAGTGCTGCAGGAGGGCGCTCATCGGCTTCGAGTTCGCTGTCCCCGCCGTGAAGCCGCCGGAGCGCTACAGGGTGACGATGCCGCTGATGTAGGCGGCGAGCGAGTCCCCGTCGCCACTCGGCCGCCAAGGCGCAGTCGAAGGGTCCCTTCCTGCCCGGCGCAGGCGGTGGCCATGGCGAAGAGAAGGATCGGCGGGAGGCGGGCCGCGCCAACCGCCGGGGTGGCTACCCCTTGAAGATCTGCAGCGAGGCGCTGGTCCAGTCGATCATCGGGCTCCACCAGAGGCCGAAGACCAGCACCGCCACGGCCGAGGCCGAGAGCAGCAGGTTGTACATGAGCGGCGTGGCCGGGGCCTGGCGAGGCTCGGCGTAGGGCAGGTCGATGAACATCGCCCGGATCACCCGCACGTAATAGTAGAGCGAGATGGCGCTGTTGAGCGCGCCGATGATGGCCAGCACCGCGTACCAGTTGCCGCCCGGACCCGGGACGCGGTCGAGGACGGCCACGAAGAGGTACCACTTGCCGACGAAGCCGGCGAAGGGCGGGATGCCGGTAAGCGAGAAGAGGAAGATGGCGAAGGCGGTGGCCGCCAGCGGATGGCGCTTGGCCAGCCCGCGGTAGTCGAGGATCGACTCCGAGCCGGTGGCCTCGGCCACCAGGATCACGACCAGGAAGGCGCCCAGGTTCATCACCACGTAGATGAGCAGGTAGATCATGATCGCCTGCACGCCGCGATCGGAGGCCGCCGAGAGCCCCATCAGCATGTAGCCGGCGTGGGCGATCGAGGAGTAGGCGAGCAGCCGCTTCAGGTTGGTCTGGGCCAGGGCCGTCAAGTTGCCAAGGGTCATGGTGGCCACCGACATGACCCCGATGATGGCCGGCCAGGGCAGGCCTCCAACCGCCTCGCCGAACCCGGGGGTCACCGCCGAGGGGCCGGAGAGCGCGCCGTAGAAGAGCCGGAGCGCCACCGCGAAGCCGGCCGCCTTGGGTCCGACCGAGAGGAAGGCGGTGAACGGGGTGGGGGCACCCTCGTACACGTCGGGGCACCACATGTGCCAGGGCACCGCGGCGATCTTGTAGCCGACTCCGGCGGTGATCAGCACCACCGCCACCACCAGGGTGAGCCTGGTGGCCGCGGCCGGCAGGCCGGTGACCTGGAGCTGCTGGATCCTGACCGCCATCTGGCCGAGGTCGGTGGTGCCGAGCAGGCCGAAGAGGTAGCTCATCCCGAAGAGCATGACGCCGGAGGCGACCCCGCCGTAGATGACGTACTTCAGCGCGGCCTCGGCGGCGCGGCGGTCGCCCTTCTTGAAGCCGGCCAGCACATAGCTCACCAGCGAGACCAGCTCGATGGATAGGTAGACCATCAGCAGGTCGGTGGCGCTGGCCATGAGGAAGAGGCCGAGCACCAGGGCCATGAGCAGGGCGTAGAACTCCCCGAGCCGGTTGGGCGGGAAGTCCTTGCCGGGCGCCGAGATGAGCACGGTCAGGGCGGCGGACAGCAGGAAGAGCCACTTGAAGAAGGTGGCGAACCCGTCGGTGGCGATCATGCCGTTGAAGAGGGCGCGGGCGCCCGGGGGCTGGCTGGCCAGCAAGGCGGCCGCCACGCCCAGCACCAGCAGGGCGCCGGTCGCCAGCCGCGCCGGCCGGCCCGGGTGGTGCTTCCAGAACAGGTCGAGGATGAACATGGCCATGGTCCCGAAGGTCAGGGCCAGCTCGGGCCGGAAGGCCGCCACCGAGGCCAGGTTCACGTCGACGAGCGAGAGGAGTTGCGTCACGTCGGCTCCCTTGTCGCCGCTAGAGCGGGCGGATGTTCCGGATCAGCTCGTGGAGCGAGCCGTTGATCATCGAGAGGATCATCTGCGGGTAGAACCCGAGCACGATGCAGAAGGCGGCCAGCGGGTAGAGGGTGAGCCGCTCGCGCCAGACCAGGTCGGGGAAGCCGACGTAGGCCTGGTTGAGCTTGCCGAGGAACATCCGGTGGATGGCCCACAGGTAGTAGGCCGCGGTGATGATGACCGAGGTGGCCGAGATGATGGTGTAGGTGGTGAAGACCGGGAAGGCGCCCGAGAAGACCATGAACTCGGAGATGAAGCCGGCCAGGCCGGGGAGGCCCATCGAGGCGAAGAAGGCCAGCCCGGTCATGGCGGCGTACTCGGGGAGCACGGCCGCCAGGCCGCCGAACTTCTCGATCTCGCGGTGGTGGGCACGGTCGTAGATCACGCCCACGATGAGGAAGAGCATGGGGCTGATGATGCCGTGGGTGAAGAGGTTGAGCACCGCCCCGGAGATCCCCTGCGGCGTCATGGCGGCCATCCCCAGCAGGGAGAAGCCCATGTGCGAGACCGAGGAGTAGGCGATGAGCTTCTTGAGGTCATTCTGCGCCAGGCAGACGAAGGCCGCGTAGACGATGTTGATGACTCCGAAGATCGCCATGGCGTTGGCGGCCCAGGCGGTGGCGTCCGGGAGGATGGCGTAGTTGAAGCGGAGGATGCCGTAGATGCCCATCTTCAAGAGCACGCCGGCCAGGATCACCGAGATGGGCGTGGGGGCCTCGACGTGGGCGTCGGGCAACCAGGTGTGGAAGGGGAACATCGGGATCTTGATGGCGAAGCCGATGAAGAGCCCGACGAAGACGATCTTGGTGAAGCCGAAGCCGAGGATGGGGGCGGCGGCGGCGAAGACGCCGGCCTGGGCCTGCTTGGCCATCTCCAGGATGTTGAAGGTGTGGAGCCTCGACATGGTGCCGTCGGCGAGGAGCGCCGGCTGGCTGGCGTAGTAGAGCGCGATGATGGCCAGCAGCATCAGCACCGAGCCGGCCAGGGTGTAGAGGAAGAACTTGATGGCCGCGTACTCCTTGCGCGGCCCGCCCCAGACGCCGATGAGGAAGTACATCGGCAGGAGCATGACCTCCCAGAACACGAAGAAGAGGAACATGTCGAGGGAGGCGAAGGTGCCCATCATGCCGGTCTGCAGGAGCAGCAGCATGGCCATGTAGCCTGGGACCATGCGCACCGAGAAGTGCTTGGGGTGGTGAGGGTCGTCGTGGCCGTCGTGGTTCATGCCGGCCATTTCATTGGCCTTGTGGTTCCCCCACCAGGGCATCGAGGCGATGGTGGCGATGAAGGAGATGATCCCGGAGAGCAGGATCATCGAGATGGAGATGCCGTCGGCGCCGACGAAGTACTCGACGTTGAAGTCCCGGATCCAGACCGCCTTGGCCACCAGTTGCACGCCGCCCAGCCCGGGGTCGTACATGGACCAGGCGGCGATGGCGGCCGCCAACGACAGGCCGCTGGTGACCAGCGCGATCCACCGGCTGGCCTGGTCGACGAGCTGCTTGCCGAGGCCGAGCATGGCGCGGCCCATCATCAGCAGCACGATGACCACCGCGCCGATGAGCGGGAAGAAGGTGGCCAGGCTGAGGACGTTTCCGTCTGTGAAGAGGTACATGAGGCGGGCTCCTTGAGCGCTAGCTGATCAGGAAGTTGACGAGGACCACCACCAGGGCGCCGCCGAGGGCGCCGTAGAGGTAGGTCTGGATGCGGCCGGTCTGGAGGTGGCGCAGCGAACCGCCGGCCCACCCGATGACGTTGGCGACGCCGTTGACCGCGCCGTCGACCAGGTACTTGTCGATGGCGCCATCGAGGTTGGCGAAGGCCCTCGTGAAGGCGGCAACGGTGTGCACCAGGCCGTCGAGGATCTTGCCGTCGAACCAGGAGAAGGCCCGGGCCACCTGGGAGGTGGGGCGCAGCACCATCACCTCGTAGAGCTCGTCTACGTAGTACTTGTTGTAGACGACGGTCCAGACGCCCTTCCAGCGCTCGATCATGGCCTTGAGCGCCGCCTCGTTCCTGTTGTCCTTGTAGACGGCGCGGGCGGCCACGAACCCGACGGTGGCGGCCAGCACGCCCAGCCCCTGGAAGAGCCACTCCATGGCCTGGGTGCCGTGCCCGAACGCCACCTTGGCGGAGAGCACCGGCTCCAGCCAGTGCTCGAGGATGGGGGGCGTGTTGGCGTGCGCGAAGGTGTGCTGCCAGAGGACCGGGATGCCGAGGAAGAGGGTGGCCACCGAGCCGGCGGCGAGGATGGCCAGCACCAGGGTGATCTGCCAGGGCGATTCGTGCGGCGTGCCGCCATGGTGGCCGCCGCCGGGAGCCGCGGCCGGGGCGGCGTGCGCGGTCGCCGCGGGAGCGGAGTGGGCAGTCACCGCGGAAGCGGGGTGATGGTCGTCGTGATGTCCGCCGCCGCCGCGGTACTCGCCGGTGAAGGTCATGTAGTACGACCGGTACATGTAGAACGAGGTGCCGGTCGCGGCGACCAGCCCGATCACGTAGATGAGCGGCCCCAGCCAGGGCGTCGGCGTGCCGAAGAGGGCCAGGTGGTTGCTGGTGAAGGCCTTCCAGAGGATCTCGTCCTTCGAGTAGAAGCCGTTGGCGATGGGGAAGCCGGCGATGGCCACGGTGGCGATCAGGTAGGTCCACCGGGTGATGGGCATGTGCTTCTTCAGCCCCCCCATCTTCCGCATGTCCTGTTCGTGGTGGCAGCCGAGGATCACCGAGCCCGACCCGAGGAAGAGGGTGGCCTTGAAGAAGGCGTGGGTCATCAGGTGGTAGATGCCGGCCCAGTAGGCGCCGGTGCCGACCCCGATGAACATGAAGCCGAGCTGCGACACCGTCGAGTAGGCCAGCACCTTCTTGATGTCGTACTGGAAGAACCCGATGGTGGCGGCGAAGATGGCGGTGAGCGCGCCGATCAGCGCCACCCAGCCCATCGCGCTCGGTGACATCACGAAGAGGAAGTTGAGCCGGGCCACCATGTAGACGCCGGCGGTGACCATGGTGGCGGCGTGGATGAGGGCCGAGACCGGGGTCGGGCCGGCCATGGCGTCGGGGAGCCAGACGAAGAGCGGGATCTGCGCCGACTTGCCCATGGCGCCGACGAACAGCAGCATGCCGATGAGCGTCAGCAGCGAGACGCCCCAGACCGTCGTGCCAGCCAGGTGCTCCTTGACGCCGGTGGCCTCGATGACCACCTGGTCGCGCAGCTCGCGGAAGTTCAGGGTCGGGCCGACCTTGACCCCGTTCACCCGGGGCGCCAGCGCGTCGGACTCGGCGGCGGTGGAGGCGCCGGCGTTGCTGTTCAGCTCCACGCTGGGGACGTAGTCGAGGTTGCGCAGGGTGCCCGGGCGCGACTCCCAGGCGCCGCCCAGCCCCCAGAAGAGCAGCATCAGGCCGATGATGAAGCCGAAGTCGCCGAAGCGGTTGACGACGAAGGCCTTCATGCCGGCCGCGGCCTTGGCCGGGTCGGTGTACCAGAAGGCGATGAGCAGGTAGGAGGCCAGGCCGACGCCCTCCCAGCCGAAGAACATCACCGCGAAGTTGTCGCCCATCACCAGCAGCAGCATGGCGAAGACGAAGAAGTTCATGTAGCTGAAGAACCGCCAGTAGGCCGGCTCCTCGGCCATGTAGCCGATCGAGAAGACGTGGATCAGCAACCCGATCCCGGTGATCACCAGCACCATCACCATGGAGAGCTGGTCGAGCGAGAAGGCCAGGTCGGCGGTGAGCCGGCCGGCGCTGAACATGTTCCAGAGCGTCTGCTGGAGGGTGCGCTCCTCGGCAGGCAGCCCGGCGAGCTGGACGAACGAGTACACGGCCACCGCGAAGGAGGCCATCATGGCTGCCACCGCGATGGAGTGGACCAGCTGCTTTCCGCGCCCACCCTTCATCGACTTCGGCTCGCCGAAGAGCCCCTGGAGCTTCCAGCCGATGGCCGCGTTGATGGCCGCGCCCACCAGGGGGAAGAGCGGGATGAGCCACAGCCAGGTGGCGTGCGTCATCACCACCGGCACCAGTTGGGTGGATTCGTGTCCCATGTCACTCCCGCATCAGGTCCGCGTAGCGGACGTCGATGGTCTTGAAGGTCTGGAAGACGGCCAGCACGATGGCCAGGCCGACCGCGGCCTCGGCCGCGGCCAGCACGATGACGAAGAGGGCGAAGACCTGCCCGGAGACCCCCCCCACCACGTAGTGGTTGAAGGCGACGAAGTTGACGTTGGCGCCGTTGAGGATCAGCTCGACGCCCATCAGCACGCCGACGGCGTTGCGCCGGGTGGTGACGGTGACCAGGCCGAAGCAGAAGAGCAGGGCGCCGACGATGAGGAAGTGCGAGAGGGAGATCTGCATATGGGCTCCAGGGCCGCCGCGCGGCCGAAAGGGGAGACCGGCCCGAGGGCTCAGTCGGCCTTGATCTCCTTGCGAGCGATCGAGACGGCGCCGACCAGCGTGGCCAGCAGCACCATCGAGGCGATCTCGAAGGGGAGCAGCCACCTGGTCAGCAGGCCGTCGCCGATGGTCTCGGTGGTGTAGCTGGCTGCCGCCGGGGTGATGGTGGCCCAGGGCGTGACCAGCGCCACGGCCAGCAGCACCGGGGCCACCGCCACGAAGAGCATCAGCCCGCCCCAGAGACCGATGCTGGCGTTGGAGACGGTGATCTCGGTGATGCGGTTGGTCAACATCACCGCGAAGAGCACCAGCACCAGCACGCCGCCGATGTAGATGAGCAGCTGGGCCACGGCCAGGAAGTCGGCCGCCAGGAAGACGTAGAGCGAGCCGGCCCCCAGCAGCGCCACGAGCAGGCCGATGGCGCTGTAGAGGATGTTGTGGGAGAGGGCCACGCCAGCGGCGCCGGCGATGGTAAACCCGGCGAGGATGTAGAAGAGGACGTCAGGGAGGCCGGCGGGGGCGGCGGCGGCCGGGGCCATCGACTTCGCGGCCGGTCCGATGGCCAGCTGGCCCATCACCACCACGAAGCCGATGGCCAGCGCGGTGCCGAGGATCCAGCCGAGAAGCTTTCCCTTGTTCTGCGTCATGGTGGGCTCCTACTTCGACTCGGGGGTGGAGGGAGCGGCCGGGGCGGCCGGCGGAGCGGTGGCGGCGGCTGGCCTGGCCGGGGCGGCCGGCGGAGCAGTGGCGGCGGCTGGGGCCGGCGGCGCGGGCGGCAGGTACTCGACGGCCCGGGCGTCCCAGCGGAGGCCGTCGAGCTTGGCGCGCACCAGCGCCCCGAGCGGGGCCCGCGGGAAGTACTCGGCCCCCTTCTCGACCTTGTAGACCGGGAAGGGCTTGAGCGGATCGGCCCAGCGGAAGACCAGGTTGCGGATGTTCCGCATCGAGGCCTCGAACTCGCGGGTGTGCTGGATCGAGCCGGTCGGGCAGGGCTCGACGCAGAGGCCGCAGTACATGCACTTGGCCTCGTCGATGTCGAACTGGGTCACCAGCCGCTGCTTCGGGTTGGTGGGGTCCTTCTCCAGCGTGATCTGCATGCAGGCGATGGGGCAGGCCCGCTCGCAGGCCTGGCAGCCGGTGCAGATGGAGGTGTCGACCTCGAGGAAGCCGCGGTAGCGCGGCGGCAGCATGTCGCGCACCGGCTGCGGCGTGCGGTCCGGGTACTGGACCGTGCTGGGCCGGCGGAAGAGGTGCGACATGGTGATGGAGAGGCCGTGCCAGAAGGAGACGGCTGTCTTCCTGAAACCACCCGTGTACTCGTTGAAGGTCATCGACATGGCGGCTCCGGTCACCAGTTGCTGAGGTCGACGTGCTCGCCGGCGGCGGTGATGTTGGCCTTGACCTGCCGGGCGAAGACCGCCACCCCCACCAGGAAGAGCCCGGTCAGCAGGAAGCCGGTCACGGTGGAGAGGGCCGGGGCCCGCGCCACCAGCACCTGCCAGAGCAGGGTGAAGACGAAGGCCGCGAAGGCGAACGGCACCAGGTACTTCCAGCAGAGGTTCATCATCTGGTCGATGCGGATGCGCGGCAGCGTCCAGCGGATCCAGACGATGAGGTTGAGGACCACCAGGGTCTTCACCACCATCACCACCATGGAGAGGACCTGCAGCCCCCACCAGCCGAGGCCGGGGAGCCCGCCGGTCCCCTTGGCGGCGGCGAAGGTCTCGGGGCCGACGCCGGGGATCTGCCACCCGCCCAGGAAGAGCGTGGTGGTGATGGCGGCCATCACCCAGAGGTTGCCGAACTCGACGAGGAAGTAGAGGGCGAAGCGGAAGCCCGAGTACTCGGAGAGGTAGCCGGCCACCAGTTCCGACTCGGCCTCGGGGAGGTCGAACGGAGTGCGGTTGCCCTCGGCCAGCTGCGAGACGAAGAAGATGACGAAGGCCACGGTGGCGGCCGGGTTGGTGAAGACGAACCACTGCCAGGGCCAGGCGCCCTGGGCCCGGACGATCCCCTGCATCGAGAGGGTGCCGGCCATCAGGATGGGCACCATGATGGCGAGGCCGGCCGGGATCTCGTAGCTCACCACCTGCGCGGCCGACCGCATGCCGCCGAAGAGCGCCCACTTGGAGTTGGAGGACCAGCCGGCCAGCAGGATGCCGACCACCACCAGGGCGGTGACGGCGATCAGGTAGAAGATGCCGACGTTCAGGTCGGCGGCGATCAGGCTCTCGCCGAAGGGCAGCGCCACGAAGGTGAGCGCGAAGCCGGTCATCACGAAGTAGGGGGCGACGCGGAAGATCATCCGGTCGGCCTCGGCCGGGATCAGATCCTCCTTGAAGAGCAGCTTGACCGCGTCTGCGATCCACTGGAGGAAGCCGGCCGCGCCGGCGCGGTTGTAACCGATGCGGCTCTGCATGCGGGAGCTCACCCGCATCTCCCACCAGACCGTCATGCCGGAGATGACGGCCCCGAAGGTCAGCAGGATGAGGGCCATCACCGCCACCGAGGCCCAGGTGAGCAGCGAGGTGTAGGGCCAGGTGGCAGGGTCGACGCCGACCACCTGCCGGAGCAAGGCCTCGACCATCACCGGCTTGGTGGCGGCGGTGAGGACCAGGATGCCACCGAAGAGGGCGCCGGGCAGCGCCGTCGCGACGATGACGGTGGCGAGGACGACGGCGCGGGGGGAGAGCAGCGGGCGCTGGGTGTTCTCGAGCATTAGCGGTCGATCTCCGGGGCGACGACGTCCAGCGAGGCGATCAGGGCCACCAGGTCGGCCACCATCAGGCCGGGACTGATGGACTCGATGATCCCCATGGCGGTGAAGGAGCCGGTGCGGGTGCGAACCCGCCAGGCCTTGTTGGTCCCGTCGGCCACCACGTAGAAGGCCATCTCGCCGCGCGCCGACTCGACGCGGGAGAGGGTCTCGCCGGCCTCGACCTTGAGGTTGCGCGAGATCTTGGGGGCCATGATGTCGCCCTCGGGCGCCTGCTGGATCAGATCCAGCGCCTGGCGGGCGATCTTGCTCGACTCGCCCATCTCGCGGGTCCGGCAGATGTACCGGTCGTAGCAGTCGCCCACGGTGCCGAACATGCCCTTGCCGACCGGCACCTCGAACTCGAACTCCGGGTAGACGCTGTAGGGCATCGCCTTGCGGATGTCCCAGTCGATGCCGGAGCCGCGCAGGTTGGGGCCGGAGAGGCCGAAGTCGATGGCCATGGGGCCGGGGATGACGGCCACGTTGGCGAGCCGCTGGATGTAGATCTCGTTGAAGGAGATGAGCCGATCGAACTCGACCAGGAACTTGTCGAAGTGATCGAGGAAGGCCAGCGTCTTGTCGCGCCAGCCCTCGGGCAGGTCGTAGGCCACCCCGCCGATGCGGTGGTAGTTGTAGGTGAGACGCGCGCCGCAGAGCGCCTCGATCAGGTCGTTGATGGTCTCGCGTTCGCGGATGCCGTGGAGCATCGGAGTGAAGGCGCCGAGGTCCATGGCCATGGTGCCGATCGAGACCAGGTGGCTGGCGATGCGGCAGAGCTCGGTGGAGATGGCGCGCAGGTAGAGGGCCCGCTTCGGCACCTGGATGCCGCAGAGCTTCTCGACCGCCATGGCGTACCCCTCGTTGGGGAACATGGCGGCCACGTAGTCGATGCGGTCGGTGTACGGCATGAAGCCGTGCCAGCCGGTGCTCTCGCCGATCTTCTCGATGGAGCGATGCAGGTAGCCGACGTCGGGGACGGCCTTGCGGATCACCTCGCCGTCGGTCTGGACGATGAAGTTGATGACGCCATGGGTGGAGGGGTGCTGGGGACCGAAGTTGAGGATCATCTCCTCGTTGTTGCGGTCGACGCGGCGGAGGATGAGCTTTTCCATGAGGTCCTCCGGTCAGGCCTTGGGAGCTGCTCGAGCTGCTGGAGCTGCTGGCGCGGGTGGCGCGGGTGGCGCGGGTGGCGCGGGTGGCGCGGGTGGCGCGGGTGGCGCGGGAGGCGCCGCCGGCGGGGGAGGCGGCCTGGGCAGGGCGGCGCGAGCCACGTCGTCGAGCCGCTTCAGCTCGACCAGCGGGTTCTCCCGCTCGTTGCCGATGCCATGCCAGCCGCCGGCCTCCTGGTAGTCCTTGCGCAGCGGGTGGCCGACCCAGTCGTCGGGCAGCATGATGCGGCGCAGGTCGGGGTGGCCGGTGAAGCTGACGCCGAAGAGGTCGTAAACCTCCCGCTCGAACCAGTCGGCGCCCTTCCAGACCCCGGTCAGCGACGGGACCACCGGGTTGGCGCGGTCAGCCTCGACCTTGAGCTTCACGGCGTGCTTGTGCGTCAGGGAGAGCAGGTGGATCACCACCTCGATGACGTTGCGCTTGGGCCAGTCGACCGCGGTCAGGTCCTCGCAGAAGTCGAAATCGAGGCCGGCCGTCCCCTTGAGGAAGGCGCAGACCTCGACGACCCGAGCCGGCTTCACGAGCAGCCAGGGGTCGCCCTTGGTCTCCGACGGCGCCGCCACGTCATCGCCGAAGCGCGCCCTGAGCCTTTCGTGGATTTCGCTGGTCGTCATTTCACTCCCTGTCGCGACAGGGGCGAGCGGCTCGCTCCGCGCGAACCCTCGCCCCGTCCCGCGGCCCCGTCGGCCGCGTCGTCCTGAGCCAAGTCCCTTGCTGCCTCACACCGCGGCGGCGGGCGGGGCCCGGCGCTTGTCGCTCCAACGCTCGTTGCGAACCAGCTCCTGAAGCCTCAGCAGCCCCTCGGTCAGCGCCTCGGGGCGCGGCGGGGCAGCCCGGCACGTAGACGTCGACCGGGAACATCTTGTCGACCCCCTTGCAGACCGAGTAGGCGTACTGGAAGAGGCCGCCGCAGTTGGCGCAAGAGCCCATCGAGATGACGTACTTGGGCTCGGACATCTGGTCGTAGAGGAGCTTGGCGCGCTCGGCCATCTTGTAGGTGAGCGTGCCGGCCACGATCATGAAGTCGGCCTGGCGCGGCGAGGCGCGCGGGATGGCGCCGAAGCGCATCAGGTCGGCGCGTGGGCCACCGGTCTGGATCAGCTCGATGCCGCAGCAGGCCAGCCCGAAGAGCAGGTACCAGAGCGAGTTCTCCCGGGCCATGTTGATGAGCCGGTCGAGCTGCGAGGTGTGGAAAAGGGTGACGTCTCCGCCAATCCCCGAGTCGAGCTTCTGCGCCATGCCGTTCTCCTTTCCTCTCGATTCCGGTCCGGCCTAGGCGGCGCGTCGCTGCGAGCCATCCTGGCTGGTGGAGGTGGGGCTCAGGGTCTTCACCCACTCGAGGTCCCCCTTGGCCCAGACCCAGGCCAGGCCGACCACCAGGATGGCGATGAAGAGGAGCAGCTGGAAGAAGGCCACCCAGGCCAGCATCGGGCTGGCCTCGGTCCACTTGCGGAAGACGGCCACGACCGGGAAGGTCAGGGCGATATCGACCTCGAAGATCACGAAGACCAGGGCGACCAGGTAGAAGCGCGGGTTGAAGTTGAACCAGGCGACCCCGATGGGGCGCTCACCGCACTCGTAGATGGAGCTCTTCTCGGCGTTCGGGATCCTGGGGGCGATGAACCTCGAGAGGGTGATTCCACCGAAAGCGAAACCAACGGCGACGACCGCGAAGACCAGCACGGCGCCGAACTCGAAGCCCATCACGACCACCCCATCAGGTAGTTAAGGGAAAAAGCGGGCGGAGTCTACTGGTCGTCGCCGCATTGTCAAGGGTCCGAATTCTCTTGACGAAATCGGCAGGCGCGGGCATTTGGATGACCCACCCGAAAGCAGTCAAACCATGCCCCTCACGCCCCTTCAGACCTACTTCCCGATCGGCGTGGTGCTGCTGGTCGCGATCGGCCAGGCCTTCCTCCTGCTGGGGCTGGCCAACACGCTCGGTCCGCGCCGTCCCAACGCCGCCAAGATGGCTCCGTTCGAGTGTGGCTCGGTGCCGGTCGGGTCGGCCCGGGACCACTTTGGAGTGAAGTTCTACGTGGTGGCGCTGCTGTTCATCGTCTTCGACATCGAGGCGGTCTTCCTCTTCCCCTGGGCGGTGCTCTTCACCGAGCTCGGCTGGGCTGGCTACGTCGAGATGCTCATCTTCGTCGCCACCCTGGCGGTCGGTCTCGCCTACGTCTGGAAAAAGGGCGTCCTCGACTGGGCCGAGTAGGAGGGAGCATCGACATGTCCACGGAACTCGACGCCATTCCCTCGATCATACCGACCCGCCGGGATGACGCCATCGGGGCCCTCGAGAAGATGGTCTCGAAAGGGCTCGGCTGGGCCCGCAAGTATTCTCTTTTCCAGTACCCGTTCGTCACCGCCTGCTGCGGCATGGAGTACATGACGCTGGCGGCGGCGCGCTACGACCTCGACCGCTTCGGCGCCGCGCTGCCCCGCTTCTCGCCGCGCCAGGCCGACCTGCTCATGGTGGTCGGCACCGTCAACTGCAAGCAGGCGCCCATCCTGCGCCGGGTCTGGGAGTCGATCTCCGAGCCGAAGTGGGTGATGGCCTTCGGGGTCTGCGCCTCCTCGGGCGGCTTCTACGACAACTACGCCACCGTGCAGGGCATCGATCGGATCATCCCCGTCGACGTCTACGTGCCGGGCTGCCCGCCCCGGCCCGAGCAGGTGCTCGACGGCATCATGATGTTGCAGGCGAAGATCCAGGGGCAGCACCACCAGTTCACCGAAGGCAAGCCGCTCCCAGTGCTCGGGCAGGCGCCGCGTCAGCGGTAGGCGAGGACCACCATGGCCAAGGTCGTCATCGACGCGCTGGTTGCGCGCTTCCGGGATCCGGTCAACGGCGACGGCGTGACCGGCGCCTACGTGGGCGCGGGGGGCGACGACGCCGCCTTCGTCAGGCGCGAGCGGCTGGTGGAGGTCTGCCAGTTCCTCCGCGACGATCCCGGCATGCAGTTCAACATGGCGCCCTACATCACGGCGGTCGACTACCTCGGGCAGGAGCCCCGCTTCGAGGTGGTCTACAACCTGCTCTCGACCACGCGGAACTGGCGCATCCGGCTGCGCCTCAAGGTGTCCGAGCAGGACCCGGTGCTGCCGAGCGTCTGCGGGATCTGGCGCGGCGCCAACTGGTTCGAACGCTACTGCTTCGACATGTACGGCATCCGCTT
>JANPOM010000239.1:0-8536 GCA_031427995.1 Anaeromyxobacter sp. | reverse complement strand
GCGTTGGCGACCGTGGAGCGCTCCTTGCCGACCCGCACCGCTATCTGCTCCTGCGTAAGGCCGTGGTCGGTGGCCAGTACCTCGAAGGCCTCCGCCTCTTCGATGGCGTTCAGGTCGGCGCGCTGGAGGTTCTCGACCAGCGCCAGCTCGAAGGCCTCGCGATCGCTGGCTTCGCGCAAGATGGCCGGCACCTCGCGCAGCCCGGCCCGCTGTGCCGCTCGCCAGCGCCGCTCTCCGGCCACGATCCGGTATTTCGTCCCTTCGCGCCGGACCAGGATCGGCTCGACCACGCCGTGCTCACGAATCGAGGCGGCCAACTCCTCGAGCTTCGCCTCGTCGAAGCGCTTGCGCGGCTGGTCGGGGCTGCGCTCCACCGCCTCGATGGGGAGATGGAGCAGCGACCGGCCCGGAACCGCCGCCGAGGCGGTCGGGGGCGAGGCGGCGTTGGAGAGGAGCGCGGCCATGCCGCGTCCGAGGGCGGGACGACGCTTGTCGGCGAGGCTCATGCCGCACCTCCTTCGAGGCGCTGTTTCGCTTCGCCGGCCAACTCGGGGTCGAGGCGCTGTTTCGCTTCGCCGGCCTGTTCGGTTTCGAGACGCCGCTCCACTTCACGCGCCAGCTCGAGGTAGCTCTGGCAGCCCTTGGAGCCGACGTCGTAGAGCAAGATCGGCTTGCCGTGGCTCGGGGCCTCGGAGAGCCGCACGTTGCGCGGGATGATGGTCTGGAAGACCTGCTTCGAGAAGGTGCGCCGGATCTCCTCGGCGACCTGGTTGGCGAGGTTGTTGGGCGAGTACATGGTCAGGACGATGCCGTCGACCTTCAGGTCAGGGTTGGCCGAGCCCTTCACCAGCTCGATGGTCTTGAGCACGTCGGCCAGCCCTTCGAGCGCGTAGTACTCGCACTGGAGCGGGATGATCACGCCCTTGGCGGCGACCAGGCCGTTGAGGGTCAGGAGGCCGAGCGACGGCGGGCAGTCGATGATGATGAACTCGTACTCCGCCGCCAGCGGCTCGACCGCGCTGCGCAGGCGCGCCTCCCGCCCCTCGAGCGCCGCCAGCTCGATCTCGGCGCCGACCAGGTGCTGCGAGGCCGGGACCAGGTCGAGGTACTTGAGCTCGGTCTTGCGAACGGCGTCGCGCAGCGGGAGGCCGTCGAGGAGCACCTCGTAGATGCTCTGCTCCGACTCGTCGCGCCGGATGCCGAGCGCCGAACCGGCGTTCCCTTGCGGGTCGATGTCGATGAGGAGGGTGCGGTGCTCGGCGGCCGCCAGCGAGGCGGCGAGGTTGACGGCGGTGGTGGTCTTGCCGACGCCGCCCTTCTGGTTCGCGATGGTGAGGATCCGGCTCATGGGGGGGCAATCTGCCCTGCCCCTCTGACAGTGTTCCACGTGGAACGGTCCTGCTCCGCCGCCGATGTTCCACGTGGAACATGGCGCCTTCCCCACCGGACCACCGACCGCGCCGCGTGGGAGAAGGGCAGCTCGAACTGGTCCACGCCGAGCAGCTCGAACCCGTGCGCCGCGCCGAGCTCCTCGAGGTGGCTCCGCTCCGAGCCCTTGCCGAGCATCGCCAGGAGCAGGCCCCCGGGAGCGACATAGCCTGCCCCGAGGGCGATCCATCGATCCGGGTCGGTCAGCGCCCGGCTCACCACCGCGTCGCAGCTCGGCAGTCCGTCCCTGGCCGGATCGCCGCTGGCGCGCACCGGGAGCCCGCGCACCGCGAGCGACAGCTCCGCCGAGAGCGCCTTCACGAAGGCGATCTTCTTCCCGACCGAGTCGCAGCAGGTGACCTGGAGCTCCGGCCGCGCGCACGCCACCGCCATGCCCGGCAGCCCGGCGCCGCTCCCGATGTCGAGCAGCGTCCGCCGCCCCTCCAGCGCCGGCAGCAGCACCAGGCTGTCGAGGAAGTGCTTCTCCGCCATCTCCGCCGGCTCGGTGATGGCGGTAAGGTTGATCTTGCGGTTCCAGGTGGTGAGCCGCTCGGCGAACCGGGTCAGCCGCGCGATCGAGGGCTCGTCCACGACAAGCCCCATGGCCTCGATTCCGCTCCGCAGCACCTGTTCGAAGACCTGGTCCATGCTCCCTCGCGGCGACGCGACCACCCGGCCCCGGCAGAAGCGACCCCAGTCAGTGCCCCGACCCAGGCACTAACCCTTCCGGCCTATGGCCCGCTCGATCTCTTCGCGCCGGGAAGCCAGAAAGGCGACCACGGCTTCGTCCTCCAGCCCCATGTCGCGCAGGACGCCATCGTAGACGAACCGGAACCCGGCGGCGTACTCTTGGCCACGCAGCTCGAAGGACCGGCGCAGCACCGCCGCGGCGAAGAGCTTCTCCTCCAGCGTCTTCTCCCTGGCCACCTACTCCTCGAGCCGGGCCAGGCGCTTGCCCGGGTCGGCGAAGACCAGGAGCTGGCGGAAGATGCCTTCGCCCTCGCTGCGGGTGCTGACTCCCTCGGCCCCCTGCAGCGCGATGTGGAGCTGGCGCCGCTCGCGCGCGCTCATGGGCGCCAGCGCGATGGTCTTTCCGGTCCGGCGAACAGTCTCGGCCAGCCTCACCGCCATCGCCTTGACCGCCGGGTCGCCCTCCTCCGAGTAGCCACCCACTTCCAGGTTAACCCATTTGCGCACATCGGCCGCCGGGTTGACCGCCCGGTTGGCCAGCGCCTGGATCGCCTCGATCAGCGCTGAGTTGAACTCGACGCGGTTGCCGTCGAGCGGCTTCACCCAGACTCCGATCGCCTCGGGCGTCTCTCGAAGCTCCAGCTCGACCAGCGCCCCCATGCGTCGCAGCAGCTCCCCGCAGAAGGAGCGCGCCTTCTCCACCTTCTCCGGCGCGCTGACCGGCGGCGGTGCGCCCTCTCGCTCCATATGACTCTCCGTGAACTGCGGTCAGGCCTTGGCCGGCCGATCCTGCATCCGGTTCACCAGCTGCTGCTGGCCGATGGAGAGCAGGTTGTTGGTGAAGATGTAGAGGGTCAGCCCAGCCGGCACGAAGAGCATCATGATCGTGAAGAAGCCGGGGAAGAAGTAGAGCATCATCTTGGCCTGGGTGGCGTCGGTCGGCTGCGGCGAGAACTTCTGCATCACGAAGCTGGTCACTCCCATGGCCACCGGCAGGATGAAGTACGGGTCCTGCTGGGTCAGGTCGCTCATCCAGAGGAAGGGCGCCCGGTAGAGCTCGACCGAGGTCTGGAGCGCGGCGTAGAGCGCGAACCAGATCGGCATCTGCAGCAACATGGGGAGGCAGCCGCCGGCCGGGTTTACCTTGTGCTGCTGGAAGAGCGCCATCTGGGCGCGGCTCATGGCCTCCCGGTCGCTCCCGTGCTTGGCCTTGAGGTTCTCGATCTCGGGCTGCAGCTTGCGCATGGCGTTCATCGACTGCATCGACTTGTAGGTCAGCGGGTAGAGCAGCACCTTCACGGTGATGGTGAGCAGGATGATGGCAGTGCCCCAGTTGGCGACGAAGCCGTGGAACCAGCGCATCACCCCGAGCAGGATCTGGGCGAAGAAGGCGAAGAAGTTGCTGACCGGGCCGTAGTCGATGGCCGAGGCGAAGGCGCGCTCGTGGCCGTTGAGGTTGTCGTAGGCCTTGAGCAGCTCGAGCTGCTTGGGGCCGGCGAAGAGGGTGAAGGAGAGCTTCTTCCCCGCGCCGTCGAGCGGGTACTGGATCACCACCGCCGCACTCCCCTTCTGGCCACCCTTGATGAAGAGGCAGGTGCCGCCCGGCTCGCTCGGCAGCAGCGCCGCCGTGAAGTAGTGCTGGTCGATGCCGGCCCATAGCACCGCGCCATCGAGCTTCTTCTGCACCTCGTCGCCAGCCACGTCGAAGCGCTCGGTATTCTTGCCGGTCCGGCAGACCGGGCGGACGAAGTCGAGCGGCGGCCCGGAGAAGATGCTGCCGCTGGAGGTGGAGGGCGGCATGTAGCCGTCGAAGAGCACCGAGACGGTGCCGGCCGCCGGGGCCCCGAAGAACTCCAGCACCACCGCCACCTCGTAGGGCCTGCCGGTCAGCTTGAAGTCCTTCCTCACCGTCACCAAGCCGGCCCGCCCCTCGAAGACCACGCTGCTGGCGTCCTTCGAGACCACCCGCATCGAGCTCCTGGCGCTCGGATCGAGCAGTGGGTCGGCGCTGCCGCCCAGCTCGGGCGAGACCGACACCGCCAGCGGCAAGGGCGCGCCGGCGGCGACGTGCACCATGTCGATGGGGACAAGCTTGCCCTCGACGCTGCGCTGGAACTTCTGGCCCAGCAGGTCGACGTGGGCGATGGCACCACCGTGGCTGGAGAGCACCACCGCGAACTCGGCGCCCTTGAGCGTGACCAGCTCCTCGGGCGCGTCTGGCACCGCCGCCACCGGGCCGCCGTCTGGAGGGGGGACCGCCGCCGGGGCGTTGCCGGCGACCAGCGGCGCCACGCCGGCGCCCTTGCTGGAGGCAGCCACCGGGCCCGGCGTCTGAGACGGGAAGAGCAGCTGCCAGCCGAAGACGATGGCCATCGAGGCCACGATGGCCAACACGAAGCGGCGATTGTCAGTTCCCACGGGTTACCTCGCTGCGGTCGGGCACCGGATCGATGCCGCCAGGATGAAAAGGATGACAGCGGCCGAGCCGCCGAATGGTGAGCCAGCCGCCGCGCACCGGGCCGTGCCGCTCCAGCGCCTCGACCGCGTAGACCGAGCAGCTCGGGTGAAACCGGCAGGCCGGCGGGAGGCCGGGTCCGATGAAGCGCTGGTAGAAGCGGACCAGCAACACGAGCAGCCTCGCCAACATCAGTGCCCCCGCCGCTGGAGTTGATCGCGCGCCGCCGCCAGGGCTCGCCGGGCCCCGGGCAGTCCGAGGCCAAGCGCTCCCGATCGGGCGATCACCACCAGATCGACCGCCGGCAGCTCCGCCTGGAGCTCCCGGAAGGCCTCGCGTACCCAGCGCTTGACCCGGTTCCGCCCGACTGCATTGGCGACCTTGGACGACACCGTGATCCCGATCCGCGGCCGCTCCACCGCCGCTCCTCCGAACAGGACCAGCAGCTCACCCGAGACCAGCCGGACACCGCGATCCTGCACCGCGAGATACTCGCGGCGTCGTCGCAGGCGCGCGGCCTTGGGCAGCTTCACCTGTCCGGGTTACTTGGTCGGCGCCTTGGTCGTGAGGCGCTTGCGCCCCTTGGCACGACGGCGCTTGATGACGTTGCGACCACCTGGGGTCGCCATCCGCTTCCGGAAGCCGTGGGTGCGGTTCCGCTTGATCTTCTTGGGCTGGTAAGTGCGCTTCATGGCGCGGCAACCTCCACGATCAGGTGCGGCATGTCAAGGTCTGCTCCACCACGCCGAAAACACCGTGCTTCCGCAGCCCTTCGACAACCCTCATTCTTGCCCTTGATCCATCAGCGCCGTCGTGGTTCTTTCCCCGAAGACACGGCACCGTTTCGACACTCTCCAGCCAGACCGCGGTCACGAATCCCGGTGGATCAGCACTGATCCCTGGAAGGACTTCCGTCTGGTCTTGTGGCTGGCCATCCGCGGGTCTTTGGGGGAATGGTTCATGGAGTCACCTGCAAGGATGCGCGAAATGACGGCACTCGACGAGACCTGGACGCGGGTGGACGGGTACCTCCGCTCACGCCTGCGCCCCGATCTCTATGAACGCTGGTTCGCCCCGCTGCGAGCCACCGCCATCGACGACGGCCGGCTCCACGTCGCGGCCCCGGACAAGTTCCACCGCGACTTCGTAGACGACAACTACCGCCCCTGGTTCGAGGAGTTCCTTCCGGCGGTCACCGGCACCTCACTGCGGGTGGTCTTCGTGGTCGACGATCGGCCGCGGGCCGCCGCCGCCCACGAGGCGGCACCGCACCCGGCGCCGTCCAGCCCCGCCGCAGGTGGTCAGCAGGAGCGCCGCCCCGGCCAGCGTTACACCTTCGAGACCTTCGTGGTCGGCGAGTCGAACCGCTTCGCCTTCGCCGCCGCGCAGGCGGTCGCCCAGAAGCCGGGCCACGCCTGGAACCCGCTCTTCCTCCACGGTGACTCCGGCCTCGGCAAGACCCACCTGCTCCACGCCATCGGCAACGCCATCCTCGACGCCAACCCGGGCGGCCCGGTCGCGGTGGTCACCTCGGAGCGCTACACCAACGACTTCGTCGACGCCCTCCGCAAGGGAACGCTCGACGACTTCCGCCGCCGTTACCGCGGCTGCGCCGCGCTGCTCATCGACGACGTGCAGTTCTTCGCCGGCAAGGACAAGACCGCCGAGGAGTTCTTCCACACCTTCAACACCCTCTACGAGCAGGGCGTGCAGATCGTGGTCTCCAGCGATCGAAGCCCCAAGGAGCTGAAGGGGCTGGAGGACCGGCTCTGCTCCCGCTTCGAGTGGGGCATGCGGGTGCAGATCGACGTCCCTGAGTTCGAGACCCGCGCCGCCATCCTGAAGAAGAAGGCCGAGCTCGAGCATATCGACCTGCCCGACGAGGTGGCCACCCTGCTGGCCACCCACATCCGCTCCAACGTCCGCGAGCTGCACGGCGCCCTCACCAAGGTCTCGGCCTTCGCCTCGCTCAAGTCGGAGCCCATCAGCACCCGGCTGGCCCGCGACGTGCTCTCCGACATCATCCCGCCGCCCGGCTACAAGCCGACCATCGAGCGGATCCAGGAGGCGACCGCGGCCCACTACGGGTTGACGGTGGCCAAGCTGACCAGCTCGTCGCGCGAGCAGAAGATCGCCATCCCGCGCCAGGTGGCCATGTTCCTCTGCCGTGAGCTCTCCAAGGAGACCTTCCAGCTCATCGCCGAGAAGTTCAACAAGAAGGACCACTCGACCGTCATCTCCGCCAAGGAGCGGGTCGAGGAGTTGCTCGGCCAGGACCCGGATATCCAGACCGCGGTCGCCAGCCTGACCCAAAAGTTGGCCCCTTGAGGTCCTTGAGTTGAGCCCGTGGACGACCCGTGGATCACGCCCGGTTTGGACCGGGGAGGGGGCGTGGCCATTCGTTGACACCTCGATCGACGGCGCGCTACACAAGTCGGACCCGGAGTGATCGGTCGAGTTGTTCCCAGGAGAAAGGTCCGTCTTTCCGCAGGCTCGACACGGTTGTCCACATCGATCAGCCCCCTGCTACTACGGCTGTATCAAAGAAGAAGAGAGTCTCTTTCATGGAACTGAAGATCGGATCACAGGACCTGGCCCGGGCATTGGGACGTTCCCAGGGCATCGTCGAGCGCAAGTCGACCATGCCGATCCTCTCCCATGTCCTGCTCGAGGCCAGGAAAGGCAACGAGCTCCAGATCTCCGCGACCGACCTCGACCTATCGGTCTCGTCGACGCACACCTGCGAGGTGGCCAGGGAGGGTGCGGTGGCGGTCCCAGCCAAGCACCTCTACGAGATCGTGCGGGCCCTGCCAGAGCAGACCGTCACCCTGAAGCGGGCCAGCAACAACTACCTCGAGGTCAAGAGCGGCCCCTCCGAGTTCCGCATCGTCGGGCTTCCGGCCGAGGACTTCCCCGCGCTGCCTCGCTTCGAGAAGCTCAACTTCGTCGACGTCGATCCGAAGTCACTGCTCGACCAGATCGAGCGGACCTTCTTCGCGGCCTCCAACGACGAGACCCGCTACAACCTGAACGGCGTCTTCTTCGAGCCACAGGGCGCGGTCTTGCGGTTGGTGGCCACCGACGGCCACCGGCTCACCGTCTCGGAGCGGCCGCTGGCCGGCGATTTCGCGCTCAAGAAAGGCGTCATCCTCCCCAAGAAGGGGCTGCAGGAGCTGCGCAAGCTGCTCACCGAAGCGGCCGAATCGGGGCAGGAGAAGCCCTCCTCCCAGCTCGGCTTCGCCGAGAACTCCGCGGTCTTCAAGCGCCCCGGCGTGATCCTGGTGATGCGGCTCATCGAGGGGCTCTTCCCCGACTACCAGCAGGTGATCCCGAAGCCCGGCGAGAAGATCATCAAGGTCGGCCGGCAGCGCTTCCTTGAGACCCTGCGGCGCGTCTCGTTGCTCTCCTCCGACAAGTCACACGCCGTGAAGCTCGAGCTCTCGGCCGGCACCCTGCGGGTGCTCTCACAGAACCCCGACCTCGGCGACGCCCGCGAGGACGTGCCTGTCGAGTACGCCGGTGAGCCGCTCAAGATCGGCTTCAACTCGCGCTACCTGACCGACGTGGTGGCGGCGCTCAAGGCCGACGACGTGCAGCTCGAGCTGGCCGACGACCTCTCGCCGGTGGTCTTGAAGGGCGCCGGCGAAGCCGACGCCGGTTACACGGCGGTGGTGATGCCGATGCGGATTTGATGGCGCCACCCGCCCGGGGCTGAACGCGGTGCGGATCGCCTCGCTACAGCTCCAGGACTTCCGCAACCTCGCCGAGGTGAGCCTGGCGCCCTCACCCCGGCTCACGGTGCTGCTCGGGCCGAACGGGCAGGGGAAGACCAACCTGCTCGAGGCGGTCTACCTGCTCACCACGCTTCGCCCGCTGCGCGCCGCGCGCCTCGCCGAGTTGGTCCGCTTCGGGCAGCCACGGGCCTCGCTCGGGGCCACGGTGAGGCGCGGGACCATCGAGCGC
>JANPOM010000238.1:0-1578 GCA_031427995.1 Anaeromyxobacter sp. | reverse complement strand
CTGCGGCCCACGTCCAGCGTGGTTCATCGTCGAATGCGCAAAGCAGTAGCCCGGCACTGTCGCGGCCCAGATCGCCGGCCGACGTTCTGCCGAAGTGCGCGGCTAGGAACGCCCGCCACACAGCCTCGTCGATGTTCCCCGTCGCGGCCGCTGCAGCGATGAGCCCCAGGATGTCCGTGTCGGGCCAGCCGTGCGTCAAAGGTTTCCGCTCGCGAAGACTGTTCAGTAGCTCGTCGAGAATCCGCTCGAGCTGCTCGGGGGTGAGCCCTAGACGTTGCTCCATGAGTAGTCGCCGGTAACGGTCTCGCTCAGGCCCGCCCGGCACCGCGCCAGTGCCGAGACCCCCTAACACTACTGCGTCACTAGTTCCTTGGTCGATGGCAGGCGGGACACCGAGGGAGCCATGAAGCGACGCTTCGCGCGATGGAGAGCCGAACGGTGATGAAGCTGTCGGAGAAGTGCCGCTCGGGCCGCGAGCGGCTCCGAGTTGTCTTCCATCGGCCGGGTGGCCGAGGGGGGGAAACGCCGCACGCGTTCGGCGACGATGAACGCGTAGCAGCAAAGGGCCACGGACACATGATGGTGCCAGCCTGGGAAGCGCCGGCCTTCGAAGTGGTCGAGCCCAAGCTCGCCCTTCAAGTCCTCGTAGACACGCTCGGTGCGCCATCGCTGCATGACGATCCGTATGAGCTGCCGCTTGTCGATGTGCTCGGGCAAGGTGGCGAGAAAGTAGTTTGCGGGCTCGGTCTCGCCGTCGCGCCACTCGATGAGGAGCCACTGGATGTCAGGCTCGGCGTGGATGCCGGCCGGCGCGACTCTCCGGAGCGCGAAGCGTGCGGAGAGGTCTTGCTTGGTGCCCTTGCGCCAGGTGCAGCGGCGGAAGCCGTGCCGGGCTTCAATTCGCAGCGCGAGGTCGCGGACGTTGACAGGGTCGCCTCGGAAGCAGGAGTGCGCATCAGCAACCAAGACGAGGGTTTGAGGAACTACGCCGACGGCATACTGGAGACCCAGGTCACGAAGCTCGTGCCGGAAGTCGCTCGACGAGCCGTAGGCCGAATCCGCAAGGACAACGCCTCGTGGCAGCCCATCGGCGAGGGCTCGCCGGACCATGGCGATCCCAAGTTGTGGCTTGGTCTGGAACTGGATCGCATCGGGGATGCGCGCCTCCTTACGTCGTGCCGGATCCTCGGTCCAGCTCTCGGGCAGGTAGAGTTCGAAGTCGACGGGCACGTGCTCGGTGGGCGTGGCGAGGCTCAGGCTGACACCGATCTGGCAGTTGGTGATCTTTCCCGCCGACCCGGTGTACTGGCGCTGTACGCCGACGGAATGGGCGCCCTGTTTGAGGAATCCGGTGTCGTCGATGATCCATGCTTCGACGGGCTCACGCTCGGTCATGGCATCGACCGCGTACTTCGCAGCCACCCGACGCACGGCCCGGTCGTCCCACGCAGCAGAGCTGACGAAGTGGAGAAGTCGCTGGTGGGCCGCGTCCATCTTCTTCGGATTGCGGCACACCAGGGCAGCCATGGGCTCGACGCTCTTGCGCTCGGCGCTGCCGAGGAGGCCCATGGCGTAGAC
>JANPOM010000237.1:0-1556 GCA_031427995.1 Anaeromyxobacter sp. | reverse complement strand
GATCTCGAACTTCTCGGTGGCGGCCGACTCGGTGAGCGCCACCTCGGAGAGCAGTTCCGCCTTGTGGGCCTCGGTGCCGAGCGGCCGGATCTCCATCACCGCGATGCGGGTCTTCCTGGGGGCGGCCGGCGTGGCAGGCGCCGCCCCCCCGAGGGTCGGAACCAGGATGCCCATGGCCAGCCAACTCGTCAGGCGACGCATTTCGACCTCTCGGCCGCGGCATGCGGCATGCGGCTACTTGTCGCGGAGTATCCCCTTCTCGGAGCGTCACCTGCAACCCCTTCAGGTCCGCCTCGCCCCTTGTAGGCCGCCGGCCGGGCCAGGTGTGACAACCCCCCGGGGTGGTCGTGTAGAGTCACGGCGAGGGAACCCATGCGACTGCGGCATGCGGCGGCTGCCGCGATCTTGCTTGCATTTTCAACCTCCAGCGCCATGACGCGCACGGCGCGGGTCTCGGCCGACGGGCGCGAGCTGCGGGCCGAGGGCGAGCGCTGGCAGGCTAGGGACGGCATCACCCTCTTCGAACGGGATGACCGGCTGCACGTGGTCCTGGTCGGCGCCGACTCCGCCTTCGACGTGGCGGTCTCCTTCGGCCCGGACGGCCGCCCGTCCTGGCCGGCCAACGCGCCATTCGAGGCCTCCGGCGGCACCATCCGGCTCCGCGACAAGGGTGGCGCGAGCGTGGCCGCGCTGGTCGAGTCGAGGCAGCTCCACCCCCACGCCGAGCACTTCCACCTCACCAGCCGCTACGCCAACGCCGACTGGCAGGCGCTCTACGCGCTCCGGGCGGAGGGTTCGGCGCTCGAGCCGGCGCGGCGGCAGCTGTCCGCCAGCGTGCTCGCCGAGCTGCTCGACGAGCGGCTCCCGGGCACCTCGGAGGAGGCCACCATGGCGGCGCTGCGGCGCCTCGATTCGGTGACGGCCAAGGCTCGCCGGGCGGTGCTGGCCGGCCAGAGCGGGCCGGAGGTGCTCGGCATCCTCGGCCACGACTTCGAGATCTCCGACAGTGGCCGGGCGCTGGAGATCGAGGGGCAGCGTTTCCGTGCCGGGGAGGGGGTCCGCTTCGCCTACGACGCCGGCCACTTCCACGTGGAGTCGCTGGCGGCCACCTGGGTGCAGGTGGTCCAGCTCGAGGCCATGGACCCGGGGAGTTTCGAGCTGCCGCGGTCGATCTTCTACGAGCTGCGCGACGGGGTTGTCGAGGCGCTGCCGGTTTCCGGAAGGTGGCAGGCCCTGGCCGAGTCGCACCAACTCCGCTTCACCAGGGACCACTGGCACCTGACCGAGGCCTACAGGCCGCTCCAACCGCTCCTGGCTGCGGCCGAAGACCAGTCCCGTCCCTATGCTCAGCGGGACCGGGCTCGGGGGCGGGCGCTGGAGGTGCTGCGGATCCGGCTCATCCTCGGCAGCGAGCTGGAGCTCGGGTCGCAGCTGGAGACCATTGACCGGCTCATCGGGCGGCTGGCCGGCGAGACCGAGCGGGAGCGGGGCGGGGGACCGGCGCCGAAGAAGCGGTGAAGGGGCCGCGCCGAGCCGGTTGGACGCGGCGCGACGGA
>JANPOM010000236.1:0-1714 GCA_031427995.1 Anaeromyxobacter sp. | reverse complement strand
TCCAGCAGCAGGTTGGCCCTCCGCTCGATCCAGCCGGTGGCGTCGGTGTCGGCCGGCCCGCCATGGGGCGGGTTGTACTTGATGCCGCCGTCCTCCGGCGGGTTGTGGCTCGGCGTGATGATCAGCCCGTCGGCCAGGTGGGCGGTCCGGCCGCGGTTCTGGCCGAGGATGGCGTGCGAGAGCACCGGGGTCGGCACCGGCACGCCGCGCTCCGAGACCACCACGGTGACGCCGTTGGCGGCCAGCACCTCGAGCGTGGTCCGCTCGGCCGGCTCGGAGAGTGCGTGGGTGTCGCCGCCGAGGAAGAGCGGACCGTCGATCCCCTGCCCGGCCCGGTACTCGGCGGTGGCCTGGGCCACGGCGGCCAGGTGGGCGTCGTTGAAGGCGCGCTTCAGCCCGCTGCCGCGGTGACCGGAGGTGCCGAAGGCGACCCGCTGCGCCGGGATCGAGGGGTCGGGCGCCTCCTCGGCGTAGCGCCGGCGCAGATCGGCGACGTCGATGAGCTGGTCACGGGGGGCCGGCTTGCCGGCGAGCGGGTGGGCCATCTCCCCATTCTAGCGTGGCCCGGCCTGGCCGGCCCGTGGCGGCGGCAGTGCCAGTGGCAGCGCCCGTGGCAGTGGCAGGCGCGACGCCCTGGGCCGGCCAGCTACGGCAAGTCGAAGAAGACGTGGAGGCCGACGTAGTTGCCCTGCAGCTCGGGGCGGCCGGGATAGCTCATCGGGTAGGCCACCAGCGAGGAGCGGACCCCCACGCCGGTCCCGTAGGGTTCCCCGCTCTCCGGCGAGCCGGCCACCGTGGCGTCGATGCCATCGACGATGGTGCCGGCCGGGTTGAGCAGGAACTTCGAGATCCCGCCCAGCACCCGGGAGCCGAGCACCGTCCCACCGCCTCGATCGATGGCCTGATCGACCTGGTAGAAGGCCTCGCCGAGCAGCGCGCCCCCGAGCGGCGTGACGATCAGATCCTGGACCGAGGGGACCTCCGCCATGGCCTCGATCCCGAACTCCCAGAAGAGGCCCGACATCAGCGCCGAATAGAAGGTCGAGCCGATGATCCCGAAGCCGTCGTTGCGAGCCACCTGGT
This sequence comes from Anaeromyxobacter sp., assembly GCA_031427995.1. GTDB lineage: Bacteria > Myxococcota > Myxococcia > Myxococcales > Anaeromyxobacteraceae > JADKCZ01. The sequence goes on along the minus strand of JANPOM010000236.1, from coordinate 631 downwards.
AGTAGAAGCTGCCGGAGATGGGGTGGCCGATGTAGTTGATCGCCCACTTGTCGTGGTCCACGACCGGCCCCTGGCTGACGTGCTTGGACCAGTTCGCCGGCATGGCCCCGACGAACTTGGCGGGGTTGGAGGTGTCCCACTTCGAGACCGACTCCGGCATGGCGATGAGGACCCCGATCACCACCACGCCCATGGTGGCGAGGTAGGTGGTGTCGCGCGCCAGCTTGGAGCCGCGATCGCCGAGGCGGAGGCCGTCGGCGGCCACCAGGCCAAGCTCCCGTGCGCCGGGATCGCCGCCCGGCCAGGCATCCAGCTTGAGGCTGACAGGCTGGAGGGCGAGATCGCTCCCCTGCTGCTCGCCGGCGCTGGTGTGCCAGAGCTCGATGGGCCCGGTCTCGAGTCCGGCCGGTGGCTCTGGCCACTGAAGGCCGAGCTCCAGCGCTCGCGGCAGCGCCTCTCCGCCGTCTGGAGCCCCAAGGACCGAAGGTCCCGCCAGCCTGACCACCGGCCGCCCGGCAGGGGCCATGGCATGAGACGCCACCGGGAGTCCGGCGGCCATGACCAGGGCCAGGCTGACTGCGAAGAGGATGCGGCGGGAAGGCGTCACGGGGTGGCTTCACCAGGGCAGGGA
>JANPOM010000235.1:0-3459 GCA_031427995.1 Anaeromyxobacter sp. | reverse complement strand
CCTTTGGGAGATATCCGTCTCACAATCGAGGTTGGAGTCCAGCCTTTAGGCTGCTCCGGTGCAGCGCTGCCGGGCGAGACCCTGCCGACCTGGCTGCTGGCCCTCCCCTCCTCCGACCCGGCCGCGCTGGTGGCGGCGCTGCGGCGGGCGCCGACGCCGGTGGTGGCCCGCATCGGCGACGGGCGGTGCTGCTCGACCCGCGCACCGTGCTGGACGGCGAGGAGGCGGGGCTGCTGGAGACGCTCGAGGCGGCGCTCGGCGGGTAGCGCCCTCCTTGACCGCGACGCCGTCGAAGTCACGGTGCCCCGACGCAAGCTCGGCCTCCTCGGCGCGGGGTCGCGACCGGCGCCCACGCACGGATAGCGAATCCCGCCGCAGGACCGCCACCCACCGTGATGTCGCCGACTTGGCGCGGGCACGCATCCTGCGATTGCGGCGCTCGTGACCGCTCCTCGACAGGTCATCCCGAACACCACCTACCTCGTCACGCGGCGGACCGCGCAGCGTCAGTTCCTCCTCAAGCCCACGGACCTCACGACGGCCATCTTCGGCTACCTCCTCGCCGTCGCCGCTGCTCGTTACCGCATCGAGGTGCACGCCTACGTCGTGATGTCGAACCATTACCACCTGGTCGTCACGGACAGGCTCGGCCAACTCCCGGCCTTCGGGCAACTCCTCGCCTCCCTCGTCGCCCGTGCGCTCAACGCCTCCTACGGCCGCTGGGAGTCCTTCTGGGCTCCCGCGAGCTACAGCGCCGTCACCCTCGTCTCGAAGGAGGACCTCCTCGAAAAGGCGGCCTACACGCTCGCGAACCCGGTCGCGGCGCGGGACAAGTGGAAGCGAATCGAGGCGCTCGGCCGGCTGAAGGCCTTCCTGGGCGACTACCGTGAAGCACTCGCGAAGCTCCGCCAGGGCGTCGACGGCGTCGTGTTCCCGCAAGGCACTTACCAGCTCCGGGTCCTGCTCGGGGTGCCCTGCGCGGCGGCGGGATAGGCGGCCTTCACGGACAGCGACGCCAGGTAAACCCTTCCGCGCTGCGAGGTCCGGGCTGAAGGCCTTCGCCCGCGGGCCATCGCCGCGCGTCACGGACACCCTCAAAGCCACACCGGGCCCCGTTCACGGCCGGCAGTCCACTCCGCAGCCGGGTCCCATGCCTGTGATCACGAGCCGTTGGTGAAGCCAGTGGCCTCCAAGGCCGGATTTCTCTGGGTCGGGGCCTCGCGGGCCTCGTGGGTCGGGGCCTCGACGAGGGGTAGGGCCGCCCGGCAGGGAGGCGCTGGGTCGGAGGCGCTGGGTCAGGGGTCGGAGTATGATGGGGACCGTATGAAGGCACTCAAGGCACAGGTCAGGGGTGGGCGGCTGGTGCTGGACGAGCCGACCGAGCTTCCTGAAGGCGCGGAAGTGGAACTCGTCCCGCTCGACGAGGTACTCGCCAGCGGAGGGGACTACCTCGACGACGAGGAACGCGTGCGGCTGCACCAGGCCATCGACCGGGGGCTGGAAGACGGACGGGCGGGGCGGACCACCGATGCCCGGAAGGTCGTGGCGGAACTGCGGGCGAGGGCAGCGGGCCGGTGAAGGTCGTCGAGTTCGCCGACGAGGCCAAGGCGGACGTGGCCCGCATCGACGCATGGTGGCGCGCGAACCGCCGGGCTGCGCCCGACCTGTTCGCCAACGAACTCGACAAAGTGACCCTCGCACTCGAAGACAACCCGGCGCTCGGCTTGCACTACCAGCCAAGGCCCGGCGTTCGGCGGATGCTTCTCACCCGTCCCAGCCTTTGGGGGAAAAGTCCGCATCCGGCAATCCCAGCAGCGCATGAACCTGAACGCGTCCCATCGTCAGGGTTGGTTCGCGCCATCGTCACGGAGGTCGAGGGATAAGAACTCCAACCCGCCGTTCGAGTCCGATAGCATGAGTTACGGTGACTCGGACCTACTGGTTCAGCGCGGGTGTCGGGTGACGGCCGAAGCCCTCCCGGAGGTCACCCGAATATCTCGGAATGCGACCCGAGCCGCACGAGCTGGAGCGTTTCCGCATCGGGCTTGCGGTAGATGAGCAGGAGGTCCGGCCGCAGGTGGCAGTCCCCGTGGTCCCTCCACTCGCCGGCGAGCTGGTGGTCGTGGGCGGCGGCAGGCAGAGGCAGGTCATCCACCAGCAGGGTCACGGTGCCCTGAAGGAGAGCGCCCAAGCGCCGGCCGTGGACCCCGGCGCTCTCGCGCTTCCAGTCCCGCCGGAACGCCTTGGTGTTCTCAATCCTCCGCATTCAGGTCGGCCATCAGGTCGGCCACGGTAGCGTGGGCCTTGAGGCCACCCTGGCGCGCCTCCTTCATCGCCGCTCGAGTCGTGGCGTTCGGGACGCGGACCTCGAAGGGGAGCGCCTTCTCGGCCGCCACGCGGGTGAGCAGCACCCGGACGGCGTCAGACACCGACAACCCCATCGCGGACAAGGCCTTCTCGGCCCGAGCCTTCATCTTCACGTCTACCCTGACGTGGACCATCGCTGTGGCAGCCATGAGATACGTTGTATCGCAAGCAGCCATGCCCGTCAACGCCCGACTTGAAAGGGCCCGGGCCTTCCGAAGAGCTCCCGGACCGGGGCGGAATCACAAAGAAATCTCCCGGGGGTTCTTGCCGGTTCTTTGGAGGGCTGCGACGTCTTCGCTCCGGATGTACCGGATGCCAGCGAAGACGTGGAAGGGCAGGACGCCGCGCTCGAGCAGCCTGTACGCCTGGGATCGGCTGAACCCGGTGGCGCGAACGAGGTCGGCTACGGTGCACCAGTCTTCGTCGGCCGGCGGGCCCCTGGCCGTCCGCGACTGGACGTACGCTTCCAGGTCCTCTGGACGGACCCGGCGCACCGAACCGAACAGGACCCAGGGCAGCTTGCCCGCGTTGATCGCAGCGTGGACGGTCGCCACGCTGACACCGAGCTGCTCGGCGACCACGCTAGCCGGCAGGAGATTCTCGGGTCTCAGGAACTCCGTCCGCCGCAAATCCGCCGCAACTTGGTTCGCGGACGTGTTTCCATCCCTTCCATTCGGTGGATCCTGTGGCAAGCCTTCGACAGCGACCGTCGCCTCGACTCCAGTGTCGTCGAGGGGTTGCCAAGACTTGCCACTCCCTCCCACGGTGTGGACCTTCCCCGCCGCAGGTTCGGGACCAAGGGGTCGCAGGTTCAAATCCTGTCTCCCCGATATGGAAGGCCTCGGAACGACGCGAGAAATCGTGTCGGTCCGGGGCCTTCCTGTTTTACCGACAGCAAAATGTGCCAGGAATGTGCATGGTGCCTGCTCGGATCGGCGGGCTCCGCCTGGAGCATGGCCTCGCAAGTACCCGGAATCCATGGGGACGGGCGGAGCGACTCCGGCGGGAGCAGCGCGGGCGTTGGCCTCAACCCAAGGGGCCGGGGGTTCTACTGGGGTCCCGAGGTGGAGCGGAGTGCCCCACCGGGCCAGT
>JANPOM010000234.1:0-7645 GCA_031427995.1 Anaeromyxobacter sp. | reverse complement strand
GAGCCGGCGCGCCGCGGCGGCGGTGCCGTCGGCCACGATCACCACCCCGGCGTGCTGCGAGAAGCCCATGCCGACGCCTCCGCCATGGTGGATCGAGACCCAGGTGGCTCCGCCCGCGGTGTTGAGCAGGGCGTTGAGCAGCGGCCAGTCGCTCACCGCGTCGGAGCCGTCGAGCATGGCCTCGGTCTCGCGGTTGGGAGAGGCGACCGAGCCGGTGTCGAGGTGGTCGCGGCCGATGACGATGGGGGCCTCGAGCTCGCCGCTCGCCACCATCTCGTTGAAGGCCAGCCCGAGCCGGACCCGGTCCTTGACGCCGACCCAGCAGATGCGGGCCGGCAGCCCCTGGAAGGCGATCCGCTCGCGGGCCAGGTCGAGCCAGCGGTGCAGGTGCGGATCGCCGGGGAGCAGCAGCTTCACCTTCTCGTCGGTCTTGCGGATGTCGTCGGGGTTGCCGGAGAGCGCCACCCAGCGGAACGGGCCCTTGCCCTGGCAGAAGAGCGGCCGGATGTAGGCCGGGACGAAGCCGGGGAAGTCGAAGGCGTCGGCCACCCCGGCCTCCCTGGCCTGCTGCCGCAGGTTGTTGCCGTAGTCGAAGGTGGCGGCGCCGCGCCGCTGCAGCTCGAGCATGGCGCGCACCTGCACGGCCATCGACCTCCGCGCCGGCTCGACGATCGAGGCCGGGTCGTCCTGCTGGGCGGCGCGCCAGCGCGCCAGCGTCCAGTCCTGCGGCAGGTACCCGCGCACCGGGTCGTGGGCGCTGGTCTGGTCGGTCACCACGTCGGGGGTGAGGCCGCGCTCCACCAGGTCGGCGAAGACGTCGGCGGCGTTGCCGAGCAGGCCGATCGAAACCGGACTCCCGGATCGCTTCGACTCGTCGAGCAGCGCCAGCGCCCCGTCGAGGGTATCGGCTCGCCGATCCAGGTAGCGGGTGGAGAGCCGCTTCTCGATGCGGGTCGGGTCGCACTCGACGGCGATGATGGAGAAGCCGGCCATGGTGGCGGCGAGAGGCTGGGCTCCCCCCATGCCGCCGAGACCGCCGGTCAGGATCCAGCGGCCGGCCGGCTGACCGCCGAAGTGCTGGTTGGCGACGGCGAAGAAGGTCTCGTAGGTCCCCTGCACGATCCCCTGGCTGCCGATGTAGATCCAGGAGCCGGCCGTCATCTGCCCGTACATCATCAACCCCAAGCGGTCGAGCTGGTCGAAGTGCTCCCAGTTGGCCCAGCGCGGCACCAGGTTGGAGTTGGCGAGCAGCACCCGCGGCGCGTCGGTGGTGGTCTTGAAGACGCCGACCGGCTTGCCGCTCTGGATCAGCAGCGTCTCGTCGTCGCCGAGCCGCCTGAGCGTGGCCAGGATGGCGTCGAAGGCGGGCCAGTCGCGGGCGGCCCGGCCCATCCCGCCGTAGACCACCAGCGACTCCGGGTGCTCGGCCACCTCGGGGTCGAGGTTGTTCTGCAGCATCCGGAAGGCCGCCTCGGTGAGCCAGCCGCGGCAGGAGAGCGCGCCGCCGCGCGGCGAGCGGACCAGGCGGGAGGGATCGTGACGGCGGTCCATTCAGCGCCCCCTCACAGGTGGCCGGTGAGCCGGTAGCGGTTGCCCGGGTACCAGAGGTTGGCGGCCGAGGCGGCGCGGCCGCGCGAGAAGGTGCAGCGGTGCAAGAACAGGCAGGGCTCGCCGGTGGCGAGGGCCAGCAGGGCGCGGGTGGCGTCGTCGGGCTGGCGGGCCTCGATCCGGTAGTCGACGCGGGCCAGCGGAGCCACCCGCATCAGGTACTCGCTCGGCGTGATGCGGACGAAGTCCTGCTCCAGGTAATCGGGGGCGGCGTCCGGGACCACCCAGCGCTCCTCGAGCTGGACCGGGACGCCGTCGGCGCGGTGGAGCAGGACCGAGTGGAAGAGCGGCTGGCCCTCGGCGACGCCCAGCTCGGTGGCCAGCGCCTTCTCGGCCCGGACCTCGGAGAGCCCCTTCACGTCGCTGGAGTGGACCCCGCCGCCCCGGCGGATCTCGTCGGCGATGGTGCGGATCTCGACCAGCGTAGACTCGTGGCGCGGCGGGGCCACGAAGGTGCCGCTGCCCGGGGTGCGGACCAGCAGGTGGGCGGCGGCCAGCTCGCGGACCGCCCGGTTGACGGTCATGCGCGCCACCTTGAAGCGGCGGGCCAGCTCCGGCTCGGAGGGGATGCGGTCTCCCTCGCGCCACTCGCCGGCCTCGATATGGGAGAGCAGCCAGTTCTTGATGCGCAGGTAGGCGGGGGTCTTCATCACGGCTCCAGCGAGGTGAGCGCAAGCGGCGCGTGGGCGGCGACGGCGGCCGACCGGACCAGCGCCTGGACGGCGGCGATGTCGGGCGCGAAGTAGTGGTCGAGGTCGTAGTGCGCGACCCGGCCGCGGACCAGCTTCATCACCTCGCGCAGGCGGGGGCTGGTGGCGCTCGGGCCGCGCAGGTCGACCCCCTGGGCCGCCGCCAGCAGCTCGATGGCGAGGATGAAGGCGGTGTTCTCGGCCATCTCCCCCAGCTTGCGGGCCGCGAAGGTGGCCATGGAGACGTGGTCCTCCTGGTTGGCCGAGGTGGGGAGCGAGTCTACCGAGGCCGGGTGGGCCAGGGTCTTGTTCTCCGAGGCCAGCGCCGCCGCGGTGACGTGGGCGATCATGAACCCGGAGTTGACGCCGCCGTCCCGCACCAGGAAGGGCGGCAGGCCGGAGAGGGTGGCGTCGATGAGCAGGGCGATGCGGCGCTCGGCCAGCGCGCCGATCTCGGCCACCGCCAGCGCCAGGTTGTCGGCGGCGAAGGCGACCGGCTCGGCGTGGAAGTTGCCGCCGGAGAGCACCTCCAGCGTGTCGGGGAAGAGCAGCGGGTTGTCGGTGACGCCGTTGGCCTCGCGCAGCAGCACCTCGGCCGAGTGGCGCGTCTGGTCGAGGCAGGCACCCATCACCTGGGGCTGGCAGCGCAGGCTGTACGGGTCCTGCACCTTGCCGCAGTCGCGGTGGCTGACGTTTATCTCGGAGCCCTCCAGCAGCGCCCGGTAGGTGGCCGCCACCTCGATCTGCCCGAGCTGGCCGCGCAGGGCGTGGATGCGGGCGTCGAAGGGCTTCACCGAGCCGGCCGCGGCGTCCACCGACAGGGCGCCCGAGACCAGCGCCGTGCGCAGCAGGTCCTCGATGTCGAAGAGGTGGAGCAGCGCCAGCGCGGTCGAGACCTGGGTGCCGTTGAGCAGCGCCAGCCCCTCCTTGGCGGCCAGCGTGAGCGGCTTCAGGCCGGCCCGCTTCAGCCCCTCGGTGGCCGGCAGCCGCTCCTCGCCGATGGTGACCTCTCCGATGCCGAGCAGCGCCGCGGCGAGGTGGGCCAGCGGCGCGAGATCGCCCGAGGCGCCCACCGAGCCCTTCTCCGGGATGACCGGCAGCACCCCGGCCTCCAGCAGCCGGAGCAGCGCCTCGATGACCGGGCGCCGGACGCCGGAGTGGCCGCGCGCCAGGCTGGCCACCTTGAGGACGATGATGAGCCGGACCACCGGCGCCGAGAAGGGCTTGCCGACGCCGACGGCGTGGGAGAGCACCAGGTTGCGCTGCAGCAGCTCGAGCTGGTCGCCGGGGATCTGGGTGGAGGCGAGGCGGCCGAAGCCGGTGTTGATCCCGTAGGCCGGCTCGCCGCGCTTCACGATCGTCTCGACCGCCGCGGCCCCCTTCTCGATGACCGGCCAGGCGGCCTGGTCGAGCGTCACCGGCTGGTGGACGCGGGCGAGCGAGCGGAGCTGGGCGAGGGTGAGCCGGCCGGGGACCAGGATCATGGGGCCGAGACTAGATCGGCGAACCTGTCTAGACCAGACCCGCTCCAGCGGATTCGAGTCGGTCAACGGCGGAGTCGACTGGACCCGGCTCGCCTACCTCGCGACCTCGCGACGGGCTCAGGCCAGGCGAGGGGCGCCGTGAGTCGTTGGCTCAGCTCCGCCGGCGATAGGCGGTTGCCTCGATCACCTGGGTCCCGGCCGCCGAGTCGCCCAGCCGGCGCCCGCCGGCTGCCAACAGCGTCACGATCGGCTCGATGAGCCAGCCGATGTAGGGCACCAGGCCGAGCAGGAACAGCACCAGGTAGCGGAGCGCCGACTGGCCCCGGGTGCAGGGCTGATTTGACTCCAGGTGAACAACCATCAGCCCCATCATCTTCTTGCCGATGCTCTGACCGCCGGGGCGGCCATCCTTGGTGAAGGAGTAGACCAGGGCCCAGATGGTGGCGGCCACGGCGGCCAGCATGAGCACGATGCCGAGGCCGGTCGAGTCGGCCGCGAAGGCGGTCACCACCAAGACCCAGAGCAGCCCGGCCGGGATGGTGACCAGGCCGTCGACCAGCGCGGCGAGGAACCGGCCGCCGAGCGGGGCCTTCGGGTAGAGGAGACCGGCTCCAGCGCCGGTCAGCACGTCGGCGGCGTAGCTGTTGCCGGAGAAGGGGGGCGCGCCCATGGGCTGCGTCCCGAGCGGTGGCGGTCCGCTGAAGGGCGGCGCCACCTGCGAGGCGAGTTCGAGCACCGTCTCCCAGGCGGCCCAGCCGGCCAGCCCCGCCCTCCAGACCCGGGTCGCCGGTGCGACCTTGCCCGACCGGATCAGCTCGACCAGCGCCGCCTGGCCCACCGGGCCGGTCTGCTGCCCACCGTTGTCGTAGTACCAGCCCACCTCGTTCATGGTCCGCTCCTCGTCCTGCCGTCCTTCGGGTCAGTCCTGCAGCTGGGCCAGCACGCAGGTGATGTTGTCCACGCCGCCCGCGGCGTTGGCGGCATCCACCAGCGCCTGCGCCGCCGCCTTCAGGTCGCGCTGGTGCTGCCGGACGATCTCGGCGATCCGCTCGTCGTGCACCATGCCGGAGAGGCCGTCGCAGCAGAGCAGGACCACGTCGCCGGACCGCAGGGGCTGGCGCTGCAGATCGACCTCGACCTGGTCCTTCATGCCGAGCGCCCGGACGATGACGTTCTTGTGCGGGAAGTTCTCGATCTCCTCGGGCGTGAGCCGGCGTGTCCGCAGGTAGTCGTTGAGGAGGGAGTGGTCCTCGGTGAGCTGCCGGATCGCCCCCTGCCGCACCAGGTAGGCGCGGCTGTCGCCGACGTGGCCGATGATCACCGACTCGCCCGACTTGTCGAAAGTGGCGCAGACCACCGTGGTCCCCATGCCGCGCAGCCGCTCGTCGGTGCCGGACCGCTCGAGGATGCGCAGGTTGGCGAGCCGCACGCCGGTGAGCAGCCGGTTCTCGTCGAGCCGCCGCCCCGGCTCGCCGGCGAAAGGCCAGGTGGCCTCCTCGTCGCGCCCGGTCATGCGGAAGAACTCGGCCAGCTCCTCGACGGCGATGCGCGAGGCCACCTCGCCGGAGGCGTGGCCACCCATCCCGTCGGCGACGCAGTAGAGCTGCTCCTCGGGGAGGAGCAGGAAGGCGTCCTCGTTCTGGGCGCGCTTTCGACCCACGTCGGTGATGCCGGCCACGGTGACGCGCATGCTCCCCCCCCACGGAGCGAGGACACTAATCGCGCCCCGTGGCGTGGTCAAACCGCCGGCAGGCCAGCGCCTCCCTCCACCACGGGGGTCTACCCGGATGCGCGAAAAGCCTCGCCCTTCAGGGCGGGGAAGGACAGCGCCAGGAGTTCCACACGATCCACGGGTAGGTTGAGGTAGGATGCGCTCGATGGGCCTCCTCGACCAGCCCGGTGATCTCGGGCACACCCCACTGGCCGCGCTCCTGCTCGAGGTGCTCAACCTGCGCGCCGAGGGCCTGCTCGAGGTGGAGCATGGCGGCGGGTCCTCGCGCCTCTGGATCCGCTCCGGCCAGCCGGCCGGGGCCCAGGTTGCCACCGGGCTGCGGCCGCTCGGCCTGGTGCTCCTGCAGGCTGGAAAGATCGACGTCGACGCACTCTCCCGCAGCCTCTCCGAACTGGCCACCTCTCGCCGGCCGCAGGGCGAGCTGCTGGTCGAGATGGGGGCGGTGACCCGGGAAGACGTGGAGGCGGCGCTCTCCGAGCAGCAGACCAGCTACATCGCCTCCATCGCCGCGCTCGGGGCTGGCCGCTTCACTTTCGACGCCAGCCGGCCGGTGCCGGAGTGGACGCGCGGGATCCGCATCTCGCCGCTCCGCACCATCATCGATGCGCTGGAGCGGCCGCAGGCCAGCGGCCTGGTGCTGTCGGCGCTGCGGGCAGTGGCGCTGGGCGGCGTCCGGCTCGCCTCCGGCTATGCCGAGGTGGCGCCCGGCTTCGGATGGACCACAGAAGAGCAGCGGCTGGTGGGCCGCCTGGCGCACCCGATCTCGCTCGAGTTCTACCTGGGTGCCAGGCGGGACATGACCCCGGAGCGGGCCCGCGCCGTGCTGGCTGGCCTGCTCCTGCTCGGCCTGGCGGTCCCCAGCGACGAGTCGCCGCGCGCCACCGGCGACACCAGCCCCGGCCAGACGCTGGCCGGCGTGGTGGCCGCGTCGCTGCTGCGCGAGCAGCCTGGCGTCAAGCCGGCGCCCCTGGTGGAGCCGCCCCATCCCACCCCGGCCCCCTTCCTCCCCACCGGGCAGACTCCGGCCCTGACTCCGGCCCTGACTCCGGCTCCGGAGGCGGACTGGACCCCGCTGCCGTCCCGGACGCCGTCGGCAGTCGGCTCGGCCTCGCCTGGCTCGCCCGCCGTGGCTCTCAAGCGCAGCGACCCAGCCGAGGCACGGGCCCGGCGGCAGAGGCTGCTGGCCAAGGCGATGCAGAACATGGGGGTCGGACCGGCCGCCAGGCCCCACGGCTCGCCGGCCTCGCCCCCGGTCCCTGGCACGGTGGCCGCGGCCGGGATCCCGGCCTCGATCAGCCCGGTCGACGCCGCGCTCCGGAAGGCGCTGCTGCTGATCGCGCCGCGCGCCAAGGAGCCGAGCTACTTCGCACGGCTCGGCCTGCCCGAGACCGCTGGCCGGGACGACGTGAAGTCGGCCTTCCTCGCGCTGGCCCGGCAATTCCACCCCGACCTATTCGGCGGCCCCGCCACGGCCGACCTGCAGGAGACGGTGCGCGTCTTCTTCACTGCGGTGAACGAGGCCTACCAGGGGCTCTCCGACGACAAGAAGCGGGCCCAGCACCTCTCCGCGCTCCGCGGCGGGGGAGCCACCAACCCGCAGCGGATCGAGTCGGCGCGCATCGACTTCCAGAAGGGGGAGGCCTGCGTGCGAACCCGCGATCAGGCCCGGGCCCGCGGCTTCTTCGAGTCGGCGGTGCGATCCGACCCGCGCCCCGAGTACCAGGCCGGACTGGCCCAGAGTTACCTCGACGTGACGGCCGGCAAGGACCTGGAGCGGGCCCGCGCCCTGATCGCGGCGGCGCTGGCCAGCCCGGCCCTCGATGGTCCCTGGCAGGACCGGGTTCACTTCGTGGCCGGCTTGCTGGCGCGCGATGGTGGAAACGACGCCGAGGCCGAGCGGCATTTCAAGGCCGCTGTGACCGCCAACCCGAGCCACACCGAGGCGCTGCGCGAACTCAGGGCCATGGAAGGCTGGCGGACCCGGAGCCGGCGCTAGTGCCCCGACCCAGGCTTACTGACTACTGCGAGCGCCGATCCTCTCGCTGCGGCAGGCGGCCTCGTCGGTCCGCTGCTCAGCGTAGATCTACTACGCTTCCGCTGCTCCCTCCTCGGGCGCCAGCCTCGCTTCGGTC
>JANPOM010000233.1:0-18817 GCA_031427995.1 Anaeromyxobacter sp. | reverse complement strand
ACCGCCTCGGGCCGGTCGGCCAGCAAGAGCAGCCCCTCGGCGCAGTCGTCGACGTCGATCCAGGAGAGCGGCCGGGGGCCGCCGAAGCCGAGCGCCCAGCCGGCCTTCGCCAGCTTGAAGAAGAGCAGGTTCTCCTTGTCGCCAGCCCCCATTATCCGCGGCGGGCGCGCCACCGTGACCGGGAACCGGTCGCGGTAGAGGAAGGCGACCCGCTCGGCCTCGGCCTTCGACTCGCCGTACCACTCGGCCGGCCGGAGCGGCTCCTCCTCGCGGCAGCCAGTGGCCGACGGGGGCGAGGCGGCGCGCGAGCCGGCCAGCACGAAGCGGCGCAGCCCAGGGTTCTCCGCCGTGCAGGCGTCGAGCAGCAGCCGGGTGGCGCCGACGTTGACGCGCCAGAAGGCGTCCCGCTCGGCGGCGCGGCGCAGCCCTGCCAGGTGGAAGACCACCTCGACCCCCTGCACCGCTGCCAGCAGCGCCCTGGGATCGGTGGCGTCGCCCACCTGCACCTCGACGCCGGGCCGATCGAGCGCGGCCTCGGGCCGGCGCACCAGCGCCCGCACCGCGTCGCCGCGGACCGCGAGGGCGCGGACCAGCGCCTGCCCGAGGAAGCCGCCGGCACCGGTGACGAGGGCCTTCATGGGCGGGAAGGGGAGCACGCGGCCCGGGGGCGGTCAAATCGGCCAGCGGGTGGCCCGAAGCGGCGGGTGGCCCGGCGCAGCGGCTGGATCGGCTCACGGAGGTGTCGACTTGGCCGGGTCGGGGCACTAGATTCCCTACAAATGGTCACACTGGTCCCCTCCGCCTGCCCCTACGACTGCCCCGACTGCTGCGGGCTGGTGGCCGAGGTGGAGGGCGGCCGGGTGGTGGCGGTCCGCGGCAACCAGGCTCACCCGTACTCGAAGGGCTCGCTCTGCCCCAAGATGGTCCACTACGAGCGGACGGTTCACCACCCGGACCGGCTCACCACCCCGCTGCTGCGGACCGGGCCGAAAGGGGAAGGGAAGTTCCGCCGCGCCTCCTGGGACGAGGCCATCGCGCTCATCGCCGCGCGCTGGAAGGCCATCGCCGCCGAGCACGGCCCCGAGGCGATCCTGCCTTACTCCTACGCCGGGACCATGGGCCTGGTGCAGCGCAACGCCGGCCACGCCTTCTTCCACCGGCTCGGCGCCTCGCAGCTGGCCCGGACCATCTGCTCGCCGGCCAAGGACGCGGGCATCAAGGCGGTCTTCGGCGACACCCCCGGTCTCGATCCATCGGTGGTGTCCCGCGGCGATCTCATCGTGCTCTGGGGCGTCAACGCCGTGGCCGCCAACCTCCACCTGCTCCCCTACGTGAAGGAGGCCAGGAAGAAGGGCGCGCGCGTCTGGCTCATCGACACCCACCAGACCGCCACCGCCGCCGTGGTCGACCGGGTCTTCGTGGTCAAGCCCGGCTCCGACGGCGCGCTCTGCCTCGGCCTGATCCACCTGCTGGCACGGGACGGGCTGGCGGCGGAGGCCTTCCTCTCCGCCGAGGCCCAGGGCTGGCCGGAGCTGCGCGCCGCGGTGCTGGCCGATCACCCGCCGGCGCGGACCGTGGCGCTCACCGGGCTCGACGAGGGCTCGCTGCTGGAGCTCGCTCGGGGCCTGGCCGCGGCCACGTCGCCGGTCATCCGCATCGGCGAGGGGCTGAGCCGCTACGGCAACGGCGCCATGAACATCCGCTCCATCGGCGCGCTGGCGGCGGTGTCGGGGGTGCTCGGCAAGGGCGGCGGCTTCTACTGGGGCGCCAGCAGCGGCGCCGCCTTCCCGGTGGCCACCTTCACCCGCCCCGACCTCATGGCGCGCCCGGCCCGCACCATCAACATGAACCTGCTCGGCCACGCGCTCAACCAACAGGACGCCCCGCGCGTCATGTCGATCTGCGTCTACGCCTCCAACCCGGCGGCGGTGGCTCCCGACCAGAACGCCGTGCTGCGCGGGCTGGCTCGCGAGGACCTCTTCACGGTGGTCCACGAGCGCTTCCTCACCGACACCGCCCGCTTCGCCGACGTGCTGCTGCCGGCCACCACCTCGCTGGAGCACGCCGATCTCTACCGCTCCTACGGCCACTACGTGGCGCAGCGGGCCAGGGCCGCCATCGCGCCGCTCGGCGAGTCGCTGCCCAACTGGGAGCTCTTCCGGCGCCTGGCCCGCGCCTTCGGCTTCGATGGGTCGCCCTTCGACCTCGACGCCGACGGCGTCATCGACCTGCTGCTCTCCGGTCCTGGCTCCTGGCTGAGCGCCACCGACCGGGCCGCGCTCGACGCCGGCCAGCCGGTGACGCTGCGGCCGCCGGCCGGTCCGCGCTGGAAGACGCCGTCGGGGAAGGTGGAGCTGCTCAACCCACGCCACCGCGAGCCGCTGCCGCGCCTCCTGCCGACCCACTCCGGAGAGGGGACCCTGCCGCTGCGGCTCCAGACCGGGCCGGCCCTCTACTCGCTCAACTCCACCTTCATGGACCGCGACGACCTGGCCACCAAGCGCGGCCCCATGCGGGTCCGGCTCTCCCCCGGCGAGGCGCGGCGCCGCGCCATCGCCGACGGCGCGCGGGTGGTCGCCTTCAACGAGCTAGGCGAGGTGACGCTGGTGGCCGAGGTGACCACGGCTGTACCGGACGGACTGGCGGTGGTGGAGGGAGTCCACTGGGCTCGCGACACCCTCTCGGGCCGGAACATCAACGCCCTCACCTCGCAGCGGCTCACCGACGAGGCTGGCGGCTCGACCTTCTACGACAATCGCATCGACGTCCGGCTGGCCGGCTGAGCCGCGCGCCGGACTGCAGACGCCGAGCCGCCTCGATCCAGGCCTGGTTGACGCTGGGTCGGCAACGAGACGAAGTCTCACCAGGGCGCGGCCGCACCGCCCCAATGCGCGCCTGCTGGGGTGCCGCCATCCGGTACAATGGCTGCGAAGCAGCTTTGAAGCCACGTCACCGGAGGCCAGCGGCGCATGAACGACTATCGGTATGACAACCAGACCGTCCAGGGGTTCATCCTCTCGGCCATCGCCTGGGGGGTGGTGGGGATCCTGGTCGGGCTCCTCATCTCCGTCCAGCTCTGGGCCCCGGCCGCCAACTTCGCTCCGTACTTCACCTACGGCCGGCTGCGGGTGGTCCACACCAACGGCCTGACCTTCGGCCTCGGCGTCGGCGCGGTCTTCGGCCTCGGTCTCTACATCGTGATGCGGCTCTGCGGCAGGCCGCTGGTCTTCCCGAAGCTGGCCCGGATCCAGCTCTGGATCTTCAACGTGGCCATCGCCGCGGCGGTGGTCACGCTGCTGATGGGCTACACGCAGTCGAACGAGTACGCCGAGCTGGAGTGGCCGCTCGACATCGGCGTGGTCATCCTCTGGGTGATGTTCGCCGTCAACGTCTTCGCCACCATCATCAAGCGCAAGTACCAGCAGATGTACGTGTCGCTCTGGTACATCATCGCCACCGTCATCGCCATCGCCGTCCTCTACATCGTCAACAACCTCTCCATCCCGGCCGGCCTCTTCAAGAGCTACCACCTCTTCGCCGGGCTCAACTCCGCCAACGTCCAGTGGTGGTACGGCCACAACGCGGTCGGCTTCCTCTTCACGACCCCGTTCCTGGCCATGTTCTTCTACTTCATGCCCAAGTCGCTGGGCCTGCCGCTCTTCAGCCACCGGCTCTCCATCCTGGCCTTCTGGTCACTGGTCTTCGGCTACATGTGGACCGGCGCTCACCACCTCATCTACTCGCCCATCCCGGACTGGCTGCAGACGCTGGGGATCGTCTTCACCATCTTCCTGATCGCGCCGTCGTGGGGCTCGGTCATCAACGGCTACTACACGGTGGGCGCGGACTGGTCGAAGATGAAGACCAACTACCTCACCAAGTTCTTCATCCTCGCCATCACCTTCTACGGCCTGCAGACGGTGCAGGGACCGACCCAGGCCATCCGCGTCGTCTCCCAGCTCATCCACGCCACCGACTGGCTGCCCGGCCACGTGCACATGGGGACCATGGGCTGGGTGACGCTGACCGCCTGCGCCTCCATCTACTACGTGATCCCGAAGATCCACGGGACCACCATCTACTCGGAGAAGATCGCCAACATCCACTTCTGGCTGGTGCTGGTGGGGCAACTGCTCTTCTCGGTGGCCATGTGGATCACCGGCATCCAGCAGGGCGCCATGTGGAAGGCGACCAACCTCGATGGCACGCTCAAGTACACCTTCATCGAGTCGCTCGTGAAGAACTACCCCTACTGGCACACCCGCACTCTGGCCGGGATCATCTTCACGGTCGGCATGCTCTTCTTCATCTACAACGTGCTCATGACCATCCAGAAGGGGAAGGCGCGGCCGGCCTCCTCCTCGGTGGCGGCGTAGGGAGGGGCGACCACCATGGCTGGATCGATCTACAAGAACCCCATCGCTTTCGCCGTCATGGCCACCGCCGCGATCCTGGTCGGTTCGGTGGTGACCATGGCCTACCCCATGCTCCGGGCCGACATGCACCCGAGGCTGGAGAACCTCAAGCCGCCCACCGCCCTGCAGCTGGCGGGGCGCGACATCTACCAGCGCGAGGGCTGCGTCGGCTGCCACACCCAGATGGTCCGCCCGCTCCCCAGCGAGGTGGCCAGGTACGGCGACTACTCCAAGGCCGGTGAGTTCCCCTACGAGCATCCCTTCCTGTGGGGCTCGAAGCGCACCGGGCCGGACCTGTTGCGCGAGGGCGGGCTGCGCCCCGACAAGTGGCAGCACGACCACTTCGCCAACCCCCAGGCCTTCTTCGCCAGGTCGAACATGCCGTCCTACGCCTTCTTGAAGGGGCGCATGCTCGACGCGGCCGAGGTCACCGCGCACATGAACGCGCTGGCCATGGTCCACCCCGAGATGAAGACCGACCTGGCCACGGTGCGGGCCGAGGTGGCCGGCAAGGACGAGATGGACGCGCTGGTGGCCTACATGCAGTCCCTGGGCACGGCCGTGCAACGCCGGCAGGCAGGGGCCGCGGACCTGAGCCTGGAGAACCCGCTGGCGCACGACACCCAGGCCGTGGTCCTCGGCAAGAAGCTCTTCACCGAGAAGTGCGCGGTCTGCCACGGCGAGGAGGGGCAGGGCATCGACGGCATCGCCCCCTCGCTCATCGACGACCAGTTCCTCGGAGAGAAGGGCGACCTCCCCGACGGCGCCTACTTCGCCATCATCGACGGGGGTTCGGACGCCAAGCCCATCGCCGGCCGCACGGGTGATCCGGGCGGTGGCATGGACGCCTACGGCAAGAAGGGCGAGCTGAAGAAGGAGGAGATCTGGTCGATCATCTCCTGGCTCCGCAACCAGAAGGCCCACGAAGCCGCCGAGGGGCACGACGTCCCACCCGCCGAGAAGAAGAAGTGATGGGAGCCAACGCCATGGAGAACGAACTCCCCGACACCACCGAGGCGATGGAGCGCAAGGAGACGGCCACCACCCTCCCGTCCGGCTGGCTAATGCTCTACTTCGGGCTCATCGCCTGGGGCGCCTGGTACCTCTACACCTACTCGCCCTGGAGCACCGGCTGGACGCAAGCCGGCGAGCTCCAGAACGTTTCGCCCGAGGTGGGGGGCAACGTCTCCATGACCATCCTGTTCACGGCGCTCCCCACCGTCGCCGCGATCGGGTTGTGGCTGATGCAGCGGGCCAATAAGAAGTAGGCTGCGAGGACCGATGGCGCCTGACACCTTCTACCTGCTGGTCGGGCTCACCCTCAGCCTGGGCCTGGTAGGCATCTGGATCTTCCTCTACTCCCGCAAGCGCCGTGAAACCGGGGAGCAGGCGAAGTACAAGATGCTGGATGACGACGGGTAGCAGCGGTATCCAGCGGTGGCGCCGCACGGCGGGAGCAGCCCAGGGGATCCTGTTCCTGGCGCTGCCCTTCGTCCGGGTCGGAGGTGAGAGCGCCCTGCGGTTCGACGTCCCCTCGCTGACCCTCCACGCCTTCGGCGCGGCGCTGGCCATCAACGAGTTCTTCGTCCTGCTGCCGGCCACCATCTTCCTGGCCTTCCTCTTCCTGGCGGTCACCGTGGCCTTCGGGCGGGTCTGGTGCGGCTGGTCCTGTCCACAGACCGTGCTGGGCGACCTGACCCGCCTGGTGCAGCCCTGGGGCGGGAAGCGGAGGCGGCCGCTGCGGCGCGCCGCCGGCTTCGCACTCACCGGACTGGTGTCGCTCCTCTTCGGCGCCGCCACCGTCTGGTATTTCGTTCCTCCACTCGAGTTCCTCGGGGACCTGGCGGCCGGGCGGCTCGGGCCGGTGGCCAGCGGCACCTGGGCGGCCCTCGCGGTGGTCCTCTTCCTCGACCTGGCCTTCGTGCGCGGCCGCTTCTGCGCCACCGCCTGCCCCTACGCCAGGCTGCAGGGCGTGCTCTACGACGCCCACACCCTCACCATCGCCTACGACGAGCGGCGCGACGCCGACTGCGTCGACTGCGATGCCTGCGTGCGCTGCTGCCCGACCGGGATCGACATCCGCGACGGGGCGCAGATGGAATGCATCGCCTGCGCCGAGTGCATCGACGCCTGCCGTCCCATCATGCTCAAGCTGAAGCGGCAGACCAACCTGATCGGCTACTTCTTCGGCGAGCCGGGCCACCCGCGCCAGTTGCTCCGGCCGGCTACCGTGGCGCTGGCGGCGGGGACGCTCCTGTCATTCGCCGGCACCGCCTGGGCCGCTCGCGCCGCCAGCCGCGACACGCTCGACCTGGCGGTGGTGGCTGCCAGTGACTTCGCCCCGCGCCTCGGCCCCAACGGCCTCGCCCTGGACGCCTACACGGTGACGCTGGAGAACCGGGCCCGCGGGGCCGTCGAGGTGCGCCTCTCGGTGGACGCCCCCGGGCTGGAGGTCGCCGCACGGCCAGACCGCGTCACGCTGGAGGCCGGTGAGCACAAGCGGCTGCGGCTGGTGGTGACCGCCCGCGGCGCGCCTGGCCACTCCACCGCCACGCTCACCGCCTACGCCTCGGGGGCGGGGACCCGACCCATCACCCGGACGTCGCCCATCCTGCTGGTCATCCCGGAGGCCCGATGAAGATCGTGCTGGCGTTGCTCTCCGCGGTCATCCTGGCGGTCATCGCGGTCACCATCTACGTTGGCAGCATGGTGGCCGAGCCGACCGTGGTCACCGATCCCTACGAGCACGGGCTCCGCTACGACCATGATCGGGCGGTGCGCGCCCGCCTCGGCTTCCGCGCCGCCATCGATCCGGCCGGGCTGCGCCCTGGCGGCGAGGTGCTCGGCTTCAGGCTGGTGGACAAGGCCGGCCAGCCGGTGGAGGGGGCGGTGGTCCAGGTGGCGGTGACGCGGCCGGCCGGCGGCGGCGGCGACCGGCGTGGCGTGGCCCGGGCGCTGGGAGGCGGGCGCTACCAGGCGCCGGTCGGCTTCGAGGGCCCGGGGTTCTGGGACGTCCGGCTCGACGTGAAGCGCGGTGACGACCTGGTCGGCCTGGTGCAGCAGGTCCGCGTCGAGGCGTCCGGCGCGGGGCCCTGCGATCTGGCGGCCGGCCCCTGCACCTCCGAGGTGGGCGGGCTCACCATCTCGCTCGACCTGGGGCGGGCCCTGGTCACCATGAAGGACCTGCCCATCGCCGTGGAGGTGCGTCGCGCCGGGTTCCCGGCGGAGGGAGCGGTGGTCGAGGTGGCCTTCGCCATGAAGGAGATGAACATGGGGGAGAACCGGGTGGCCCTGGTCGCCGCCGGGGCTGGCCGCTACCTGGGCACGGGCGTGCTGGTCCGCTGCGGGAGCGGCCGCAAGGACTGGATCGCCAGCGTCACGGTCCGTCCAGCCGGCGGTGGGGCGCCGCTCTCGGTCGCCTTCCCCTTCAAGGTGAGCGGGTGAGCGCGGAGGCCGCCACCAGCCTGGCGGTGCAGGTCGGGGCCAGCGCGGCCACTGGCCTGCTGATGGGCTTCTCGCACTGCCTCGGCATGTGCGGGCCGCTGGTCGCCTGGTTCGGCCTCACGGCCGGGTCGGCGTCCGGGTCGGCATCGAGGTCGAGGTCGGTCCTCGGAGCCGCCGTCGAGCAGTTGCCCTACCATCTCGGCCGCGTCACCACCTACGCCGCCATCGGGGCCGTGATGGGCGCGACCGGCGCCTTCGTCAACCTGGCCGGGCGGCTGGCCGGACTGGGCGAGGTGGTGGCGCTGCTGGCCGGCGCCCTCATGGTGGCGCTCGGGCTGGGGGCGGCCGGGGTCAGCGCGTTCCTCGGCCGGCTGGAGGCGACCGCCTCGCGGCGGCTCATGCTGCTGCTCCGGCCACTGCTGCAGGGCGGACCGTCGCGGCTCTACCCCCTCGGCCTGGCGCTCGGGTTCCTCCCTTGCGGCGTCTCCTGGACCATCTTCCTCGGCTCGGCCGCCTCGGGGGGGGCGGTGCCGGGCCTGCTCATGGCGCTCTCCTTCGGGCTGGCCACGGTGCCGGGGTTGCTGCTGCCGGCGCTGCTCGGCGCCGTGATCGGCCAGCGGGCGCGCGGTGCGCTGCGGCGCGCCGGGGGACTGGTGGTGGCGGCCCTTGGGGTCCTCTTCATCCTGCGTGGCCTCGGCCTCCATGCGCCGCTGTGATCACTGCCTCGCCGCCTTCCCCGACGCGGAGGCGCTGCTGGAGCGCGACGGCGAGGTGGAGCGTCTCTTCTGCTGCGCCGGCTGCCTGGGGGTCTGGCGCCTGGTGCGCGAGGAGGGGCTGGGGCGCTTCTACGAGGAGCGGCGCTGGGAGGCGAGCGGCCTGCCGGCGGCGGTCCGGCCCGGCGCCGCGCCGCTGGCCGACCTATCGGCCTACCGGCCGGTGGTGGCGGCCGACGGCAGCGCCGAGATCGACGTGGCCATCGAGGGGATCCGCTGCGCCTCCTGTATCTGGCTCAACGAGCGGGTGCTGCAGCGCACCCCGGGCGTGCTGGCTGCGCGGGTCAACTACGCCACCCACCGGGCCCGCATCCGTTACTACCCGGCCACCATCGCGCTGCCGGCGGTGCTGTCGCGAGTTCAGGCCGCCGGCTACGTGCCGCACCCGTGGGTCGAGTCGGAGCAGGCCAGGGCCCGCGACCAGGAGGTGCGCGACCTGCTCATCCGCGTCGGCACCGCATGGTTCCTCGCCTCGCAGCTGATGATCTACTCGGCGGCGCTCTACGCCGGCTACTTCCAGGGGATGGACCGCACCACCCGCTCGCTGCTCGAGTGGATCTCCATCGGCCTGGCGGCGCCGGTCCTCTTCTCGGCCGGGGCGCCTTTCTGGCGCTCCACGCTCAACGGCCTGCGGCACGGCCGGTTCAACATGGACTCGCTGGTGGTGCTCGGCTCGGGGGCGGCGCTGGCCTACTCGGTCTGGCAGGCGCTGCGCGGCGGCGAGGTCTGGAGCGACACCGCCGCCATGATCCCGACGCTGGTGCTGACCGGCCGCTACGTCGAGGCCCGGGCCCGGCGGGCCGCCTCGGAGGCGGTGGCGCGCCTCGCCACGCTGCGGCCACGCGAGGCGCTGCTGGTCACCGCCGGTGAGGACGGCACCCCGCTCCGGCGGCGCGTCCCCATCGAGCAGGTGCGGGTGGGAGACCGGATCGAGGTGGTCCCCGGGGAGCGGATCCCACTCGACGGCCGGGTCGTGGAGGGGCGCTCGGAGGCCGACGAGGGGCTGGTGACCGGCGAGTCGCGGCCGGTGGCGAAGTTCGCCGGGGAGCCGGTCATCGGCGGGTCGATCAACCTGGCCGGAGCGCTCTCCGTCGAGGTCACCCGCGTCGGGGCCGACACGCTGCTGGCCGGGATCATCCGCGCCGTCGAGGAGGCGCAGGCGGAGAAGCCGCGGCTGCAAGCGCTGGCCGACCGGGCGGTAGGGGTCTTCGTCCCGGTGGTGCTGCTGCTCGGCGCCGCCACGCTGGCCGGCCATCTCTGGCTCGGCGCATCGGCCGAACGGGCGCTGCTCCACGCCATCGCCGTGGTGGTGATCGCCTGCCCCTGCGCGCTCGGGCTGGCCACTCCGGTGGCGGTGCTGCTGGCCGCCGGCCTCGCCTCCGCGCGTGGCCTGCTGGTGAAGGGGGGCGACGCGCTCGAGGCGGCCGGGAGGGCCACCGAGGTGGTGCTCGACAAGACCGGGACGGTGACCCGGGGCCGGCCGGCGCTGCGGCGGCTGGTGGCGCTGGGCGGAGGCGACGAGCAGGCGCTCTTGCGGCTGGCGGCGGCGCTGGAGCGACGCAGCGAGCACCACGTCGGGCGGGCGGTGGTCGAGGCGGCCCGCCAGTTGCCGGCCGCCCCAGAGCCGAAGGTGGCGGCGTTCCGCGTGGTGCCGGGGCGGGGTGTGGCGGCGCTGGTCGACGGCGCCGCGGTGCTGGTCGGCAGCCGCGCCTTCCTCGCCGAAGAGGGGGTCGAGACCGGCGAGGTGGAGGCCGCGCTGGCGGCCGGGCCCGAAGGGGAGGGTGACACGGTGGCCTGGCTGGCGGTCGGCGGACGGGCCGAGGCGCTGCTGGTGGTGGCCGATCCGATCCGCGAGGAGGCGCCCCGCACGCTGGCGGCGCTGGCCGGGCTCGGACTCGGCGTCACCATCGTGAGCGGCGACGCTCGCGCCACCACCGCGGCGGTGGCCGGCCGGCTCGGCCTCCCCTTCGAGGCGGAGCGGACGCCGCAGGAGAAGCGGGCCCTGGTGGCGGCCCGCCAGGCGGCCGGCGCGCGGGTGCTCATGGTGGGCGACGGCATCAACGACGCCCCGGCGCTGACCCAGGCCGACGCCGGCGTGGCCATGGGGCGCGGCACCGACGTCACCATGGAGAGCGCCGACGCGGTGCTGGTGCGCGACGATCTCTCGCTGCTGCCAGACCTGATCCTGCTCGGGCGGCGCGCTACCGGCATCATCAAGCAGAACGTCTTCTGGGCCTTCTTCTACAACGTGGTGGCCATACCGCTGGCGGTGGTCGGGGTGCTGCACCCCATCGTCGGCGCGGCGGCCATGGCGGCGTCGAGCGCCTTCGTGGTCACCAACTCGCTGCGGCTGCGCCGGACCTTCAAGTCACGATCCTGACTGGACTGATCCTCCTCTCGCCGGAGTCCGACCTGGCCGCCGGGCTCGGCACACGGAGGGGTCGTCAGGAACTCCTTCGCCGCGGCCGGGAGCAGCCCCAGCGCCTGACGCGGACGTCCAGTATCGGCGGGATCCGGATCGATCCAGGAGAATCTTGCATTCTGCGTCGCCTTGGGATGCCATGGCGAATCCGGAAGGTGGGTCGATCGAGTTTCCCCTCCGGTCGGTTCCAGCGCGGGAGGATTCGACATGGGCTTGACGAGCACGCACCACCCGAAGGCGACCCTGCAGGGGGCCTGCGTATGCCTCGCCGCGCTGCTCGCGGCTTGCGGCGGCGCCGCGGGACCGGGGGGTGCGTCGGGCACCCCCGGCACGCCGGGCACGCCGGGCACGCCGGGCACGCCGGGCCGAGACACGGTCGTCACCGGGCCCGGCCTCGCCATCACCGTCCAGGCCGCGGCCGTGACGGGGACCACCGCCACCGTCGACTTCACCGTGACCGACGGCGGCGGCGTGCCGCTCGATCGTGAGGGTCGCTTCAGCACCGGCGCCGTCGAGTTGGGCTTCGTACTGGCCCACCTCTCGGCCACCGCCCCGTTCACCTACGAGGCCTACACGACCGTGGTGCAGCGGAGCCCGGGGGGGCCATCGGCGACGCAGGCCGCCGCGGAGTCGGCCGGCACCTTCGCCGAGCAGGGCGTCGGTCAGGGCCGGTACCGGTACACCTTCGCCAGGTCGGTCACCGTGGCGGCGCTCTCCGAGACCCACAGCGTGGCGGTCCTCGGGGCCCGTCCCTTCGCCGGCGTCACCTCCGGCGCCGAGGCGGTCTTCCACTTCCTGCCAGGCGGCGGCCCGGTGGTGGCGACGCGCGAACTGGCGACCGACGCCTCCTGCGCCCGCTGCCACGGAGCCCTCTCGCCGCACGGTCCGGCGGCGCGCAGCGTCGCGACCTGTGTCTTGTGCCACCAGCCGCAGTCGAGCGACCCGGATACCGGCAACACCCTCGATCTGCGGGTGATGGTCCACCGCATCCACCGCGGCCGCGACCTGCCGAGCGTCATCGCCGGCACGCCCTACCGGCTGGTCGGCGCCGGCCAGGCGGTCCGCGACTTCTCCACGGTAGCCTACCCACAGCCCATTGGCCGGTGCGCCGGCTGCCACGACGGACCGCAGGGAGACGCCTGGAAGACCCGGCCGAGCATCGCCGCCTGCACGTCCTGCCACGACAACGTCTCCTTCGTGCTCCCGCTGGCCCCTGGGCAGGTTCTCCACGGCGGCGGCGCCCTGGCGCCCGGCGCCCCGTGCCTCGACTGCCACGCCGAGGGCAGCACGATCTCGCCCATCCCGGCTCGCCACCTCCCGCCCGAGCTCGACCCGGCCGCGCCGGTGCCGGCCCTCGGGATCGTCTCGGTCTCCAGCACCGGGCCGGGGCAGTCGCCGACGATCCGCTTCACCGTCTCGGTGGGCGGCGCGCCGCGGGACATCCTCACGTCGCCGCTGACCTCGATGCGCGCCACCTTCGCCGGTCCGACCACCGACTACGCCTCCTCCTGGCAGGCGACGATCCAGGGGACGGGCGCGACCGGGACCCTCGCCGCCGTCGACGCCGCGGCGGGCGACTTCCAGTGGACCGCGTCGGCCATCGCGGCCATCCCGGTCACCGCCACCGGGAGCTATGCGGTCGGCCTGGAGGGCTACCTGCAGCCGGTGGGCAGCCTGACGCGCTACGCCTCCGCCAACCCGCTCGCCACCTTCGCCGTCACCGGCCCGACGGCGGCGCCGCGCCGCACGGTGGTCGGGCTGGCCCGGTGCGACGCCTGCCACGCCAGCCTCTCCGCCCACGGCGGAGCGCCCCGCGACCCGCAGTACTGCGTCCTCTGTCACGGCCCGAACGCCATCAACGACGAGCGGGCGCCCCGCTTCGAGGGGCAGGAGGTGCTGGTCCACTCGATGAACTTCCAGTTGCTGATCCACCGGCTCCACATGGGCGCCGCGCTCACGCAGCCCTACGTGATCGGCGGGTTACCCGGCCCGTCGACCACCAACCCCGGCGGCACGCTGGTGGACTTCGGCCAGGTTCGCTACCCGCGGCCGCGGAGTGACTGTACCGCCTGCCACGAGGGGGAGAGCTACCTCCTGCCGCTCCCGGGGGCGCGCCTGCCGAGCTTCGACCAGGTCTTCGCCTGCAACGAGGACCCGGCGCTCGACACGGACTCGCTCTGCGAGCCGTTCAGCACCACCAGCCCCGGCACCAACCTGTTCGTGCCGGTGAGGACCACCACCTACCAGCCCCAGGCCGCCGCCTGCCTCGGCTGCCACGATGCGCCCGACACCGCGACCCACGCCGAGGTGATGACCACCGCCTCGGGAGCGGAGAGCTGCGGCGCCTGCCACGGGAGCGGCAAGGTCTTCGGCGTGAAAGCGGTGCACGGGCTGGAATGAAGCTGGCAGCCAGGCCATGATCCTGACCGGGCTCATCATCCTCTCGCTGGCGCTCGGCCTGGCCGCCTGGCTCGGGTTCATCTGGTCGGTGAAGAGCGGGCAGTACGACGACCCGGAGGGGCCGAAGTACCGGATGCTGGATGACGAGGAGGAGTCGCCGCGGCCCGCCAGGCCACCGGAACCGCAGCCCACGAAGCCACCGGAGCCGCCGAAGGCATGAGCCTCGGCCATCGCGGGGAGCGCGGCCGTGCGGATCCGCCCGGGCGGCGAGAGGCGTAGCGAGGGGGAGCGCGGAGGTGGGCGGCTTCGTCGGGGCGGCGGGATGCGGCGGGAGGAGTCAGGCAGGGGCACATACCGAGAGTCATTTCGGGCGGAGAGTCATTTCGGGCGCCCGAAACGGAAATGACCCACCCCGGTCGTGGTCCCTCTAACGCAACTTCGGACGTCCGAAGTTGCGAAGGAGGGGCCACCTTTGGGTTAGCCCCGCCCCGCCCCGCCGCTCCGACGCCCCGCGCCCGCCATTTTCCCCGCCGTCCCGCGATCTTGCGGGCGCGGGATTCGTGGACCGCGATGGTCCCTGCAAGCGCGGAATCTCACGCCGGTTTTTGCCCCGAGCGCGGCTGACACCCACCCCTCCGGCGTGCTATCTCAGTCGCCCCGACGACCTACCACCGGACCCCGGAGGATCACGTGATCGAGGCCTACCTGAAGCACGAGGCGGAGCGGAAGGAACAGGGCATCCCGGCCAGGGCGCTCGACCCGGAGCAGACCGGCGAACTGGTGAAGCTGCTGGTCAAGCCGCCCAAGGGCAAGGAGCAGTTGCTCCTCGACCTGCTGGTCAACCGGGTCTCCCCCGGCGTCGACCCGGCCGCCGAGGCCAAGGCCGGCTTCCTCGCCGCGATCCTCAAGGGCAAGGTCTCCTGCAAGCAGATCGACAAGCTCAAGGCGGTCGAGCTGCTCGGCACCATGGGAGGCGGCTACAACGTCCCGCCGCTGGTGGCCGCGCTCAAGGTGAAGGCGCTGGCCGCCGCCGCCGCCAAAGCCCTCTCGCGCATCATCTACGTCTACGACGCTTTCGACGAGGTGCTGGCGCTCAGCAAGGCCAAGAACGCCGAGGCCAGGAAGGTGCTGGAGTCCTGGGCCAACGCCGAGTGGTTCACGGCGCGCCAGGGCGTCCGCCCCACCATCAAGGTGAAGGTCTTCCGCGTCGACGGCGAGATCAACACCGACGACTTCTCGCCGGCCGGCGACGCCGCCACCCGCCCCGACATCCCGCTCCACGCTCTCGCCATGGGGAAGACCAAGTTCCCGGCCGGCCTCAAGACCATCGCCGAGTACCGCGCCGCCGGCTTCGAGGTCGCCTTCGTGGGCGACGTGGTCGGCACCGGCTCCTCGCGCAAGTCGGCCTGCAACAGCGTGCAGTGGGCCATCGGCGAGGACATCCCCTTCGTCCCCAACAAGCGCAACGGCGGCGTCATCATCGGCGGCGTCATCGCCCCCATCTTCTTCAACACCGCCCAGGACTCCGGCGCGCTGCCCATCAAGGCCGACGTCTCGCGGCTCAAGATGGGCGACGTGCTCACCTTGGACACAGTCAAGGGCGAGATTCGCAGCCAGGGCGGCGAGCTGCTCTCCACCTTCTCGCTCACCCCCGAGACCATCGGGGACGAGTTCCGCGCCGGCGGCCGCATCCCGCTCATCATCGGCCGGGCCCTCACCGATCGCGCCCGCAAGGCGCTCAAGAAGGGGGCCACCGACCTCTTCGTCATCAAGACCAACCCGGCCCCGAAGCCGGGGCAGGGCTACACCCAGGGGCAGAAGATGGTCGGCCAGGCCTGCGGCCTGCCGGGCGCGCTGCCGGGCTGGTACGTCGAGCCGAAGATGACCACCGTCGGCTCGCAGGACACCACCGGCCCCATGACGGCCGACGAGCTCAAGGAGCTGGCCTGCCTGAAGTTCCTGGCGCCCATGGTGATGCAGTCCTTCTGCCACACCGCGGCCTACCCCAAGGCGGCCGACGTGAAGATGCACGCCACCCTGCCCGACTTCATCCAGGCCCGCGGCGGGGTGGCGCTCCGCCCCGGCGACGGGGTCATCCACTCCTGGCTAAACCGCCTGCTGCTCCCCGACACGGTGGGCACCGGCGGCGACTCGCACACCCGCTTCCCCATCGGCATCAGCTTCCCGGCCGGCTCGGGGCTGGTGGCCTTCGGCGCCGCCCTCGGCTTCATGCCGCTGGAGATGCCCAAGAGCGTGCTGGTCCGCTTCAAGGGCAAGCTCAACCCCGGCATCACGCTCCGTGACGTGGTCAACGCCATCCCGCTGGCCGCCATCAAGTCGGGTGACCTGACGGTCCCCAAGAAGGGGAAGAAGAACATCTTCAACGGCACCATCCTGGAGATGGAGGGGCTGCCCGACCTGACCGTCGAGCAGGCCTTCGAGCTGACCGACGCCGCCGCCGAGCGCTCCGCGGCGGCCGCCTGCGTGGCCCTCTCGCCGAAGACCATCGCCACCTACCTGCGCTCCAATGTGGCGCTGATGAAGAAGATGATCGCCGACGGCTACGGCGACCGGAAGGCCTTCGAGGGGCGCATCGCCGCGGTGGAGAAGTGGCTCAGGAAGCCGGCCGTGCTCGCCGCCGACAAGAACGCCGAGTACCAGAAGGTCTTCGAGATCGATCTGGCCCAGATCACCGAGCCCATCCTGGCCTGCCCCAACGACCCGGACGACGTGAAGGTCCTCTCCGAGGTGGCCGGCACGAAGATCGACGACGTCTTCCTCGGCTCCTGCATGACCAACATCGGCCACTTCCGCGCCGCCGGCGAGATCTGGAAGGGGCAGAAGTTCAACCCGGCGGTCCGCACCTGGCTCTGCCCGCCCACCCGGATGGACCAGCAGCAGCTCAAGGAGGAGGCCTACTTCACCACCTACATCGCCATCGGCGCCCGCATCGAGACCGCCGGCTGCTCGCTCTGCATGGGCAACCAGGCCCGGGTGCCGGACGCGGCGACGGTCTTCTCGACCTCGACCCGCAACTTCGACGACCGGATGGGCGGCGGGGCCAAGGTCTTCCTCGGCTCGGCGGAGTTGGGCGCGGTGGCGGCCAGCATGGGCAAGCTGCCCACGGCGGCCGAGTACTTCGCCGCCTTCAACGCCAGGATCGCGCCCAAGGCCGACAAGGTCTACCGGTACCTCCAGTTCGACGAGATGCCCCAGTACTCAATGGCGCGGCCTTCAGGCTCAATGGCGCGGCCTTCAGGCCGCGCAACAAAGATGGCGTGAGGCCTAACGCCGCACCGGCGTCGTGAGGCCTGGCGCATCGAAGGCGCAGCGGCGCAGACCGGCTTCGGCGCGGACCCGATCGACTCCACCGGTCGCCTCATCGCGAAGCTCGGCCAGCGCGCCCACGCCTCCCTCCAGGTCTCCGCCAGCGCAGCGGGCCTCGGCCAGCAGGAAGCGGGCCTCCTGCCGGAGCAGCTCCGGGAGCGGGCCGTTTCCGGCCCGGCGCAGCAGCGGCAGGGCCTCGGTCACCTCGCCGCGAGCCAGCCGCGCTCGCGCCGCCAGGTAGGCGGTGAGCGGGTGGTCGAGCCGCTCCAGCGCCGGGAGCGCTGTCGATGGGTCGGCCTGACCGAGCAGCCAGGGGCGAACCACCGCCGCGATCTCATGGTCGGCCAGCGCCGCCAGCTTGGCCTCCAGCAGCCGCCGCTCCTGCCGCTCCCCACCCGAGTCGCGGGCCGCCAGCCAGCCGGCGGCGGCGAGGGCCGGCTGGTCGCGCCGCCAGGCCAGGTCGGCGCGCGCGGAGAGGAGCGAGATCGAAAGGGCCGGGTCGGCGTCGCCGGCGGCCCGGGCCGCCTCGAGGTAGGCCTGCTCGGCCGCGGCGAAGTCGCCGCCGCGCGCCAGCAGGTCGCCCGCCGTCTTGAGCGGGCCGGCCCGGCCGGTGAGGGCCGAGACCCGGCGCAGCCCGGCGCAGGCCTGCGCGATCCGGCCGTGCCCGGCCTCGGCCCAGGCCCGCGACTCCAGCGCCGCCACCTCGCGGGCGCAGGGGACGGCGAAGAGCGCGGGCCGGGCGAAGCGGGCGCGCGCCGCCGCGGCCAGGCCCGGTGGGCGAGGCAGCGCGGCCAGGAAGTCCTGCCACTCGATCACCAGCGCATCGAGCGGACGTCCCAAGGACCCCTCGAAGTCACCGGTCCGGTAGAGCCGAGCCACCGCCGCGCTCCCGTGGCGGTCCAGCAGGAAGGCCAGCAGGCTCCCGGCGGCGGTGTAGGCGCGGGCCGGCGCGCTGCTCCAGAAGCCGGCCGGCCCGAGCTGCCGTGCCAGGTCGGGAGCCAGCCCGAGGTCGCGCAGCGCGGCGGTCCACTCGTGGAGCGTCCAGCTGCCGCGCGGCAGCTCCAGCGCCACCGCCAGCCCCTCCACCAGCCCGGCCTGGACCAGCAGGCCACCGCGCGCCGGGACCCCGAGCGGTCCGGGCACGAGCGCGGCGGCCACGGCGTGGACCAACTCGTGGCGCAAGATGGGGTGGGGAGAGGCGGCCTGGGTCAGGTGGATCTCGCGCAGCCATGGCTTGGTGAAGCTGGTGGCGCCGGCGCCTACGTGGCGCCGCTTCTCCTCGTCGCTGCGGTGGACGAAGACGGTGAGGCGCGGCGAGGCCGGCAGCCCGAGCGCCGCCGCCACGTCGGCGGCGTGGAACTCGCACTCGGCCGCCAGCGCGGCCAGCGCCGGGGCCTTGAGCTCGGATGGGTGGATGAGCGTGCAGGCCGCGCCGTCGCGCCGGCCGCCCAGCGCCGCGGCGATGGCCTCGCGATCGCCGTCGAGCACCTCGACCCGGAGAGCCACGCGGGCGCCTAGCAGCGACACGACGGCGACCCCCACGGCCGCCAGCGCCGCGCCGCTGCGCCGGCCGGTCCGGCGCCGCGCCGCCGCCTCGGCGCCCGCGGAGAGGAGCACCGCCAGCGCCACGGTCCCGGCGCGGAAGAGCAGGAGCCGGGCATCGAGCCGGAGCGCCTCGTCGTAGAGCGGCCCTGGCCAGACGCCGAGCAGGTGGTCGAGGGCGAATGCGGCCGGGCCGGACCAGCCTCTCCAGAGGGTCGCCGAGAGTGAGCCGAGCAGCGCCACCGTGAAGCCGGCCCAGAGCAGCAGGCGCCGCCCAGTCCAGGAGAGCGCCACGGCCAGCGCCGCCGCCAGCCAGGCCGAGGGGAGGGCCAGCACCGGGAAGAAGAGGGCCCCGTCGAGCGCGCTGCAGGGGCCGAGCGCGGCCCGGACCGCCACCGCGAGGAAGAGCAGGGCGAGCAGCGCCGAGGCCGAGAGCGCCGCCGCCAGCGCCGCCACCGCCGGCGAGCCCTCGGGCCGGCCCCGCTGCTCCACGG
>JANPOM010000232.1:0-2461 GCA_031427995.1 Anaeromyxobacter sp. | reverse complement strand
TCGGCTACAACAAGGCGGCCAAGATCATCGAGCGCATGGAGCGCGAGGGGCTGGTCGGCCCGCCCAACGGCGTCAAGCCGCGCCAGGTGCTGATGCGCGGCGGCACGCCGGGCGAGTACGAGGCCCGGCCGAACCTGTAGTCCGGTGGTCGCCGGTGCCCACCCGACCGGAGCCCCTCCTTCGCGAGTTCTGACGTCGGGACTCGCGTTGGGGGGAGGTGAGTCACGGCTTCACCGCCAGCTCCAGCGTCCCCACGTGCAGCACCTCGAACCGCCGTGCCGCCGGGCTGGCGTAGAAGTTTCTGAACGCGCCCGAGCTGCTGATGGTGACCGGCTTCTCGCGGTCCACCGCGCCGGTGATGGGGACGGCGGCCCAGACCTCGCCGGTGGCGGTCTTCACGCGGAGGTACGTGTAGGGCGGGGCGTCGAGTTGTTCGAGGACCGGGCCGGTGAGGAGTAGCTGGCCAGGTGACGAGGGTGTGGCGGGCGGGGGCGAAGAGGAGCAAGCGGCCATGGCCAGCATGATGGACAGAGCCCATGCGATGGCCGCTAGCTTCCTGTTCATGGTCACGCGCCCGGTCTTACCCAGCGCCTGACTATCAGAGATCCAACAATGACAACCAGGCTCACTCCTAGCAAAGCGTCGATGAATGCCACAAGCGGCGCAATGGGCGAGGCGTAGTCCGACCAGGCAGCTTTCTCGCCTATAGCCGCTGCGCAGGGGATGGGAAAGCAGAAGACCGCGACGTCAGTCCCTATGGAGTATCTTGCGGATGCAAACAGCCAAGCGATGCCGGTGGATGCCAGTACGACCCCGAGCACGATGCCGGCAATGACCCTTGCAGGAGCGCCTCGACAGGCCGTGAAGAGTCTCCGCAGGCTCACCCACCCTGCCGCCAGGACTCCAAGCACGGCGAGCGCTATCGCAAGGGCCCTCATCGGCGAATCGTCCATGGCGTCGGATTAGGGGAGGGAATCCATGGTGGCAGCGGTGCATCAAGGCAAGCCCAGAACACGCTCGCAGCAAACGTATTGCAGTTGTTCGATGGACCCCATGGCCCCGTGCTTTGACCTACAGCGAGCTTTCGATTGACGCACGCTTCGTTGACCATTGGGATCGAGGTACAGGATCCGCTGTCGGAGGAATGGTCCGTGACGCAGGTTGGTGTTCCGATAGGGTTACTTGGCAGTGGACCCGGCGTGCAGGAGCCCATACCCGCAGTCTTCGAGTCGGTTCGGACGTAGCAGTGGTTCAGCCCCATGAAGTCGGCAAACGCGTCAAGACTTGAACCGGTCTGTATTGAACGGCAGCACAGTGAGACCTCAAGGCCCTCAGGGTCCGTCCACCTCAGCGGATTCCCCTCCGCATACCCGTACCAGTTCGGCCCCCAGGGCCCGTTGAACCCACCCCTCACCGCAATCGGATCCAGTTCCATGTACCTGCCCAGGGTCGGCAGGTACCACCGGTCCCAGTTGTAGTACGGCCCCTGGATGCCGATGCTGGTGAGCAGCCGCTCGTCGTACTGCCCCGGCAGCCGCAGGTTGGTCACCACCGCCTGCCCGTTCTGGGGGTCGGTGATGGCCGCCTCCGCCACGTCGCCGTAGGGGCGCGTCGGCGTTGCCGTCCAGACGATGGCGTTGGTGGCGCTGGTCAGCGCTCGCGGCAGGCCGAGGTGATCCACGTGCACCGAGTAGGTGTATCCGGCCGCCCTCGGCGTCGGGTACTCCACCTGCGCCAGTGGCCTCCCCTCCAGCCAGACGTACTCGCGGATCTTCAACCAATCAGTGGTGCCGGGGACGGACCCCTGCCCTGGGATTGGTCTCCAGAGCTCCACCAGCGGGCTCCCGTCCGGCAGCAGCGCCCACTGCATCCAGCTTCCCGCCTGCTGCTTCGCCACCCGCCGGTTCCGGGCGTCGTACTTGAACCGCACCGTGACACCAATCGAAGCAGCGTCGGTCGCGAGGTCCCCCTCCGTCTTGCACGCCGCCACCCCGGCCAACGGCGTCGCCAAGGCCAGGCCCACCGTCACCAGCCTGTTGAGCGCGTCGTGAATGAAGCAGGTGGTTCCCGTCGCCAGACCGGGCGTGGCCGTGCTACAGGACCGAGAGTGAACTGACGGGACCATTAGCCGGCGTGACTCCGCAGAAACGGGGCGAGACCGGCGTACAAGACAGCAATGGTTGGTGCAACAGCACCAGGCCACTTGAATCCCAATCGGCTCTCGGTTCTCAAGCCAATCCAGCCGATGCAGGCCATCATCATGAACTCAGGCAAGACGAACAGATACGCCAATTGGCCGGCTTCGGTCCCCAAGTAGACGAGCCATGGAGAAGCAGCAACCGTGCCTAGTAGGGCCGCCCCTGACAGTGACCTTAAACCCCACACGACCGCGGCAAGGGCGCCGAAGTAGACCAAGAGCACAACAATGAATATCCAGGGACCCACGGGACCAGCGGCTCCC
>JANPOM010000231.1:0-7359 GCA_031427995.1 Anaeromyxobacter sp. | reverse complement strand
CCTCTCGCTGCGGCAGGCGGCCTCGTCGGTCCGCTGCTCAGAGTAGCGCTGCTACGCTTCCGCTGCTCCCTCCTCGGGCGCCAGCCTCGCTTCGGTCTCGGCGCTCTCGTCGGGTCATCATGCCTGGGTCGGGGCACTAGTTCCCCGACCACCCACCGCCGCATCGACGCGCCCGCCCCGGTCCTCCGCGGCGGGCGCTTGGCGTTTCAGGACGCCGCGGGGCCGGCCCGCAGTTGACGCTCCAGCGAGCGGGCGGCCGCCAGCAACAGCTCCACCTCGCGCTGGGTCGGCTCGGCGCGGGTGAGCAGCCGCCGCCACTCGGCCAGGATCTGCTCCGGGTTCTGTGGGTTGAGGTAGCCGGCGGCAGCCAGCACCACCTGCAGCCGCGCCCAGAGCGCCTCGACCGTGGCGTGGCGGGCCGGGCCGGAGGGGGGCGCCGGGACTCCGTCCGGATCCAGCGGCCGGCGCTCCACCCTCGCCTCGGCCCCGTCCCCGCGGGCCAGCTCGTAGCAGAGCACCGCCACCGACTGCGCCAGGTTCATCGAGTCGTAGTCGGGCGAGGTCGGGATGGTGCAGACGGCGTGGCAGAACTCCAGCTCGGCGTCGGAGAGCCCACGCTGCTCCTCGCCGAAGACCAGCGCCACCTCCCCGAACCGGGACCGCCGCGCCACCTCCTCGCCCAGCTGGCGCGGGGAGTGCCGGGGGCGCCCCGGGAGCTCTCGCGAGGTGGTGCCGCAGACCCAGGTGGCCGTCCCCAGCGCGGCAGCCAGGTCGGGGTGGAACTCGGCCCGGTCGAGCAGGACGGTGGCATGGCGCGCCACGCGGGCGGCTCGCTTGAGGACGTCATCCTGCGCCGTCCCGTCGCCCCCTCCCCGGGGGGCCCCTCCCCAGGCGGGGGGTACCACCACCGCCAGGCGGGAGAGGCCGAAGTTCATCATGGCCCGGGCCACGGCGCCGATATTCTCGGCGTTGGCTGGGTGGTGGAGGACGATGCGCACTTTTCCAGAGGACATGGCCGCCGCGACGTATAACATCCCGCCATGCTCTCCGACGCCCAGCTCCGCGCCCAGCTGCCACACACCCTCCGCCAGCTCGACCTGCCCGGCCTCGGCAGCCTCTACCGGGGCAAGGTCCGCGACAACTACTCGCGCGGCGACCAGATCGTCATGGTCACCAGCGATCGGATCAGCGCCTTCGACCACGTGCTCGGCACCATCCCCTTCAAGGGCGAGGTGCTGTCGCGGCTGACCACCTTCTGGTTCGACAAGGTGAAGGACATCGCGCCGACCCACATCCGCTCGGTGCCAGACCCGAGCGTCATGGTGGTGCAGCGGGCCAGCGCCTTCCCGGTCGAGATCGTCATCCGCGGCTACATCACCGGTTCGCTCTGGCGCGACTACCTGGCCGGCAAGGCCGGGGCCTACGGCATCGACTGGCCCATCGGCCTGAAGAAGGACCAGCGCTTCGACCGGCCCATCATCACTCCGTCGACCAAGGCCGAGTACGGCAAGCACGACGAGCCCATCAGCGAGGCCGAGATCCTCAGGCAGAAGCTGGTGACGCCGGAACTCTGGAAGGAGGCCTGCCACGTCGCCCAGCGGCTCTTCGCCCGCGGGCAGGAGTGGGCGGCCTCGCGCGGCCTGATCCTGGTCGACACCAAGTACGAGATGGGGCTGGCCGACGGCAGGCTGGTGGTGATCGACGAGATCCACACCCCCGACAGCTCGCGCTACTGGCTGGCCCGGGAGTACCTGCAGCGGTTCATGGCCGGGCAGGAGCAGCAGATGCTCGACAAGGAGAACATCCGCCAGTGGCTCATCAAGGAGCACGGCTTCTCCGGCCACGGCAAGCCCCCGGCGCTGACCGACGACGTGCGCGTCATGCTGGCCAAGAAGTACATCGAGGTCTTCGAACTGCTCACCGGCGAGACCTTCGTCTCCGAAGGCGGCGACGTGCAGGTCCGCATCGAGCAGAACCTGAAGAAGGCCGGGCTGCTTTAGGGCCTGTAGCCCTCCCCCGCTGGAGCCCTATGGCTTGAAGGTGCTCCCCACCGCGGGTGGCGCGTTGCTGCGCGACACGTGGCAGGAGATGCAGACCCAGCGGGCCCCGGCCACCTTGTCGCCCTTCTTCTCCGGGGCGTGACGCAGGTCGACGAAGTGGCTGGCCGGCAGCGGCGTCGGCTCCCCCTTCTTCTTCGGGCCGTCGATGGCGTGGCAGTCGACGCACAGGTTCTGCGTCGGCGTGATGGGGAGGAAGTCGCCCATGGCGTGCGGGACCACCGGCGGCGCCTCCCTGTTGACGCGGGCCGGGACCGGCTTGTCGCCCGGGGCGGAGTCCTCGGCCTTCCAGGCTGGCGGGGACGGCACGTCGAAGACGCTGGTCCTGGAGAGCCCAAGCTCCTTGTCGGAGATGGGCCTGGGGGCGGGTTTGGCGGCCGGGGGGGCCGCCTGGGCCACCAGGGCGAAGGCGAGGAGCGCGGTGACGGCGAGCGAGTGGACGAGGTGGCTCATGGTGGCTCCGCTCAGGCGACCCTGGAGACCCGGACCGCGCACTTCTTGAAGTCCGTCTCCTTGGAGATGGGACAGGTGGCGTCGAGGGTGAGCTTGTTGATGAACACCCCCTCGTCGAACCAGGGGACGTAGACGGTCCCGCGCGGGAGGCGGTTGCGACCTCCCACGGCCACTCGCGCCTGGATCCGTCCGCGGCGGGACTCGATCCAGGCCAGCTGGCCCACCCCGAGCCCGCGGGCCTCGACGTCCTTCTCGTGCATGTAGAGGAGCGCCTCGGGCACCGCGGCATGGAGCGAGGGGACGCGGCGGGTCATCGACCCGGAGTGCCAGTGCTCCAGCACCCGGCCGGTGCAGAGCCAGAGGTCGTAGCTGGCGTCGGGCGACTCGGGCGGCTCCTGCCAGGGCCGGAAGAAGATCTTGGCCTTGCCGGGCAGGCCGACCGGGTCGCCGGGCTTCTCGCCGGCCAGGTCACCCTGCTTGAGCTTCTTCATGGCGCCGCCGTAGTAGTCGATCCCCGAGCCCTTGCTGGCGTACGGGTCGTACTGGTCGTTGAAGCGCCAGAGTGTCTCCTTGCCGTCGACCACCGGCCAGCGCAGGCCGCGGACGTCGTCGCGGAGGTAGACGTCGAAGGGAGCCAGGTCATGCCCGTGCCCGCGGCCGAATGAGGCGTACTCCTCGAAGAGCGCCTTCTCCGGGAACCAGTCGATCTTGGCGTGGGTCACCGTTGAGTTGGGCTTGCCGGCCGCCACCGGGTCGGGCCACTTGACGGCCCGGTTGGCCTTGGTGGCGAAGAGCACCTCGTAGAGCGTGGTGGTGGGCTGGTAGCCGAGGGCCGCCGCCGCACCCAGGATCGACGGCAACTTTCCCTTCTCGAACTCCTCGGCCTCCAGGCCGGGCACCGGCTGCTCGCCCCAGACCTCGGCCAGCGTGAACCGCTTGGAGAACTCCATCATCTGCCAGAGATCGCTCCTCGCCTCGCCCGGGGGCAGCACCACCTGCCGCCAGAGCTGGGTGCGCCGCTCCGAGTTCCCGTAGCCGCCCCACTTCTCGTACATGATGGCGGCCGGCAGGATCAGGTCGGCCACCTTGCAGGAGAGCGTCGGGTAGACGTCCGACACCACGATGAAGTTGTCGAGCTTGCGGGCCGCCTCGATCCAGTGGTTGGCGTTGGCGGTCGACTGGAATGGGTTGGTGACCTGCACCCAGAGCCAGCGGAGCTTCCCGTCCTCCAGGTCGCGCATCATCTGGGTGATGTGCGAGCCGACCTTCGGGTTGATGGCCAGGTGGGGCAGCTTCCAGAGCTCCTCGGTGTGGGTCCGGTGGGCCGGGTTCTCCACCGTCATGTCGGCGGGGAGGCGGTGGGCGAATGTGCCGACCTCGCGGGCCGTGCCGCAAGCGGAGGGCTGGCCGGTGAGCGAGAAGGCGCCGTTGCCCGGCTTGGCCTGCTTGCCGAGCAGCAGGTGGAGCATGTAGGCCTGCTCGTTCACCCAGGTGCCGCGGGTGTGCTGGTTGAAGCCCATGGTCCAGAAGGAGACCGCCTTGCGGCCGGGGTCGCAGTACTCGTCGGCCAGCACCTTGAGCTTGGCCTTGAAGTCCGCCAGCGGCTCGTCGGGGTCTCCCTTGGCCACCGCCGCCACGAAGTCGAGCGTGTAGGGCTCGAGCCCCTGCTTGAAGTCCTCGAAGGAGATGAGCCAGTGCTTGCCCGCCGAGTTGGCGGCCGACTGCGGCCGCTCGTGGCGCACCGCCGGATCGAGCCCGCGGGCGACGGCCTCGTCCCGGGTCAGCACGATCGAGCGCTGCCGGGCCAGGGTGTCCTTCTCGGGCGCGAAGGCCTTGGCGTCGTCCTCCCGGAGGCCGAAGCCGATGTCGGTGGGGCCGGCGGCGAAGACACAGTGGGCGTCTACGTAGGCCTGGTCGACGGCGCCGCGCTTCACCACCTCGCGCGCCAGGTAGTTCCAGATGGCCAGATCGGTGTTGGGCTTGAAGACCAGCTCGAGGTCGGCGGCCTCCGAGGTGGCGTTGGAGTAGGTGGTCAGGTTGAGGAGCTTGTAGCCGGGGCGCCGCAGCTTCTCGTCGACGATGCGGGCGTAGAGCATGGGGTGCATCTCGGCCATGTTGGCCCCCCAGGTCACCACCGTGTCGGTCAGCTCGATGTCGTCGTAGCAGCCGGCCGGCTCGTCGATGCCGAAGGTCTGCATGAAGGCGGTCACCGCCGAGGCCATGCAGTGGCGGGCGTTGGGATCGAGGTTGTTGGAGCGCCAGCCGCCCTTCACCAGCTTGGAGGCGGCGTACCCCTCCATGATGGTGTACTGGCCGGAGCCCATCACGCCGACACCGGTCGGGCCGAGGGCCCGGTGGGCGCGGGTCCACTCGGCCTTCATGACGTCGAAGGCCTCCTCCCAGCTCACCTCCTCGAAGTCGCCCTGCTTGTCGAACTTTCCCCCCTTCTTGCGAAGCAGCGGCTTCTTGAGCCGGTCGGCCCCGTAGGGGATCTGCGCGCAGGCGTACCCCTTGGCGCAGAGCAGGCCGCGGTTCACCGGGCTGGCGGGGTCTCCCTTGACCGCCACCACCCGCCCAGCCTGGGTGGCGATCTGGATGCCGCAGCCTGTGCCGCAGAACCGGCAGACGCTCCGCTCCCAGCTCCAGGCCTTGGCCTCGGCGGGGAGCACCTTCAAGGGCACTCCGGCCAGGCCGACGACCGCGGTGGTGAAGCCTGCCTCGATGAACTGCCGCCGGGTTAGCTTCAGGGTCACGGTGCGACCTTTCGCGGGTGGTGCCTGCTGCATGAGCAAGCCACGCGCCACGTTGAAAGTGTTGAAGTTCCTAGGGGTCCCCCTGGAGCGGCGGCGTCGAGAACCGCTCCCGCGTTGTCGCCGGCACCCAGGGGTGGGTGCGTCGGAGCCGCGGTCAGCCGAGGTTGGTGACTCCGTACCGCTTCATCTTTCCCTGGAGCGTCGTGGGCTTGAGGCCGAGCCGGGCCGCGGCCCCGTCAGGGCCGTATACCTTCCCGCCGGTGTCGCGGAGAACCCGTTCGATTAGCGCGCGCGCTTCCTCGTCGAAGCTGCCCATGGCCGACACCGGCTCATGGGGCGCCGCCAGCCCGCCTCCGCCAGGTGGGCCCGGCAGCTCGAGGGTGCCGCCCGGCGAGAGGATGAGCGCCCGCTGCACGTAGTTCTCCAGCTCGCGCACGTTGCCCGGCCAGTGGTGCGCCGCGATGGTGCTCCAGAACTCCTCGGGGACCTGGGGCGGGCGGCGATTCATCTGCGCCGCGTGCCGGGCGAGGAAGAACTCGGCCAGCGGCCGGAGATCGCCGCGCCGCTCGCGCAGCGGCGGCAGGCGCACCGGGAAGACCGCCAGCCGGTAGTAGAGGTCCTCGCGGAAGCGGCCGGCCGCCACCAGCCGCTCCAACTCCTGGTTGGTGGCCGCCACCACGCGGACATTCACCTTGACCAGGCCGGTACCGCCCACCCGCGTCAGCTCCCGCTCCTGCAGCACCCGTAGCAGCCGCACCTGCACCGCCGCCGGGGCATCACCCACCTCGTCGAGGAAGAGGGTGCCTCCTTCCGCCTCCTCGAAGCGGCCAGCGCGGCGGCGCAGCGCTCCGGTGAAGGCCCCCTTCTCGTGGCCGAAGAGCTCCGACTCGACCAGCCCCTCGGGAATTGCGGCCAGGTTGACCGCCACGAACGGAGCGTCGAAGCGCGGCGAGAGGTCGTGGACCATGCGCGCCAGCCCCTCCTTCCCGGCGCCGGTCTCGCCGCGGATGAGCACGGTGGTGTCGGAGGCTGCCACCTTCTGCACCTGCGCCACCACCGCCTTCATGGCTCCGCTCTCGGCGAGGTAGCGGCTCTCCTTGCGGATCTGGCGCAGCTCCTGGCGCAGCAGCGCGTTCTCCTTGCCGAGCAGGCCGTTGAGCCGCTTCACCTCCTCCACCAGCAGGCTGTTGTGCAGGGCGATGGCCACCAGCGAGGCGACTCGCCGCGCCACCTGGAAGCAGCAGTCGAGCAGCCCCTCGCTGGGTGGATGGGCGATCTCGAGCACGCCGAGCACCTGCGCCTCGAATACCAGCGGGAAGGCGACCAGTGAGCCGTAGCCGAGCGCGGCCAGGCGCTGCTCGTCGCTGAAGCGCGGCCGGCCGGGCATGATGGGGTCGACCACCACCGGGGCGCGCCGCTCCACCGCCTGCCCGGCGGCTGAGCCGGCCAGGGCGTAGAGCCGCCCGCTCTCGGTGTCGGGGTGGCGCGGGTCCGAGACCAGCGCCACCAGGGCCTGGCCGGGCGGCTGGCCATCGAGCCGGTGGATGACGACGCGGGTGGCGCCGAAGTGGCGGTTGAGCAGCGCGCCGGTCCGCTCCAGCACGACAGCCAGGTCGACGGTGGAGAGGACGGCCTGGGTCGCCTCCTCGACGATCTTCTCGTGCGGGTCGCTCTCCGCGACATGCAAGGGCATTGGCCGGAGAGCATAGCCGCACCGTCCTGTGGGTGCACCAGCAACCGGCTTACGGTGTGACGAGCTGCTCTGGGCAGGGAGCAGACCCGTCATTCCAGCTACTTGGAAGTTGGCCCGCCCCGTGCTCACTACCCGAGGTGACCGGCGCATCGCCGGAAGGAGAGCCAACATGGACGCCATCGAGACCCTCATGGCCGAGCACCAGCAGATCCTCGGCGCCATCGGCGCGCTGGAGGGCTTCGCCGGCGAGGTCCTCCGCGGCGGCGGCGATGCGGCCGAGCTGGGCCAGTTCGTCACCTTCATCCGCGAGTTCGCCGACGCTCACCACCACGCCAAGGAGGAGGACCTGCTCTTCGTCGCCATGGTCGAGGCCGGCTTCTCCCGCGACAGCGGACCCATCGGC
>JANPOM010000230.1:0-9658 GCA_031427995.1 Anaeromyxobacter sp. | reverse complement strand
GAGCTGACGGTGATGGTGCTCTGCGACCTCTCCGCCTCCACCGACTTCGGCTCCGGGCTCCGCACCAAGGCCGAGGTGGCGGCCGAGATCGCCGCGCTGCTGGCCTTCTCGGCGGTGCAGAACGGCGACCGGGTCGGGCTTTGCCTCTTCACCGACGAGGTGGAGAAGTTCGTGCCGCCACGCAAGGGGCGCCGCCACGCGCTGCGGCTGGTCTCCGAGATCCTCCAGTTCAGGCCGCGCAGCAAGCGCACCGACCTCGGCGCCGCCCTCGAGCAGCTGCGCCGCACCATGCGCCGCCACTGCGTCGCCTTCGTGCTCTCCGACTTCCTCGACGACGAGGCCCGCTTCGAGCGGCCGCTGCGCATCGCCGCCAGGAAGCACGACCTGGTCCCCATCCGCATCGAGGACCGGCTGGAGCGGGCCCTGCCGCCGGCCGGGCTGGCCCTGCTCGAGGACCCGGAGACCGGGGCCACGCTGCGCGTAGACCTCTCCGACCAGCGGGTGCGCGACCGGCTCGCGGCCGACGCCGACGGCGCCGAGCAGCGGCTCACCCGCCTCTTCTCCCGGCTCGAGCTCGACCACGCCCGGGTCCAGGCCGACGACGCCGACTACGTCGGGCCACTGCTGGCCTTCTTCCAGGCCCGGGCTCGGAGGCAGAGGTGAGCGCCGCCTGGTTCGCGCTCCTGCTGGCGGTGACCGCGCCGGCCCCGGCGGCCATCGCCCAGGCCACCTCCACCGCGGCGCCGCCCGCGGTGCCGCCTGCCCCGGCACAGGCTGCCCCGCGCCAGGTCCACTCGCGCACCTCGGCCTCCGCCGCGAAGCTGGGCGAGCCGCTGGAGTGGAACATCGAGATCAGGCACCCCCCGGCCGAGCGGTACCAGTTCGGGGCGCCGCTCCCCGAGGGACCCTGGAGGGCCGAGCCGCTCGGTTGCCAGCGGGTCGAGACCACGGACGAGGTGACCACCACCTGCCGGCTCCGCCTCGCCCTCCTCTCGCTGGGGGCCGTCGACCTGCCGGGGCTCTCCCTGGCGGTCACCACGCCGGACGGCCCGCGGTCGCTCGACGTGCCCGGGCCGCGTCTCACCGGCAACGGCGTCATCGACCCGGCCGTGCCGAGCGACCAGCTCAAGCTGAAGGATCTGGCTCCGCCGGTCCCGCTCATGGTGCCGAGCTGGCGGCTGCTCTGGGTGGCGCTCGCCGCGCTGGCGGCGATCCTGGTCGGCTGGCGCCTGTGGCGCTGGTGGCGCGCCCGGCGCCATGCCGGCGCGGCCCCGCCGCCGCCCATCCCGCCCGAGGTCCGCTTCGCCGCGCGGCTCGACGAGCTGGAGGGTGAGAGGCTCGGCGAGCAGGGGCGCGGACGCGAGCACTGGTTCCGGCTCTCCGAGTCGGTGCGGGACTACCTTGGCGCGGTGACCGGCGTGAACGCCCTCGACCTGACCACCGCCGAGCTGCTCGAGCGCCTCGCCGACCAGCCCGACCCGCGCCTGCCCATCGAGCCGGTTCGCCAGTTCTGCGAGACCTCCGATCTCGTCAAGTTCGCCAAGCTCGCGGCCGATGGCCGCGCCTGCGCCGATGGGATCGCCTTCGGACGCGAGCTGCTGGCCAGGACCCGGCCGCCCCCGCTGGCGGCGGCCGCCACCAACCCACCGCCGGCCCCCGCTCCAGCCACCAGGCCGCCGGCCCCGGGAGTCCCGGCGTGACCGGCGACGCCCTGGCGCTGGCCCGCCCCTGGGCCCTGCTCCTCCTGCTGGCGGTGCCGCTGGCGCTGCTGGCGCTCTCCCTCGACCGGCGTCGCGCCCCGCGCCTGCTCCACCCGCGGGTCGCGGCCCTCTCGGCCCTGCCGCGCGGCCTGGTGGCCCGGCTCTGGTGGCTGCCGCAGGCGCTGCTGGTGACGGCGCTGGCGCTGCTGGCCGCCGGGCTGGCCCGGCCGCAGGCCGACCGGCGCGAGCCGGAGAGGCGCAGCGTCGAGGGGATCGACATCGTCATCGCCCTCGACCTCTCCACCTCGATGCTGGCGGCCGACTTCAAGCCGGAGAGCCGGGTTCACGTCGCCAAGGAGGTCTTGAGGGACTTCATCGGCCGGCGGCGCTCCGACCGGATCGGCCTGGTGGTCTTCGCCGGCGACGCCTACACGCAGGCGCCGCTCACCCTCGACTACGCCCTGCTCCGCTCGCTTGTCGACCAGCTCAAGATCGGCGTCATCGAGGACGGCACCGCCATCGGCAACGCCCTGGCCACCGCCGTCAACCGCCTGCGCGAGTCGGACGCCCGCAGCAAGGTGGTCATCCTCATCACCGACGGTGACAACAACCGCGGCCAGATCTCCCCGCTGGAGGCGGCCGGCATCGCCAGGACCATGGGGGTGCGGGTCTTCCCCATCCTGGTCGGCAAGGGAGGGGTGGTCCCTTACCCGGATGGCGTCGACCTGCTCGGCCGTCCCAGCTACCGGCCGGTCCAGCTCGACGTCAACCCGGAGCTGATGCGCGAGATCGCCACCGTGACCGGCGGGGTCTTCGCCAACGCCACCGACCGGACCGAGCTGGAGGGCGGGCTGCAGGCGGTGCTCGACAGGATGGAGAAGACGCGCATCATCGAGACCACCGGCGGCAGCCAGGTGGCCGAGCTCTTCCCGCTCCTCCTCTGGCCGGCCTTCGCGCTGGTGGCGCTCGGCCTCTTGCTCGGCCTGACGCGCTGGAGGGCCTTCCCGTGAGCCCCGCGACCCCGTTCACCTTCGAGGTGCTGGGGGCGCCGGCCCGGCTCCTCGAGCCGCGCGCCCTCTGGCTGCTGCTGGCCATCGCGGCGCTGGCCGGGCTGGCCGCCTGGCGGCTGCTGGGCCGGCGTGACCTCCTGCGCCGCACCGCCGGTCCGCAGGCGGCGCGGCTGGCCCCTCGGGCCGGACTGGCCCGGCCGGCCCGGCGGGTCTCGCTCTGGCTCGCCGGGCTGCTGCTGCTGGCGGTGGCCCTGGCCCGACCGCAGTGCGGCACGCGCACCGAGCTCTCGAAGCGCTACGGGGTCGACCTGGTGGTGCTGCTCGACGTCTCGCGCTCCATGCAGGCCCGCGACGTCGCGCCGGACCGGCTCGGCCGCGCCATCCTCGAGATCGGAAGCCTGCTGGAGCAGCTGGCCGGCGACCGGGTCGGGGTGGTGGTCTTCGCCGGCGAGGCCTTCGTCCAGTGTCCGCTCACCACCGACTACCAGGCGGCGCGGCTCTTCCTGCGCTCGGCCGGTCCGGGGAGCGTGCCGCGGCAGGGCTCGGATCTCGGCCTGGCGCTGCGGGCGGCCCGCCAGGTGCTCGAACAGGGGGAGAACTCGCTTGGGCGCGGCAAGGTGGTGCTGGTGGTGAGCGACGGCGAGGACCTCGAAGGCGACGCCGACCAGGCGGCCAAGGCGCTCGGCGAGGCCGGCATCCGGATCCACGCCCTGGCTGTCGGCACCACCGCCGGTGAGCCCATCCCGCTGCTCGACGCCGGGGGCCAGGTGACCGGCTACAAGAAGGACCGGTCCGGCCAGGCGGTGGTGACCCGGCTCGACCTCTCCACGCTCCGTGACATCACCTCGCGCGGCGGCGGCGAGGTCTTCGAGCTGGGCTCGCCAGACCACGGCCTGCCGGCCTTCCGGGCCGCGCTCGACGGCCTGCAGAAGAGCGAGCTGCAGAGCCGGCTCACCGTCCAGTTCGAGGACCGCTACGCGCTGGCCGCCTTCCCGGCCTTCCTGCTGCTGCTGGCCGGGCTGCTGCTCGGCGAGGCGGGGACGCGCCGCCCACCGCCCGGAGAGGTGGACGCGTCGTGACTCAGCTGCTCTCCCTGCTGGCCCTGCTCTCCGCCGCCTCGCCCTTCGAGGCCGAGCACCCCGAGGTGCGCGCCGGCAACCAGGCGCTGCAGGCCGGCGATCCGGCCGCGGCGCTCCCACGCTACCAGGCGGCCGAGGCCGAGGCCGGCCCGCGCCCCGAGATCGACTTCGACCGCGGCAACGCGCTCCAGCAGGCCGGGCGCACCGAGGAGGCGCGCGCCGCCT
Source organism: Anaeromyxobacter sp. (assembly GCA_031427995.1). Lineage (GTDB taxonomy): Bacteria > Myxococcota > Myxococcia > Myxococcales > Anaeromyxobacteraceae > JADKCZ01. The sequence goes on along the minus strand of JANPOM010000230.1, from coordinate 5,644 downwards.
GGAGGCGGACCGCGGAGAAGGGGCCGGCGCCGCTGGCCAGCCGGGCGCTCCAGAACACCGCCAACGCCCTCGACTCCGCCGGCGACCAGGCCGGCGCGATCCGGGCCCTCGGCGAGGCGCTGCAACGTGACCCGGCCAACGAGGACGCGCGCTATAACCTCGAGGTGCTCCTGCGCCGCAAGGCGGAGGGGAGGGGCGCGCCGAAGCATCAGGGGCAACAGGGGAAGCCGAAGCCGGACGGCGAGAAGCAGCCAGGCGCCGGCGGCAACCCGAAGGAACAGCAGGACCAGGGCGCGAAGCAGGCCCGGCCGGACCCCAAGGCCGGCGACCAGCAGCCGGCCGGACAGCAGCCGGACCGGAAGAAGGAGCAAGAGCAACGTGACGCGGGGAACGGCAGCGCGGGCGACAAGAAAGCCGAGGACCGCGACGGCGCCGCCGGCCGGCGGGCCCCTGTCGGCAAGCAGGACGCCGAGCGGCTGCTCGACGCCATGCGCTCGCGCGAGCGGACCATGCCGCTCGGCCCGGCCGGCAAGCCGTCCACCCGCCCGGAGACCGAGCGTGACTGGTAGGGCCCTGCTCGTCGCCGCGGCGCTGCTCGCCCTCCCCGCCCTGGCGCTGGCGGCCGGCATGTCGATCCAGGCTTCGCTCGATCGCGAGGAGCTGGCGCTCGACGAGCTGGTGACGCTGGAGGTGCGGGTCGAGTCATCCGTGGCCCCGACCCTCTCGCTCCCGGCACAGGGCTTCGACTTCGACGTGGTCTCGCGCGCCAGCTCGCGCAGCACCTCGATCAACATGGGGGGCGGCGGCGGGATGAAGGTCCAGCAGACCTTCAGCTTTCAGTTCGGGCTGCGGCCGCGCCGCGCCGGCGACCTGGCCATCCCGCCCATCGAGGTGGTTGCCGGCGAGGCGCGCGGCGAGACCCAGCCACTATCGGTCAAGGTGCTCCCGGCGGGCGCCGCCACCAACCGGCCGGCCCGTCCCGGCCAGCCGGCGCCGCCGGTATTCGGCTTCCCCTCCAGCCCTGGAGCGGGGGCCGGGCAGAACGGCGGCTCCAGCCGGGCCTGGCACGGCTGGGAGCGGGACCTGCAACTCAGCGTCGAGGTGGACAGGGCCGAGGTCTTCCTGGGCGAACAGGTGACGGCTTCGGTCTGGGTGCTCTCCCCGGTCGGCGTGGCCGAGACCGGCAACTTCAAGCCACCCGCCTACGACGGCTTCTGGACCGAACAGCTCGAAGTGCCGCGTGAGCTGACCCAGCAGATCCGGAAGAGGGACGGGCTTCCGCTGCGGGCCTACCTGCTCCAGCGCATCGCCCTCTTCCCGACCCGGGCCGGGCCGCTCGAGCTCGGGCCCCACTCCATCGATCTGCTGGTGAGGGTCGCCTCGAACGACTCCTTCTACCCGTTCGGCGACGTGCAGCGGGTCTCGCGCCGCAGCCAGCCCATCACCATCACCGTCAAGCCGCTGCCGGCCGGGGCGCCGGCGCGCTTCGACGCCGTCAACGTCGCCACCGCGACGCTGACCGCCAGCCTCGGGCCGAAGGGCGCCGCGCTGGGGCAGCCCTTGACGCTGCGGCTGGTCGCCGCGGGCGAGGGAAACGTCAAGGCCTGGTCGCTGCCGGCGCTCCCAACCCTGGCCGGGGTACGGGCCTTCACGCCCACCTCGAGCGACCAGCTCAAGCCGCGTGGGCTCAAGTTCGCCGGTTCACGCATCGTCGAGACGGTGCTGGTGCCAGAGGTGGCGGGGCCGCTGGTGATCCCGCCGCTGAGCTGGACCCTCTTCGATCCGAAGACCGGCGCCTACCGCGAGCTCAAGACCGCCGAGATCCGGGTCGAGGTGGCCGGTGGCCCGGCCACCCCGGCCAGCGGCCTCTCCTCCCCGGCGCGGAACGCCCTCTTCCCCGGCCTGCGCCCCCTCCGCCCGGCCGGCCCGCTGGCCCGCGCCGGGTCACCCGGCTCGAGCTGGCCGCTCTGGGCCTTCCTCTTCGTGCCGGTGGCCGCCTTCCTGGTGCTGCTCGCCGTCGACCGGGTCCGCGAGCGCCACCTCGCCGATGGCGGGGCCCGGCGCGTCCGCATCGCCGGGCGGGTGGCTCGGAAGCGGCTGGCAGCCGCCAGCTCACTGCTCGCCAGTCCCGACCCCGCCCCCTTCTTCGCCGAGGTGGAGCGGGCGCTGATCGGCTACTGCACCGACAAGCTGGGCCGCCCGGCAGTCGGGCTGAATCGCGACGAGCTGGCCCGGGCGCTCGCCGAGGCCGGCGCCCACCCGCCGGCGCTACGGGCGCTCTCCGCCGCGCTCGACGCCTGCGACGCCGGCCGCTTCGGCGGCCTGCTGGCGCGCGAGGAGCTGCTGGAGACCGCCGGGCGGGCCATGGCCACGCTCGAAGAGGCCCACTGGCACGCGGGCGGAGGTGGGAGATGACGGCCCTGCTGCTGCTCTGGCTCGCGACCGCCACTCCGGCCTTCACGCCGGCCGCCGAGGCCAACAGCGCCGCGCCACCGGCATCCGCACCTCGGGCCGCGGCCCCTGCCACGGCCACCAACCCCGGGCTGCGCGCCGAGCAGGCCGCCGCCCTCTACCTGGCCGGCGACTACGACGGCGCGGCGCGGGGCTGGCGCGCCCTGGTCGACGAGGGCTGGGAGAGCGTCGGCCTCCACCTCGACCTCGGCAGCGCGCTGCTGCGCCTCGGCTTCCGCGGCCGGGCCATCGCCAGCTACCTGCGGGCGCTGGCGCTCGACCCGGGCGACGCCGACGTGCTGGCCAACCTGGAGCAGGCCCGCGCCCAGAACGTCGATCGGCTGGTGGGCGAGGCCCAGCCGCCGCTCCACGCCCGGCTGCTGGCCCGCACCCCGGAGCGCGCCGCCCTCGCCCTCTTCGGCCTGGCCTGGTCCACCTTCTGGCTCCTGCTCTGGCTGCGGAGCAGGTCGAGCCGGAGCGCTCGCCGCTGGCTCGGCCCGGCCGCCTTGCTGGCGGCGCTGCTGGCGGTCACCGGCGGGGCGCTGCTGGCCGGCAAGGCCGCTGATGGGCGCACCCCTTCGGCGGTGCTGGTCGCGCCGGTCTCGGCGGTGCGCGAGGGGCCTTCGCGCACGCTCAAGCCGGCCTTCGAACTGCACGAGGGGACGACGGTCCGGGTGCTGGAGGCGCAAGGAGAGGTGGCCCGGGTCAAGCTGCTCAACGGGCTCGAGGGCTGGGTCGCCTCGGCCGACCTGGAGGTCATCTGAACGGGCCGGCCACGATGGAGATCCGGCTTGCCGAGGCGGCGGCCGACGACGATCTCGACCTGGCCGGCGCGCTCTTCCGCGAGTACCAGCAGGCCATCGGCGTCGACCTCTGCTTCCAGGGGTTCGAGGCCGAGTTGGCCGCGCTGCCCGGGCCCTACGCCCGGCCGGCCGGGCGGCTGCTGCTGGCCTGGCAGGGCGAAGCGCTGGCCGGCTGCGGCGCGCTCCGGCCGCTCGAGCCGGGGGTAGCCGAGCTGAAGCGGATGTGGACCCGACCGGCCCAGCGCGGCCACGGCGTGGCGCGGGCGGTGGCCACGGCTCTGCTCGAGGCGGCGCGCGCCGAGGGCTACCGGGCCGTGCGGCTCGACACCCTGGAGTGGATGACAGCGGCGCGGGCGCTCTACGCCTCGCTCGGCTTCGTCGAGCGTGGGCCGTATTACCCGAATCCGCTGCCCGGGGTGGTCTACATGGAGCTGCGGCTATAGTGCCTCGACCCTTGCCTCCCGGAGACGCCCGTGCCCAGACGCCTGCTCCTCGCCGCCCTCCTGCTGGCCGCCACCGCCACCACCGCCGCCGCCGGCGTGCCCCGGACCACCACCCGGGAACGGCGGGCCGCCGAAGGCTACCGGCTGGTTTTCGGGCCGGAGTTCAGCATCCAGGTCAAGCTGAAGGAGACCAAGGTCTACGGGACCGGCGACCAGAAGCGCAGCCTCTTCGTCTACGACTACGTGGTCACCGACAACTCCACCGGGAAGATCCGCGGCGGCCACGGCGGGAACCGGCTCGAGGCCAGCGTCGGCGACATGGAGAAGCCCACCCGCTGGCAGTTCAAGGACCTGGACGGCGACGGCCACGTCGACTTCCGCTACTACAAGGGAGACGGCAAGAAGGACTTCTGGTGGGCCTGGCTCTGGGACCCGAAGCGGAAGACCTTCACCTTCGGAAAGCAGTACGCGGGGCCCTGACACCAGCCAGCCGGTTCACCCCTTCAGCAGCGTCGCGTGCGCCTTGTCCTGCGCCGCCAGCTGCTCGAAGAAGGCCCGCAGCTCTCCGTTGGCCCCCTGCGAGAGCGACTGGGCATGAGCCTGGCAGAAGCGGCTCTCCAGCTCGGCGGCGCTGGCCAGCGCGGCCCGGGCGTCGCCGTCCCAGGCGCCGGCATTGACGGCGGCCAGCGCCTCCTCGGCCTCGATCAGCAGCCGGTCGAGGAGCGGGGTGTCAACCATCAGCGTGGCCACCAGCCTGCGGTCCTGGCGGTAGCGGGCGGCCAGCAGCCGGACCCGGGCGGCGTGCTGACTCTCCTCCTCGGCCAGCCGCTTGAAGATCTCCCTGGTCTCTCCAGCGAAGCGGCCGGAGAGCGCCTCGTAAATCAGCTGGGCGAGCAGCTCGAGCCGCTCCGCCTTCTCGAGGAGTTGGTAGTTGGTGGCCATGCCGAGCCGAGTACCTAGAGCGTTCGGGCCGGTTATACAAGTGGCTTGGCGCAGCCGACGGTCCGCCGGGGAGCGCGGCCAGGGAGCGCGCTACTCCAGCTTGACGGTGGCGGCGGCCCGCTCGCCGTCGAGCACCGCCACGGCCCGGAGCCCCTGGCGTGGCAGCGCCACCACCAGACACGGGCTGGTCATCACCTGGGCGTTGATGGCGCCGGCCGGCGGGGAAGAGAAGGAGATCCGGAGGCCCGCGGCCCCGTCCTTCACCTGGGCCCGGTTCGAGCCGAGCGCGACCCCGTACCCGGCGCTGGTGCGCTGACCTCCCGACACCAGCAGCACCGCCTCGGTCGCCCAGTTCACGACCGGCGCAGTCGGCTCCGCGCCGAGCCCGGGCGAAAGCGCCGCCGTGAACTCGGCGGCCGCGACGAGGCGCCGCACCGAGGCGCCCTCGCCAGCGCCGCCGCACTGGGCGCCGACGCCGAGCGACCGGACCGCCACCTCCCGCTCGTCGGAGCAGCCGTCCGGCCCGGCACCGGCCAGCAGCAGCACCGCCAGGCTCCCCAGGGCCGCGCCACCGGCGGTCACGGCTTGCCCGCGAACTGCTTCTGCGCCCTGTCGAACCGCTGGAAGCCCTGGTCCGGCCAGGCTGGACCCGGAACCATCGACTGGATCCCGGCGCCGGTCCCGAAGCCGACCGTGAAGTCGAGCCCGCCGAGGTTGGCCCTCACCACCGCCGGCGTCGGCGTGCCCATGGTCGGCCAGGCACCGCAGGCCTCGCCGGCGTCGCAGATACTGCCGTCGTCGTTCTGATCGCTGCCGGCCACCAGGTAATACGACCCGGCCACCCTGCTGCTGAAGAGGAAGTCGTAGGTGCCGCTCGTTCCCCGGCCCTGGACCTGGCCCACCGGCGTGAAGGTGCTGTCGAGCAGCAGGACGTAGAGGAAGCCGGTGTCGCCGGTGGCCGGCGCGTTGGCGCCGACCCACATGGCCACCTGCACCACCACCGAC
>JANPOM010000229.1:0-10108 GCA_031427995.1 Anaeromyxobacter sp. | reverse complement strand
CGCTAGCGCCAATGCCGATCGGTTAGCGGCCAACCCACGGGGATGAATGGGGTTTTCGTAGGCCGCCGCCGGGCATTTGCCTCGACGTGCGAGGGGATCAGAATGCGGCGATCGCGAGGGAGGCGGTCGCATGGGCTTCGGCGTCGGGGCTGCGCAGGTCGATCGAGGAGTATTCGCCCGGTTTCAGGCTTCCATCGACCCGAAGTGGGTCCTGGAGGCGCTGGCGGCGACGGGCACCGCGACGTTGCGTCGGCGACGGTTTCCTGCGGAGCAGGTCGTCTGGCTCGTGCTCGGGATGGCGCTCTTCCGCGACATCGCGATCGTCGACGTCGTGAAGTACCTGGTGCTGGCGCTGCCCGGCTCGGGCACCCGGGCGCTCGCGGACAGCGCGGTGGCGCAGGCCCGGGCACGGCTCGGCCCGTCGCCTTTGCGTTGGCTGTTCGAGAGGTGCGCCGAAGCATGGGCCAAGGCAAGCGCGGATCGCCTCCGGTGGCGAGGCCTGGCGGTGTACGGCGTCGACGGCACGACCGTCCGGGTGCCCGACAGCCCCGAGAACCGGGAGAAGTTCGGAGGCCAAGGCGCTGGCGGCGGGCGAGGCATGAGCGGGTATCCGCTCGTCCGCCTGGTCACGCTCATGGCGCTGCGCAGCCACTTGCTGCTCGCCGTGCGCTTCGGGCCGTACAAGGTCAGCGAGCGCAAGCACGCTCGGGACCTGTGGCCGTCCGTGCCGGATGACTCGCTGGTGGTCGTCGACCGGGGCTTCATGTACGCGAAGGATCTTGTGCCGCTGGAGGCCAACGGCACGAACCGCCACTGGCTCACCCGCGCGCGGAAGAACAACAAGTGGCGCGTCGCAAAGCGCCTGGGTCCCGGCGATGCCCTCGCCGAGATCCTGGTGAACCGGGACTCGCGGCGTGAGGACCCGGCTTTGCCGGAGCGTTGGCCCGTGCGGGCCATCCGGTACCGGCGCCGCGGCTTCCGCGAGCAAACGCTTCTGACTTCGCTCCTCGACCCGGTGACGTACCCCAAGGCCGAGGTGATCGCGCTCTACCACGAGCGCTGGGAGCTCGAGCTCGGGTACGACGAAGTGAAGACCGAGATGCTCGAGCGCGAGGAGGCGATCCGCAGCAGGAGTCCTGCGGGCGTCGAGCAGGAGCTCTGGGGCATCGCGCTCGCCTACAACCTCGTGCGGCTCGAGATGGAGCGGGCCGCCGAAGTTGCAGAGGTTCCACCGACGCGAATGAGCTTCGTCGGATGCCTCAGGGCCATCAAGTTCCAGCTCGTGCTCTTCGCTGCCATCAGCCCAGGCAAGATGGCGAAGGTGCTGGAGAGGTTTCACCACGAGCTGGCCGCCTCGTGCGTGCTTCCGCCGCGCCGCTCGGAACGGCTCTACCCCAGAGCCGTGAAGATCAAGATGAGCAACTACCCCCGCAAGCGCCCGGGCGCTAAGTGACTGGCATTGTCGCTAGCGCCGCGCCCGCCGCTCGCCCTTTCGCAGCCTCGACCACCACCACCACCTCCGCCGCGCCGCCGGCAGGGCCGGGTCCCGGGCCTGGGCCACCGCGCAGCAGAAGGTGTCGAGCACGCAGGGATCCTGGCGGACGCCGGTGAGCCGGCAGAGCCGGTCGTAGAGGGCCTGCGGCTCGTGGCGGGCCAGCGCGGCCACGTCGTGGACCTCGAGCCTCCTGAAGTCCTCCAGCATGGCCGGGCCGATCCCGTCCAGGTCGCCGAGGGATCGCTCGACCATGAACCGGCGGGTGGTTCGCTTCGCGGCCTTTGGCACGGGGCACCTCCTGGCCCCATCCTGGCACGGGGCGCTGGCGGAGGGAGCAGGCGGGCGACCGTCTAGAGCAGGAACTCCCAGGTGGCCCCGCACGCGCGGAACCCGGAGCAGCGCCGGGTGGGCCACCAGCCAGAGCGGCGCCGCGGGTCCCACCTCCGCGAGCGGCAGGCGCACCAACCCGCCGGTCCGCGAGGCCAGCGAGCCGGGGAGCAGCGCCAGGCCGATCCCATGGCTGGCCGCCGCGGCCACCACGACCTATTTCGGAAGGATCACCGTGTCGACCACGTGGATCACACCGTTGCTGGTGTCCACGTCCGCTTTGACGACCTTGGCGCCGTTGACCTTGAGGACACCCTTGGTCGACTCGAAGGTCAGCTTGCTGCCCTGGGCCGAGCTGATGGTCTTCAGGCCGATCAGGTCCGCGGCCGTGGCCCTCATCGGCAGGACGTGGTTGGTCAGCACCGCCTTCAGCTTGGCCTTGTCCTTGAGCAGCGCGTCGAGATCGGCCTTCGGGATCTTGGCGAAGGCCTCGTCGGTCGGAGCGAACACGGTGTAGGGCCCTGGTCCCTTGAGGGTGGCCACCAGGTCGGCGGCCTGAATCGCGGCCACCAGGGACTTGAAGCTCCCGGCCGACACCGCGGTGTCCACGATGTCCTTGGGGGCTTCGGCGCGGGCCAGACCGGCCAGACCGGCGGCGGCGAGCAAGACCACGGCGAGGTGACGCGGCGTACGGGGCATGTTGTTCCTCCTCATGAGGTGAGTGAGACGGCCATGGGAGCTTGCCTGGTCTCCCCGCCATTCGGACCTTTGGGGCTCCCACGCCAGGGCGTCGCTCCAGAAGGCCTTGACGGCCGGCCTTCGCCCGGTGACAGTACGCACGTACTATTCTGGATATCAATATCCATTATATGGTCACCTGGACCGATGTGGCTGCCCGGCCCGCCGGGGAACGCCGCCAGATTGCGCCGCTACGCGGGTAGCAACACCGGGTCTGGGGTGTAGGTGGTGGGAGCCAAAGGAAAGGGCCCTTCCGGACATCCAGAAGGGCCCTCGCTTGAAGCCTGTTTACGGCTACTTCCAGGATGAGCGCGGAAGGAATCGAACCTTCAACCTATGGATTAAGAGTCCATTGCTCTGCCAGTTGAGCTACGCGCCCGTCGAACCACTGCGGATGGCCGAAGGGGCGCGGATCTACCAGCGCCCGACCGGGCTGTCAACGGTGCCGCCACGTTAGAGCACATCGCGTAGCCCCCAGCCTGCTGCGCCCAACGAGGCCGGGGACTACCAGTGCGCTCCAGTGGGCCAGCGCCAGAGCTGGCGCGCCCGGCAGGAGTCGAACCTGCGACCAGCGGCTTAGAAGGCCGCTGCTCTATCCATCTGAGCTACGGGCGCTTCGATGAAAAAGGGTGAGTAAAGGGGTTCGAACCCTTGACCCCCGGATCCACAGTCCAGTGCTCTGCCGATTGAGCTATACCCACCGTAAAACCTGTCCGTCATTCCTGCCCCGGCACCGCCTGCTCCTCGCGGCCCGGCCATCACCATCGCTGTCAAAGAATCGGGGCGGCCGGATTCGGACCGACGACCTCCTGCGCCCAAGGCAGGCGCGCTACCAGGCTGCGCTACGCCCCGGAATCAATAGGCTGACCGGTCGAGCCGGTCACTCCGAGGGGCAGGTAACTAGCGGTTCCCCCTCGCTTCGTCAAGGGCGGCCAGCCGCTCCAGCACCGGCCGGAGCGCCCGGAAGGCGGCTCCGCGGTGCGACACCCCGTCCTTCTCGGCCGGCGTCAACTCCGCCATGGTGAGGACCCGCCCCTCGGCCACGAAGAGCGGGTCATAGCCGAAGCCGTCGCCGCCGCGCGGCTCCGCCCCGATCCGCCCCCGGCAGCGCCCCTCGACGCTGGCGAGGATGCTCCCGTCCGGCGCCGCCAGGGAGAGCACCGCCAGGTAGGCCGCCCCGCGCCGGCCGGTGGGCTGTCCGGCCAGCGCCGCCAGCAGCTTCTGGTTGTTGTGCCGATCGCGCTCCTGCCGAGGCAGCGCCCCTGGCGCCTCGGCCTCCGACCAGCGGGCCGAGAAGATCCCGGGGGCTCCGTCGAGCGCGTCTACGCAGAGGCCAGAGTCGTCGGCCAGCGCCACCCGCCCGGAGGCGAGCGCGAAGGCCCGGGCCTTCTTCTCGGCGTTCTCGCGGAAGCTGGCGCCGTCCTCGACCACCTCGGGGAGGGGCGCGCCGAGCGCCTCCGGCGTCACCACCACCACCGGCAACCCCTCAACCAGCCGGCGCAGCTCGCGCAGCTTCCCCTGGTTGCTGGTGCCGAAGAAGAGCTCCAGGGCCGGTCCCGCCGCTACTTGAGCGCCGCCTGCTGCAGCGCGCCGAGCCGCTGGATCCCCTCCAGGGCGAGATCGAGCATGGCGTCGAGCTCGCCGCGGCCGAAGGCCTGCCCCTCGGCGGTCCCCTGCACCTCGACCAGCTTGCCGTCGCCGGTGGCCACCACGTTCATGTCAACGTCGGCGGTCGAGTCCTCGCCGTAGTCGAGGTCGAGCAGGGCCACGCCGGCCTTCACCCCGACGCTGACGGCCGCCACGCTCCGCACCACCGGCTCGGCCTTGAGCTTGCCACCCTTCTGCAGCGACCGGACCGCCAGGACCAGCGCCACCCAGGCCCCGGTGACGGCGGCGGTGCGGGTGCCGCCGTCGGCCTGCAGCACGTCGCAGTCGAGGGTGATGGTCCGCGGGCCGAGCGCCTTGAGGTCGATGGAGGCTCGCAGGGCCCGCCCGATGAGCCGCTGGATCTCCAGTGTCCGCCCCCCCTGCTTGCCTTGCGAGGCCTCGCGCCGCATCCGGTCGTGGGTGGAGCGGGGCAGCATCCCGTACTCCGCGGTGACCCAGCCGGCGCCGGTGCCGAAGACGTGGGGAGGCACCCGGTCCTCGATCGAGGCGGTGCAGAGCACATGCGTGTCGCCGAAGCGGGCCAGGCAGGAGCCCTCCGCGTACTTGGAGGTGCCTGCCTCGAGGACCGTCATTCGCAACTCGCGTTCGCCGCGGCCGTGGGTGCGCATAGGGTCGGGCATCCTAGTCGGGTGCTCCCCGGGGCGCCACCCCGACCGGCGTCGCGCTCACCGTGCGGGCTACCTGCGCTTCTCCGCCTCGCGCCAGGCCTTGACGCCAGCGGCGATGGAGCCAGCGATCTTCTCCTGGTGCGCCGCGCTGGTGAGCAGCTGCGACTCGGCGCCGTTGGAGATGAAGCCGACCTCCAGCAAGACCGCGGGCATGCGGGCGCCGGCCAGCACGTAGAAGGGTGCCTGCTTCACGCCGCGATCCTCGGAGCCGAGCCCCGCGATCAGGCGATCGTGGAGCGCATGGGCGAGGCGGGAGGAGCCGGCCAGCGACGCCGACTCCTCGAGGTCCTGGAGGATGCCGGCCACCGGGTCGCCCGGGTCCGGCAGCGGCTCTCCCGCCATCCGGTCGGCGTTCTCGCGCGCCGCGGCCGCGGCGGCGTTGGCGTCGCTGGCGTCGGCCGAGAGGAAATAGGTCTCCACCCCCGACGAGACCCGCCGCCCCGCGGCCGTCGCCATCGAGTTGAGGTGGATGGAGATGAAGAGGTCGGCCCTGAGCCCGTTGGCCATGGCCGCGCGGGTGGTGAGCGGCACGCCGACGTCGCCGGTTCGGGTCAGCACCACCTTGGCCCCGAGCTGCTCCAGCCGGGGCCGCAAGCGGCGGGCGATCTGCAGCACCACGTCCTTCTCCTTCACCCCGCTGGGCGAGAGCGCTCCGTCCTGATCGCCGCCGTGGCCGGGATCGACCACCACCACGAAGTTGGGCGGCTTGGGCGGCGCCTTGGGGGGCACCGGGGCGGCGAGGGTCAGGGTGGCGGCGAGCAGCGCGGCGAGCATCGCGCCGTTCCTACACGATCTCGATGTGGGCCGGCGAGCCTTGCAGCACCTCGCCGATGTCGGCCGCCTTGACGCCGGCCGCGGCCAGCGCCGCCAGCAGGCCGGCCGAGCGCTCCGGCGCCACCGCCGCCAGCAGCCCGCCATTGGTCTGGGCGTCGGCCAGCACGATGAGCGGCAGGGCCGCGTCGGGATCGGCGCGCAGGTGGGGCAGCACCCACTCCAGGTTGGCGCGCGAGCCGCCCGGCACCACGCCGGCGGCGGCCAGATCGACCACGCCGTCGAGCACCGGCACCGCCTGCGAGCGGATCCGCAGCCCCACGCCCGATCCCTCCGCCATCTCCCAGGCGTGGCCGAGCAGTCCGAAGCCGGTCACATCGGTCAGGGCGTGCACGCCGCCTCCCTGCGCCAGCGCCTCGCCGGCCGCCCGGTTGAGCTCGGCCATGAGCCGGGTCACGGTGTCGAGCAGGCCCCCCAGCGCCATCCCCCGCTTGATGGCGGTGGTGACGATGCCCGAGCCGAGCGGCTTGGTGAGGAGCAGCCGATCGCCGGGCCGGGCCCCGACGTTGCGCAGGATCCTGTCGGGGTGGACCAGGCCGGTGACCGCCATGCCGTACTTCGGCTCCGGGTCGTCGATGGAGTGGCCGCCCAGCACCGGCGCCCCGGCCAGCGCCGCGGTCTCGGCGCCGCCGCGCAGCACCTCGCCGAGCAGCTCCAACGGGAGTGTCTTGACCGGCCAGCCGACCAGGTTGAGGGCGAAGAGCGGCTTCGCCCCCATGGCCCAGATGTCCGAAAAGGCGTTGGCGGCGGCGATGCGGCCGAACCAGTAGGGATCGTCGACCACCGGGGTGAAGAAGTCGGCGGTCTCGACGATGGCCTGGTCGGCCGAGAGGCGATAGACGGCCGCGTCGTCGCGGGTCTCGGTACCGACCAGGACGTTGGCATCGTGCACGGGCTTCAGGTGGCGCAGGACCTGCGCCAGGTCCGCAGGGCGGATCTTGCAGGCTCAACCAGCACCGTGGCTGAGCGTGGTGAGCCGGACCGTCTTCTCCTGCTCGCTCATCGCGCCGGCAAATGCCGCGACCCAGGCAGGATGACGTGACGAGAGAGCCGAGACCGAAGCGAGGCTGGCGCCCGAGGAGGGAGCAGCGGAAGCGTAGCAGCGCTACGCTGAGCAGCGCACCGACGAGGCCGCCTGCCGCAGCGAGAGGATCGGCTCTCGCAGTAGTCATCTTGCCTGGGTCGCGGCATCAAGGCTTTCCTTCGGCCAGCTCCAGGTAAAGGGTGGCGTTCCTGTTGCCGGGGCTGATGGCCAGCACCGCGTTCCACTGCACGGCCGCCTCTTCCTTGCGCCCGGCCGCCAGCAGGCTCAGCCCCAGGTTGAGCCGGGCCGGCACGTAGGTCGGACTCTGCTTGATGACCGCCTGGTACTCGCTCATGGCGGCGTCACGCTCGCCCGAGTCGCGTAGCGCCCCGGCCAGCCGGGACCGGATGTCAACGAAGGTCGGGCCCAGCACCAGCGCTCGCCGGTACTCGGCCACCGCCTCGACGTAGAGCCCGGAGGAGAGGTAGACGTCGGCGATGTCGGCGTGCATGTTGGCCAGCTTGCCGGCCACGAACCGATCCAGCTTGGTGTCGGTGGCGCCGGAGCGGGAGAGGGCGTGGCGGTAGGTCTCCTGGGCGTCCTTGTAGCGGCCGGTGTCGTTGTAGGTGACGGCCAGGTTGAGCGCGGCGTCGGTGTAGCCCGGGTTGATCCGGAGCGCCGCCTCGAAGGAGCGCTGCGCTTTCTGGTACTGCCCCTGGTCGTGATAGATGACGCCGAGCATGTTGTAGACATCGGCGAACGACTGGTTCTTCTCGACCACCTCGGTGAGATACTGCTCGGCCAGCGCGTACTCGCGCTTCAGGTAGTAGCCGCGCCCCAGCGTCAGCGCCTGCTTCAGGGTCTCGTCCATGTCGACCGTCCTCCCAAGGATGGTGGACTCTACCTCAGCCCGTCGGCGATGACCCAGCGGCCGTTCTCCTCGACGAGCTCGAGCCGGGCCCGCAGCGCCGCCTCCGGACCATCGCCGACCCGCACCCGCTCGTCCTCGCCCACCACCACCCGGTCCCGCTCCACCCGCAGCTGCCAGGCGATGACGGTGAGCCTGGCGGCCGGCCCGGGGCCGAAGTCGCGGCCGAGTTGGGCCAGCACCGCCGCCTTGCCCCCCGGACCCCGGTACCCCTCCCCCACCAGCCTGCCATAGGCGGCGGCGTCGCGGCCGTTGAAGGCGTCGATGCGCCGGAAGAGCAGCGGCAGCACCCTCCGCAGCTCGGCCAGCTGCCGGCCATCGGCGCACCAGCCGCCGATGTCGCAAGGGGTCATGGAGAACTTCTCGCGGCCGATGTAGCCGACCCGGATCCGGCCGTGGCGCCAGTCGATGACGCCGTCCCCCTCCACCATGGCCACCACCTGGGCCCGCTCGCCCTCCACGGTGATGGCGAGGTCGCCGAAGCGGACCGGCGTGAGCTCGAGCGTGCCGCCGGCTTCGAAGCCGTAGACGTCGGAGAGGTGGAGGCTCTTCTGCCGCGCCAGCGCGGCGCGGACGCGGGTCTCGGGGTCGGCCACCGCGCCGGCCAGCCGGGGGGTGGCGTCCCAGAGCCACCAGCCGGCGGCGAGCACCAGCAGGATCAGCAGCACCGGGAAGAGGTACGGGGCGCCCTGCCGCGCCTGCAGCAGCCTGCCGAGGGCGCGCCGGCTGGTGAATCCCCTGGGGCTCATCCCGTGCCCTGCTAGCGGAGCTGCCCGAGCAGCTTCTCCGCGTCCCCGCGGCGCTGGTCCTGCGGGTAGCGGGCGATCAGCTTCTGCAGCGCCTGCTGGGCCCGGAACTTCTCGTCGAGCCTGGCGTAGGCCTGCCCCATGCGCAGCAGCGCCTCTGGTTCTTGCGGCGCCCCCGGGAAATCGCGCACCAGCCCCTCATAGCGCAGGGCGGCGCCGGCCCAGCGCTCGCGCTTCCAGTAGAACTCGGCGACGTAGACCTCGTGCTGGGCCAGCTTGCCCCGGGTTTCGGCGAGCAGCTTGCTGGCCTCCGGCCCCTGCCTGGAGCTGGGCCGCTCCTTCAGGAAGGTGGTGAGCAGATCGGCCGCCCCGCGCAGCGCCTTCTGGTCCTTCTCGAAGGAGTGCGGGAAGAGCAGGAAGTCGGTGGGGGCGTCGTTGTAGCGGGAGAGCGCGGCCCGGAAGGCGGCGTAGTCCGCCTCCTCGTGGGTCGGGTGGGCGGTGACGAAGGCGGCGTAGGCGTCGGCCGCCTCGGTGAAGCGGCTCTGCAGGAACCTGGAGTCGGCCAGCTTGAGTTCGGAGAGGGCCGCGTACTTGGAGAATGGGTACTTGGTCCGGACGTGCTCGAAGAACTTGCCGGCCTCGATCCAGTTCTCCTGCTTGAGCTCGTCCAGCCCGGCCGCGTAGTTCTCCTCGGGGGTCTTGGCGTAGCGGATCTCGCCGGTGAACGAGACGCGGCCGCTGGCGCAGGCCAGCAACGGGAGCAGGGCGACGACGAGGATCCGGGCGCGCATGAGGGGCCGGAACATAGCCCGGAATAGCCCCCCGCGCATCACTCCGAGGGCCCTGCCGCGGCCGGGTCAGCCCTCCTCCAGCTCCCGGTCATCGAAGCCCCCCAGCGCCCTGGCCACCGCGCTGCCGGAGAAGCCGCGGCCGAGGAGGAAGCGGGCCATCCGGCCGCGCGCCCGGGCGTCGAGGGCGCCGAGCGGCGTGCCACGGGCCCGGCGCTCCGCCAGGGCCCGGCACTGCGCCGCCTCGCCCCCCGGCGCCTCCTCGGCCAGGGCCCCGGCCACCGCCGCCTGGGCGGCCCCGGCGCCGATCCCGGCCTGGAGCAGCCGGCGCTCGGCGGTGCGCGGGCCGATGCGTCCGGAGGCGACCAACCACCGGGCCCGGCCGCGGGCGAAGGCGGCGTCGTCGAGGTAGCGCAGCTCGCGCAGCCACGCGATCACGGCGTCGGCCTGCTCGGCCAGTTCGGCCTTCTCGAGCCGGGCGCGCACCTGCCGCTCGGTGCGGGCGGCGGCCGCCAGGTAGCGCACCGCCACGTCCCGGGCGCGCTGGAGCGGCGGCGCCTCGGAACGCCCTGGGGGCCGCCTAGAACCGCTCGATCTGGAAGTCGTCGTCGCCACCGGGGCCACCGCTGGCCGGGGTCTCGGGGGCCGCCGCCTTGGCCGGCTGGACCCGCCCCAGCGCGATGCCGGGCTGGACCGGCGGCCCGGGGGTGGGGCGCGCCTGCGGGCGCGACGCGGCGGTGGCCGGCGGAAGCGGCTCGGCCCTGGTCTCGAACCCCCCAGCGGTGGGCGGCGGGTAGAATCCAGAGCGGACAGCTGGTCGCGCAGCGCATTGGCGCTGTCGCGGAAAGCCTGCACGACCGGATCGGGCGAGGTCAGGAACTCGGCCGGGGTTCCC
>JANPOM010000228.1:0-23331 GCA_031427995.1 Anaeromyxobacter sp. | reverse complement strand
TCGGAGGGTGGGCAGAGCCCGGTGCCGCCTGGCCGTGGGGCAGGCGATTTCCATTGGCAGACCGGGCGGATCGGCTGGCAAGCCGCTCTGGCTCGTGCCGTTCGGAACGAGGTGGCCCAGCCGCTTTCTGGAAAGTGGTGCTCCCGACCTCCCCCGGTTAGTCGAGGGGTGAGGTTCACATGTCCACGCCCGTCACCCTTCGCTCCGTCCTCGCCGTCATCACCGCCACCGACACGCTCGAGGGGGCCGGCTTCCGCGTCCGCCGCCCCTTCCCGACCCGACCGCTCGACCACCTCGACCCCTTCCTGCTGCTCGACGAGATGGGGCCGATGGAGTCGAAGCCGGGCGAGGCCAAGGGGGCGCCCGACCACCCGCACCGCGGCTTCGAGACGGTCACCTACCTGCTCTCCGGCGAGTTCGTGCACCGCGACTCGCACGGCGGCGGGGGCACCATCCGGCCCGGCGAGGTGCAGTGGATGACCGCTGGCGCCGGCGTGGTCCACTCCGAGATGCCGAGCGCCGCCTTCCAGAAGTCGGGCGGACTGATGCACGGCTTTCAGCTCTGGGTCAACCTGCCGCGCGCCGAGAAGCTCTCGCCGCCGCGCTACCAGGGGCTGGGTGGCGCGACGCTCCCGACGGCGAGCAGCGCCGACGGCCTGGCCGAGGTGAAGGTGATCGCCGGCGAGGCGCTCGGGGCCCGCGCCGCCACGGCCACCCACACGCCCATCCTCTACCTGCACGCCACGCTCCGGCCCGGCGGCACGCTCGGCCTCCCGGTCGCGGCCGGATGGAACGCCTTCGCCTACGTCTTCGAGGGCAAGGTCCGCGTCGGCCGCGACGGGCGGGTGGCTCCGGCCGGGACCATGGTGATCCTGAAGGACGACGGCGCCGAGGTGGCGCTCGCCGCCGACGGCGACGCGGTCGCGCAGGTGCTGGTGCTGGCCGGGCGCCCCATTGGCGAGCCGGTGGCCCGCTACGGCCCCTTCGTGATGACCACCGAGCAGGAGCTGCGGGAGGCCTTCGACGACTATCAGGCCGGTCGCATGGGCCGGATTCCTGCCGAGGTCTCGCGCCAGGAGGCCTGAGCGCCGACCAGTGCCGGCGACCAGTGGAGCGGTCGTCGAGGACCTCCGGACGCGGGGGACCGGAGGACGATAACGGGCGGTGCATCAGGTGGCACGGTTCCCGATCGCAAGCTCGACGCCAGGGTGCATCCGCCGATCTTCCATCCTGCCTCCTGGCCCGGGGCGAGGCATGATGCGTGGCGTGAAGCGGACCGCCCGGCTGGCGCTCGACAACCTCGACCTCCTGCTCTCGGCCCTGCGAGTGGCCGCCCCGGTGCGCGGCCTGGCGCTGGAGCTGGGCAGCGGCACCGGCGAGCAGGCCGTGGCGCTGGCCCGTGCCTTCCCTCAGCTCGAGGTGCAGCCCTCCGACCCCGATCCGGTGGCCCGCGCCAGCATCGCCGCCTGGCGCGACGAGTCCGGCCTCGCCAACCTGCGCCCCCCGCTCGACCTCGATCTGCTCGGGCCGGCCTGGCGGCGTGTCGCCGCCGACCTGCTGCTCTGCGTGAACGTGCTCCACCTGGCCCCTCCCGGCGCTGACGAGGCGCTGCTGGAGGGGGCCGCCGCCCTGCCGCCCGGCGCGCCGCTCCTGCTCTACGGCCCGTTCCTCGACGGTCCGCCACCCCCGCGGCTGGCCCGCTTCGACGCCGAGCTGCGCGCCCACCACCCGTCACTCGGCGTCCGCCCGCTGGTGCCGCTGCTGGCGGCCGCCTCACGGCACGGCCTCACGCTGGAGCGGCGCCGGCCCGGACGGGAGCCGGGCGACCTGCTGCTGCTCTTCCGCCGCGGGCATTGAAAAGGCGAGGCCCCCGCCCGGCGTAGCCGGCCAGCGTGCGCCGCAGCAGGGATCGAGCCGAGCGGGCGGCGCTGAAAGACCACTACTTCTTGTGGCACTCGGCGCACTTGGTCGGGCCCTTCTTCACCGCCTTGTGACAGGCGGAGCAGAGGGCGTGGGCCTTCTCCTTCTCCATCTTGCCGATGGCCTTCGCCTCGCCAGCGCCGTGGCACTTCTCGCAGGCCACGGTCTTGTGGGTGTCGTGCTTGAAGGTGACGTTGCCCTGCTTGGCGGGGAGGACCTTCGGCTCGGTCGGGGCGTTGGCGGCGTTGACGGTGACGGCGAAGAGGACGGCGAAGAGGACGGCGAGGACGGTGAAAACCAGGCGCTTCATGATCTGCTCCTTCGAGAGAAATGGAAGGGCGCAACTTACCCGGACCCTCGATGGGGGCCGTTGCGGCAAGGCGACGCAGCCGGGTGTGGCATGTGGCCGCGGCGACGCGGCTGGATCAAGCGACCTGGGCGGCGTAGCGGGAGTTGTGGCCGAAGACCGCCAGCCGAGCCCCGTCCAGCTCCACCACGGAGAGCAGCCCTCGCTCGATGAAGTACTGGCCGATGCGCCGCTGGCCCTGCTTCTGCCGGCCGACCACCGCCAGCAGCTGCGACCGGGTCAGGAAGCCGCGCCGCACCGCGAACTCGCCGAACGGCTCGGCCTGCACCCCTTCCCGCCGCCGCCGCTCCAGCAGGTCGGTGACGTCCCGCTGCCCGAGCATCCCCAGCTCGACCGCCAGCCTGCCGAGGGGCGGGCGCTGACCTCGCTGCCAGGCCACCGCGGCGACGTAGTCCTGCCAGCCGACGCGCCCGGAGTAGTAGAGGTACTCGGCCAGCCGGAGCCGGCGTCGCGGAAGGCGCGGACCGGTCCCCTCGGCCGCCCGCGCCGTGGGCGGCGGGATCGGACGCGGCGGCGGGCGTGGCGGTTGGTCAACCGGCCGGCGCGGCGCTGCGCCAGGCGGTGGAGGGGGCCTCCGTGGTTCACGCGGCGCCCACGGCGTGGCCACCGGGCCGGCGCGCGACCGCTGCGGGGCCGGGGCCCGGCCGGCGGCTCCGCGGATCGCGAAGGACTCGAGCAGCGAGAAGGCCTCCGAGACGGCACGGAACTCGCGCTGCAGCTCGGCTTCGCCCCGGCCGAGGACGGCGGCGCGGTCGGGGTGCGTCTCCAGGACCCGGCGGCGCCAGGCGGCGCGCAGCTCGGTGCGCCAGCCCGGGCCGTGGACGGCCGCGGCGAAGCCCGGTCCGAAGAGGACCGTGCCCGCCCGCACCAACTCCTCCCAGCTCACCTCGCGCTCCGCCAATGCCGCTCCCGGGCGACCTCGCCCCGATATCGGCTGGAATCTAGGTCCCGGAAGGTGAGGAGGCGAGTTTCCGGCCGGCCGCGACCCGGGCCGCGGCGCGGCGATGCGGCTCTTCAGCGGCCGTCGAGCTTCACCGTCAGCGTCAACCAGAGCGGCACTGGCCGCCCGTCTTCGCCAACACCGGGCGTGAATTCGCAGGCGCGCACCGCGGCGCCGATGGCCAGCACCACCGGCTCGGGTGCCGGCGTCAGCGCGTGGAAGAGCGCCGGCCGCCCGTCCGCGTCGACCGCCAGCTTCACTGTGACGGCCTTCTCGGCGCCGCGGTCCCCCTCCGCCAGGCGCAGCCGCCGCTCCACGCAGCCCGGCTCCTTGAGCGCCGCGCGCAGGCCGCCGGACGAGGCGTAGCCGGGCGCCGGACCAGGCAGCGCCGCCTCGTAGTCGATGCGGACCAGGTGTGGCCCGCTCCTGCCATCGGCGGGCACCGGGAAGCTCCAGTCCAGGATCACCTCCCGGGCGCAGCCCTCCAGCCCAGGGTCGGCCGGCTCCGAGGCGGTTCGCAGGTCGACCGGCCTGCCGCCGGCCTCCAGCATGAAGACCGATGCCAGCGAGGTGGCGGCCGGCTGGCTCCGCTCCCGCTCCAGGCAGGTGGCGAGCTGGGAGCGGCGCAGCGCCACCAGCAGCTCTACCGCCTCGTCGCCCGGGGCCCCGGCCTCGGCCGGCGCGTCGAGCTGGAGCCGGCCGCGCAGCGCCGGCGGCAGGCTGCCCCAGGCCTCGAACGGGAGCCGCTCGAACCGGTCGTGGGCCCCGCGCTGGCCCGCGGCGCGCGCGGCCAGGTCGGAGGGGTGGAAACCGCCGGAGCCGGGGATGCCGAGGGCGTAGCTGTAGGGATCAGACATCAGCCGGGGGCTCGGCGTCAGCGGGCCGACCGGGCCGGGCGGCTCACCGTCCGGCGCGGAGGACGAGGCGATGCCGGCCCGGGAGGCCTGGCGATCAAGCGCGGCGAGGTCGACGCCGGGCGCCGCTCCTGGTGTCTCGCGGGCCAGCAGGGCCAGGCGGTGGCAGCCAACCGGGAGCCCGCCGGAGCAGGCCCGCTGGAAGGTGGCGGCGGCGCGGGGTAGATCCTTCAACGCCAGCTGGCCCCGCTCCATGGCGGTGGCCAGGTTGAAGCAACCTTCCGGCACCCCGGCGTCGCAGGCGGTCTGGAAGTAGCGGGTGATCTTGACCCCGAGCTCCCCTTCCTGGTCGGGCCGCAGCGTGGGCTTGTTGACCCCTTCGACGGTGAGCGTTCCGAGGTTGGAGCAGGCCAGGGCATGACCGGCGTCGCAGGCCCGCCGCGACAAGGCCCCGCCGCCGGCGTCATCCTGGGCCACGCCACGGCCAAGGATGGTGAGGACGCCGAGATCGCCGCAGCTGGCCGGCTCACCGATCTCGCAGGCCTTGACCAGGTAGGCGGCGGCGAGCCTGTCGTCGCGCGGCACACCGGTGCCGTGAAGGTGCGCGCGACCGAGCTTGCGGCAGTCGACGGCGAAGCCGCGCTCGCACCGCCACTTCCACGAGGAGGTCGCCGAGGCCTGCTCCTCGGAGCTGGCGGCCGCCGGCATGGCGCCGCGGCCGAGCCCCTGCCCGGCCGGCGTGGCGCAACCTGCCAAGGCTCCGGCCATCACGGCCAGGACGCTGATTCGCATGAATCACTCCTTCGCCGGCAGGGATAGCATGCCGCCCGCCAACGGGCGCCGACCGCAAGTGAACTTTGACGCCGTGGCCCCTTTCAAGGCACCGCGGCGAGATGGCATACATCGACCATGCTCAGGAAGGTCGTGCAGATCGACGAGGCCAAGTGCGACGGCTGTGGTGATTGCATCACCTCTTGCGCCGAGGGAGCGATCGCCCTGGTGGACGGCAAGGCCAGGCTGGTCTCCGACGTCTACTGCGACGGGCTCGGTGCCTGCCTCGGCGAGTGCCCCCGGGACGCCATCACCGTCGTGGAGCGGGACGCCGACGACTTCGACGAGGCGGCGGTCAACGTCCACCTGAAGCGGATTGGCCGCGCGCCGCTCCCGCACCCGGCCAGCGGGCCGCAGGCCGTGGCCCAGCACGCCCACGCCCCGGGCGCCAACCTCCACGCCGCGGCGCCGAGCGGGCACGCCCACGCCCACGGCGGCGGCTGCCCCGGCTCGGCGGTCCGCGAGATCCCGCGCCCCTCGCTCTCCGTGCTGAAGGACGTCCCCGGCCCCGTCGCCAGCCCCGCCCCGCGCCAGGGCGGCTCGACGCTCGGCCACTGGCCGGTGCAACTCAAGCTGGTGCCGCCGACCGCCCCCTGGCTGGCTGGCGCCGACCTGCTGGTGGCGGCCGACTGCGTGCCGTTCGCCTACTCCAACTTCCACGCCGACTTCCTGGCCGGCAAGAAGGTGCTGGTCGG
The DNA here is from genome assembly GCA_031427995.1 of Anaeromyxobacter sp. Taxonomy (GTDB): domain Bacteria; phylum Myxococcota; class Myxococcia; order Myxococcales; family Anaeromyxobacteraceae; genus JADKCZ01. The sequence continues at coordinate 17,724 of JANPOM010000228.1, read as the reverse complement.
CTGCCCCAAGCTCGACGACAACCAGGCCTACGCCGCCAAGCTGGCCGAGATGTTCTCGCGCAACGACATCCGCTCGGTGACGGTGGTCCGCATGGAGGTGCCCTGCTGCGGCGGCATCTCCTGGGCGGCGCGCGAGGGGCTGGCGAAGAGCGGAAAGCAGGTGCCGCTACGCGACGTGGTGATCGGCGTCGACGGCGCCGTGCGGCAGGGCTGAGCGCTCGCGGGGCCCAGCCGGACCGTCCGCCCGTCGCCTACAACCACTCCTCCTTGCAGTCGAGGGCGACGCGCTCGCCGCTCTCGATGATCCCGGCGCTGGTCTGCACGCCCGGCAGCTCGTTCTGCAGGTAGAAGGCCGCCGCCGCGAGCTTGCCCCGGTAGAAGGCTTCGTCCGCAGGCTTCGTCTCGAGCGCCGTCTGCGCCACCTCGGCCTGCCAGAGCAGCTGCCACGAGACCACCACCTGCGAGAACATCTGCAGGTACGGGCTGGCGTAGCTCATGTAGAGGCTCACGTCGCCGGAGAGCGTGGCGAGGTGCTGCGTCGTCCCGATCAGCGTGGTCAGGGCCGCCTCGAAACGGTCCGCCAGGCCCGTCAGCGCCGGGATCGCGCGCGCCTGCTGGAGCGTCTGCATCATCTCGCCAGCGAGCGCCTTGAACGAGGCGCCGCCCTTCATGGGGACCTTGCGCCCGAGCAGGTCCATCGCCTGGATGTTGTTGGTCCCCTCGTAGATCGAGAAGACCTTCTGGTCGCGGAGCATCTGCGCGAGCGGGAACTCCTCCGAGAACCCGTAGCCCCCGTGGACCTGGATGGCGAGGACCGTGGAGGCGAACGAGATGTCCGAGCCGTAGGCCTTGCAGACCGGGGTCAGGATCTCGAGGAGGGCGAGGGCGTGCTCGCGCTCGGCCGGGCTCTTCGCCACGCGCATGGTGTCGAGGAGGTCCGCGGAGTAGGCGAGCAGGGCGAACATCCCCTCGGTGTAGGCCTTCTGCGCCAGCAGCATCCGGCGGACGTCGGAGTGGCGGATGATGGGGATCTGCGGGGTCGACGGATCCTTCTCCTTGATGTCGCGCCCCTGCCGCCGTTCCCTCGCGTACTCGAGCGCGTGCTGGTAAGCGTTCGACGCGACGGCCGTGGCCTGCATGCCGGTCGCGATCCGGGCGCCGTTCATGAGCTGGAACATGTACGCCAGCCCCTTGTTCGGCTCCCCCATGAGCCAGCCGTGGCACTGGCCGTCCTCCCCGAAGTTCAGGGTGGCGGTGGCCTGGCCGCGGAGCCCCATCTTGTGCTCGATGCCGCCGGTCACGACGTCGTTGAACGCGCCGACGCTCCCGTCCGGCTTCGGGCGGTACTTCGGCACCACCAAGAGGCTGATCCCCTTCACGCCCAGCGGCGCGCCCGGGAGCCGTGCCAGCACCGTATGCACGATGTTCTCGGCGAGATCATGGTCGCCAGACGAGATGAACACCTTGGTCCCGCTGATGAGGTAGTGGTCGCCGTCCTTCGCCTTCACGGCGGACGTCTTCACGTCGCTGAGCGAGCTGCCCGCCTGGGCCTCGGTGAGCGCCATGGTGCCCGCCCACTGGCCCGAGAAGAGCTTGTCGACATAGGTGTCCTTCAGCTTCTGGTCGCCGAACCCCTGGATGAGGTGGGCGGCGCCGCTGGTCCCGCCCAGGTACATGTGCGCGGCGGTGTTGGCGGCGTTCAGGATGAACTCGATTGCGCGCCCGATGGTGCTGGGGAACTGCTGGCCGCCGTGCTCGACGTCGGCGGTGGTTCCCATCCAGCCCCCCTCCTTCGCCGCCTTCCAGATGGCGTGCATCGGCTCGGGAACGAACGTCTGCCTGGCCTTCGGATCGTACTTCGCGCCCACCTGGTCCATCTTCTGGTACGCCGGCCAGAAGACGTCGACGGCCAGCTTGTAGGCGGCGTCGATCGCCATGTCGAAGGTCTCGCGGGAGTGGCCGGCGTAGCGCTCGCTCTGGAGCAGCTTCTCGACCTTCAGCACCTCGTACAGGACGAATCTCACGTCCCGCATGTCGACGATCTTCGCGCTCATTTCGTGCTCCTCTTGCTCGGGTGCGTGACTATTGCACGAAACCATGCTCTATTCTCACCTCACTTGTTTCGCTGTGCGAAGACCAGTTTCGTGGCAGGGCCAACGCTCTGCCGCCCTTGACCGGCGACGATGCAGATGGAGGCTGGAGCGAAATGACCGCCATCGCGCAGTACCTCGCGAAGCCCTGGTTGAAGTTCCGCGACCCGAGGAGCCCGGCCACCGTCGAGGTCCCCCTCCAGTCCGTCCCGCAGATCTTCGACGAGGCGGCCAGGCGGGCGCCCGAAAAGACCGCCGTCATGTTCTACGGCCGCGGCATCACCTACCGCGAGCTGCTGGACTCGACCGATCGGCTCGCCTGCGCGCTGGCCGACCTGGGCGTGAAGAAGGGCGACCGCGTCGCCCTCTATCTCCTCAACAGCCCTCAGTTCATCATCGCCTACTTCGCCGTCCTGAAGTGTGGCGCGACGGTGACGCCGATCAGCCCCGTCTACACCAGCCATGAGGTCCGCTACCAGCTCGAGGACTCCGGCGCGCGCGTCGTCATCTGCCAGGACATCCTCCACGACAAGGTGGCGAGCAGCGGCGCGACGCTCGATCACGTCATCGTGACCAACGTCGGCGAGTACCTCCCGGCGCTGAAGCGGTTCCTCGGGAAGGGTCCGCTCGCGAAGCTCTTCTCGGACGTGAACCTGGGCTCGCCCGAGATCCCGGTGGCGTTGAACCTGCACTGGTTCCAGGACCTGCTCAAGAAGTACCCGCCCAAGGCGCCCCAGGTCACCATCGACCCGAAGAAGGATCTCGCCGCCCTCCCCTACACCGGCGGCACGACGGGCCATCCCAAGGGCGTGATGCTCACCCACTACAATCTCGCCGCCGCCCGAGCGGTGGGGCAGACCTCCTTCCCCTCCTTCGAGCAGGGCAAGGAGGTGGTCATCGCGTTCCTGCCCTTCTTCCACATCTACGGGCAGGTGGCGGTGATGCTCACTGGCATCGCGCAGGGTTACCTGCTGGTGCTGTTCACGACCCCCGACACCGAGGCGATCCTCTCGGCCATGGAGCGCTACCAGGCGACCGTCTTCTTCGGGGTGCCGACGCTGTACGAGTACCTGAAGGACCACAAGGACACCAACAAGGTCGACTGGCGCCGCCTCAAGGTCGTGCTCTCCGGCGCCGACACCCTGCACCTGTCGACGATGCTCGGGTGGACCAAGCGCACCGGCTCGAACATCATCGAGGGTTACGGGCTCTCGGAGACCTGCTCGATCAGCCATGTGAACCCGCTCGACCGGCCCAAGCCAGGCTCCTTCGGCGTGCCCGTCTCCAACATGATGGCGGCGGTGATCGACCCCGAGACGCGGGAGTTCGTGCCGCAGGGCCAGACCGGCGAGCTCCTCCTCTCCGGCCCGAACGTGATGCAGGGATACTGGAAGCGCGAGGAGGAGACCGCCAAGGCCTTCATCGAACGCGACGGCATCCGCTGGATGCGGACCGGCGACATCGTGCGGATGGACGAGGAAGGCTACTTCCACTTCTTCGACCGCTCCAAGGACCTCATCAAGTACAAGGGCCACTCGGTCTTCGCCAAGGAAGTCGAGGACGTGCTGTACTCCCACCCGCAGGTCAAGGCGGCGGGCGTGATCGGCGTGCCGGACCCGGCCGTCGGCGAGCGCATCAAGGCCATCGTCGTGCTCCAGGGCGAGGCGCGCGGGAAGCTCAGCGAGGCCGAGATCAAGGCCTTCTGCCGGGAGCGGCTGGCCGAGTACAAGGTCCCGCACATCGTGGAGTTCCGCGGAGAGCTGCCGAAGACGGACGTCGGCAAGGTGTCACGCCGCGAGCTGCGCGACGAGTCGGCGGCGAGCTGAGCGTCATGTCCACGCCGTTCTTCCGCATCGATGGGCTGACCAAGCGGTTCGGTGGCCTGGTCGCGGTCAGCAACGTCGGGTTCGAGCTGCGCCGTGACCAGGTGGTCGGCATCATCGGTCCGAACGGCGCCGGCAAGACCACCCTGCTCCGGCTCATCACCAAGATCCTGAAGCCCGACCACGGCCGCATCGTGTTCAAGGGCGAGGACCTCACCGCCCTCCGCCCCTGGGACATCGTGAACCGCGGCATCGCCGGCACCTTCCAGAACACCCGCCCGTTCCGGAACCTCCCCATCATCGCGAACGTGATGGTTCCGCTCATGTCGCCGCGCGCCCGCAAGCGCGGCGAGTGGGTGAAGGGCATCGAGGCCCAGGCCATGGACGCGCTCGAGTTCGTCGGCATCTCCGACATGGCGCTCGAGCCGGCCTCGGCGCTGTCGCAGGGCGACCTCAAGCGGCTCGAGCTGGCGCGCGCCATCGCCACCGAGCCGGAGCTGCTCCTCCTCGACGAGCCGCTCGGCGGGCTCAGCCCCGTCGAGTCCGAGCTCCTCGCCAAGTCGATCCGCCGCCTTCACAAGGGCGGGCGCTTCGGACGGCTCCACTCGGAGGGCCCGGCGGTGCTCATGATCGAGCACAAGCTGAAGGAGCTCATGTCGATCGTCGACCGCGTCATCGTGGTCGACAACGGCGAGGTCATCGCCGACGGCACGCCCTCCGAGGTGGTCAAGAACGCCAAGGTCATCGAGGCCTACCTGGGGACCCAGCATGCCACTCCTTGAGGTGAAGGACCTCGCGGTCCGCTACGACAAGGCGGTCATACTGAACGGCGTCTCGTTCACCGTGGACGCCGAAGAGTTCGTCGGCCTGGTCGGCCCGAACGGCGCCGGCAAGTCCACCCTGCTGCGCGCCATCTCGGGCCTGGTCCGCTTAGAGGACCGCATGAAGCGCGGGACTCAGGGCGACATCGTCCTCGAGGGCGAGGTCCGCTTCGCGGGCGAGCGCATCGATCGGCTCACTCCCCACGAGATCCGCAAGCGGGGGCTGGCCCACTGTCCGGAGCGGCGGCGCCCCCTCAAGGAGCTCACCGTGATCGAGAACCTCATGGCCGGCGCCTACCTCTCGCGCAGCTCCACCGACACGCGGGCGCGCCTCGAGCGCTGCTTCGAGCTTTTCCCGGTGCTGGCCAAGCGCAAGGAGCAGGTCTCGGGGAAGATGTCGGGCGGCGAGCAGCAGATGCTCGCCACCGCGCGTGCGCTGATGTTTGACGCGAAGCTCCTCACCATCGATGAGCCGTCGCTGGGGCTCGCGCCCCTCATGCGCCAGGAACTCTTCGCCGCCATCGCCAGGATCCACGCGGAGGGCACGCCGGTGCTGCTCATCGAGCAGGAGGTGGCGCAGGTGTTCCGGTTGGCGGACCGGAACCTGGTGCTCTCCCAGGGACGGATCATCGCCAACGGCACGGCGGCGCAGCTCATGGCTGACGAGACGCTGCGCGCCGGCTACCTCGGCCTGTAGGACCGAGGCCCTTCGACTCCGCGGCGGGATCGGTGGCGGGATCGGTGGTGGCGGCGCCGGCGGGCGCAGGCGGTCCACCCAGGCGCAGCGAAGCGCTGCACAGCCGGCAGTCCGAGCGCCACATCGCGTTGCGCTGCTTGCAGCGCGGGCACCGCGTCTCGATCTTGTCTCGCACCCATGGGGTTAGGCCCCGCGGCATGAAGATCAACACGATGACGACGATCACCGCGAAGATGAGGAGCCGCATCTCGCCGAACTCCCTGATGCCGCCGAGCCACTCGGTGAGCGGGTAGAGGACGAACACGGCGGTGACCGGGCCGTAGATGGTCGCGACCCCGCCGAAGATCGCCCAGATCACCACCTGGAACGAGAGGGCCGTGGCGAGCGTCGATGGGCCGGCACCTCGCATGAAGTGCGCGTAGAGCGCGCCGGAAATTCCGGCCGCGAAGGCGGAGATGCCGAACGCCGCCAGCTTCACGCGGATGGTGTTGATGCCGGAGGCGCGAACCGCCACCTCGTCGTCGCGGATGGCGTGGAGGAGGAGGCCGAACTTCGAGCTCGCGATGGCCCACAGCCCGAACACCACCAGCAGCATCCCGATGGCGGCGATGTAGTAGTTGGCGATGCGCGACACCGCGAGCGAGCGGACCCCCGAGATCCCGAGCTCTCCGCCCGAGAGGTCGGGGAACGCGAAGAGGAGGCCGGTGACGATGAGCGGGAAGGCGAGCGTCGCCAGCGAGAGGTACGAGCCGCGCAGCCGCAGGCACAGGTACCCGACCACGAGCCCGATCACGGTCGCGACCACCGCGCCGCAGGCCAGCCCGATCCAGGGGCTGACCCCGAGGTCCAGCGTGACGATGGCGGAGACGTAGGCGCCCGCGCCGAAGAAGAGGGCGTGGCCGAAGTTGATCTGGCCTGCGTAGCCCGCCAGCAGGTCCCAGCTCGCGGCGAAGATCGCGAAGATGCAGGTCATGGCAGCGACGCGCAGCACGTAGGGGTCCGGGTAGACCACCGGCAGGAGGAGCCCGGCCGCGACCCAGACGGCGACCAGCGTCCGCGAGGGCAGCACCAGCACCTCGCTGCGGAAGTTCAACCAGGCCCGGCGTGCGAGAAAGGTGAGTGGGTTGTTCATGACGGATGGCCGGCGCCGGTCAGCGCTCTTCCTCGAAGGCGACGCCGAAGAGCCCCTCGGGGCGGACCAGCAGCACCACCACCATGATCGAGAGCGCCATGGCGCCCTTCAGGTACGCGCCTGCTGGCAGGGCGAAGACGGTGATGGCCTCGACGTACCCGATCACGAGCGCGCCGATCAGGCTCCCCTTGAGGCTGCCGAGCCCGCCCAGCACCACGATGGCGAGCACGGTGACCAGGGGGGCCAGCCACATGAACGGATCGACGACGTACACCGGCGCAACCACCACGCCCGCGACCGCAGCGAGCGCGACCGAGAGCGCCACCGTGGCCATCGCGACGCGGTTCACGTTCATGCCGAGGAGCTCCGCCACCTCGAGGTCGTTCGCGGTGGCGCGGATGGCGAGGCCAAGGCGGGTCCGGTAGAGGAGGAACCAGGTCGCGACCAGCATGACCGCCGCCACCACCAGGACCAGGAGCCGCTGGTATGGGATGCTGACCCCACCCACCCGCACCACGCCCTCGATGGCGGACGGAATCCCGAGGAAGCTTCCCCCGTGCAGGAGGAGCATCGACTCCTGGAAGATGATGCCCAGGGCGATGGTCGCGATGAGCACCGCCGACTGGTGCTCGCGCACGGGCTCGATGATGATGCGGTAGCAGAGGACGGAGAGGACGGTCACCGCCAGCACCGACAGCAGCGCGGCGAGGACCACGCCGAGACCGGTCGTCACCAGCAGCGCGTAGAAGCAGTACGCCGCGAGCATGTAGAAGGCGGTGTGGGCGATGTTCACGATGCGCGCCACGCCGAAGACGAGCGAGAAGCCTACGGCCAGGAGGGCGTAGATGCCTCCGTTGACGAGGCCGGTGATGAGGACGTCCTGGAGCATGGGGGAGCCGGCGGCCGCTCACCCGCGATGAGCGGCCGCCTGCCGCCCGTCAGTTGGCGGGGAGCTTGAACGGCTGCATGCCCTTCACCTGCGGCGGCCAGAACGGCACCTTCTTCCCGTCCTGCCACTGCACGGCGATCCCGGTGACCTTCCCGAGCCCCCAGACCGGATCGTGGCCCTGGTCGAACTCGATGACGCCGGCCGCGGCGGTGTAGCTCATCTTCTCGATGACCGGGACCAGCTTGTCCGCGTCGGTGCTGCCGGCCTTCTCGATCGCCTCCTTGAGGAGCTTGATCGCGTCGTGCGTCCCGGCGTTGTAGGTGGGCGCCTTGTCGAAGCGGGCCTTGAACGCCTTCACGAACGGGATGGTGGTCGGTGTCATCTCGACCTCGGAGTAGGTGTCGAGCGTCGCGACGTAGTTGCCCTTCCCGGCGGTGGCCTTCCAGAAGCCGTCCTTCTGCGCCTCGACGTTGATGCCGAAGGCGATGACCTTCATGTCCCGCTCGCCAATCTGCCGGCCGACCACGATCCCGACCGGCCCGGAGAGGACGGTGAACACGATGTCGGCGCCGGCGCGGTCGATGGCCGCCAGCTCGGCGGTGACGTCGGTGGCGACGGGCGAAGGCTGCCATACGCCCACCACCTCCATGTTCATCTTGGGCAGGTTGGCCTGGGCCGCCTTCACGATCGCGTCGGTCCAGATGACCTTCTCGGCGAGGATGGCGACCTTGGGCTTCTCCTTCTTGAGGTTGGTGCGGATCTGCGAGCCCACCTCGTTCAGCACCGCGAAGATGGTGCGCGCCAGCCCGGGGGAGTTGAGCGGCGTGATGCGGAACCAGTACTTGTACCGGTCGTAGTTCGCGGCCACGTTGGCGCCGAGCTTCGCGTCGCCGGCGCCGCAGCCCAGGAAGAGCTTCTTGTTGTCCATGGCGACCTCCTGCATCGCCAGCACCGCCTCGGAGCGGAACCCGCCGATGAGGACATCGACCTTCTCGCGCGTGATGGCGCGCTCGACCGCGTTGGTCGCGTCGGGCACCGACTGCATCTCGTTGGTGTCTACCCGGACCAGCTCGATCTTCAGCTTCTTTCCGCCCACCGAGATCCCGCCCGCGGCGTTGATCTCGTCGCGGGCGAGCTCGGCGCCGGCCCAGTGGTGCTCGCCCTGCACGAACGCCATCGGCCCGAGAACCCCGATCTTCAACGTGTCCTGTGCAAACGCCGCGGGAGCGGCAAAGACGACGGCAATGAGAACGGCCATCCAACGCAGCATGAGGCCTCCTTGGAGTCTCTTTCCAGCAGGTGAAGGTACGTTTCTCAAGGCTCGCAGCATCCACTTCGAATGTCTATTGTACGGGGACGTGCGGTGGCTTGTCACGGGCAAATGTAATCCATGGAAACTGCCTAGCAGCACGCCATCTCGCTGTGCAGACCGACGAGCGGATGGCACCTCCAGCCGGCGTTGACCGCGCCATGGTGTCGCGGCATCATCAGGCGCGTCCACCTGCGAAGCGAAACAGCGGGTGGGCAATGAGGAGGTCCGTCCTGGCCGCACCCCATCCCATCCGACGGAGCGTCCAGCCCAGCCCGTCCGGGGCCTCCGCCGCCACCGATCGGAAGTTCATGACCGCCCTGGCCCGCGGGCTCGAGGTGCTCCGCTGCTTCGGGCCGCGGGACCGCTGGCTCGCCATGCAGGAGATCGTCCGGCGGACGGAGCTCTCGAAACCGACCGTCTCCCGAGTGGTCTTCACGCTCACCCAGCTCGGACACCTGCGCTACTCGAGCGTGCTCCGCAAGTACGCGCTGGGGAGCGCCTCGGTCGCGCTCGGCTATGCGGCGCTAGCGCAGCAGGACATCCGGCGCGTCGCCCGGCCGGCCATGCAGGCGCTCTCGGAGCAGACCAGCGCGGCGGTTCACCTGTCGATCCCCCACCGGCACTCGATGATCGTGATCGACACCTACCGGAACTCCGCCTCGTTCGCCGTCGACATCGGCTCGCGCGTGCCGATGGTCACCACCTCGATCGGCCGCGCCTTCATCTCCTCCCTCCCGCCCCAGGAGCGGGCCCGGATGCTCGAGGAGCTCCGGGCCGCCCGCCCCGAGGACTGGCCCCAGCTGAAGAAGGCCTTCGAGGAGGCGCTGCTCGGGTACCAGGAGCACGGCTACTGCCTCGGCCTCGGCGAATGGCGGCGGGACGTGAACGGGATCGCCGTCCCGCTCGCGCTCGAGGACGGGTCCGATCAGGTGGTGTTCAGCTGCAGCGGCGCGGCCTTCCAGCTTCCGCCCGACGTGCTGCGCCGAGACCTCGGCCCGCGGCTGCTGACGCTGGTCGGCAACGTCCGTTCCGCGCTCACCACCGACTGAGATGGCGAGCCCGACGCGCGCTTCCGCCCACCCGGCGTGCCGCCCCACTCCGCCGCGCTCCCGAGGTGGCCTGGACGGGGCCTCAGGCCGGCCGCAGGACACCGTCGCGCAGCTCGGGCACCACCGTGAACCGGTTCTGCCGCGCGGCGAAGGCGACCTCTCGCTCCAGCCCGCGCCCCATCATCATCCTTCCGATCCGGCCATTCGAGAGGCAGGCCAGGGCCTCGCTGCCCTGGTAGAGCATCCGCGCCGCGATCGCGGCGTCGCTGAGGTCGCGGGGCCTGCCGCGGCGGGCGAACAGCGAGACCAGCTGGCCCGCCCCGTAGAAGTCCTCCAGGTTGAAGTTGCCCGCCGAGCCGGAGCAGGCGATCAGCACGGTCTCGTCGCCGGCGACCCGCTCGACGTGATCGACGACCGCCTCCCCGTTCAGCAGCGCCCCGGCGTAGACGTGATCCGCCTCGGCCGCCTTGCGGAGCGCGACGGTGCCGTTGGTGGTCGAGTAGACGACCGTGCGGTTGGCCAGGTCCTCGCCGATGAGGGCGAGTGGCGTCGGGTGCGTGAACCCCTCGAGCGTGACGGCGTTCAGCTCGCCGGAGAGGAGGTACGAGCCCGGGGGTCGGCCGCGGGCCTCGGCCAGCGCCGCCTCCCCGTCCAGGGTGGGAACCACCTCCGCCGCGCCGTGGGCCAGCGCCGTCACGATGCTCGAGGTCGCGAAGAGGATGTCGAGCACCACCACGATCTTCCCGGGCAGCCGCTGGGAGTCGAGCTCCTCCTTCTTCAGCAGGACGTGGATCTTCGGGTTCACTCGAGGCCTCTCGGGGACATGACGACGTCTCTACCTCCCCGATCTCGGTGCGCGCAAGCAGCGTGCGCTCGATGGTGTCAAACCACGACGTCGCCAGGGAGCAACGACCATGAGCGTGAAGAAGCTCTTCGATCTGTCGGGTAAGGTGGCCCTCGTCACGGGCGGGTCGCGCGGGCTCGGCCTGCAGATCGCCGAGGCCCTCGGGGAGATGGGCGCCAAGGTGGCGATCACCGCCCGCAAGCCGCAAGAGCTGGAGGAGGCGTCGGCGCACCTGCGGAAGCTGGGCGTCGAGGTGCGGACCGTCGCCGGCGATCTGTCGAAGCTCGAGGGCATCCCCGCCATGGTGGATGCCGTGCTCTCAAGCTACGGCACCATCGACATCCTCGTGAACAACGCCGGGACGACCTGGGGCGCCCCGGCGGAGAGCTATCCGGCCGAGGGCTGGAACAAGGTGATGAACCTCAACCTGAACGCGGTCTTCTTCCTCACCCAGGAGGTGGCGCGGCGCTGCTTCATCCCCAGGCGGGCGGGGAAGGTCGTGAACATCGCCTCGGTGGCCGGGCTCTCGGGCAACCCGCCGGAGATGACCACCGTCGCCTACAACACCAGCAAGGGGGCGGTGATCAACCTGACCCGCACGCTCGCCGCCGAGTGGGGCAAGCACGGCATCAACGTGAACGCGATCTGCCCCGGCTTCTTCCCGTCGAGGATGTCGCAGGGGATCCTCGACAAGATCGGGAAGGCGGTCATCGCCAAGACGCCACTGCAGCGCATCGGCGGCGACGAGGACCTGAAGGGCGCGGCGGTGTTCCTCGCGTCCGAGGCCTCCCGCCACGTCACCGGCCAGTACCTGGCCGTCGATGGGGGGGCGTGCATCGCATGACCCGGGCCGGCGCCTTCTTCGGGATGCACCTCCCGTTTCTCGGGCTCCTCGGGGCTCGCGCCGATCACCGGGAGCACGGGCGGGCGGTGGTCTCGCTCGAGCTGCGCCCGGACCTCACCAACAGCTGGGGCTCCGCGCACGGCGGGGTGCTGACCAGCCTGCTCGACGTCGCCATGGGGGCGGCGGCCATGACCGGCGACAGCCACGCCAGCGGGGTGGTCACCGTGAACCTCTCCGTGACCTTCCTCCGCTCCGGCGCAGGGGTCCTGGTCGCGGAAGGGCGCATGATGAAGGGCGGTCGCTCGCTGCTGTTCTGCGAGGGGGAGGTGCGGGACGGCGCTGGCGAGGTGGTGGCGAAGGCGGTGGGAACCTTCAAGGTGAAGCGACGGGGCGAGACCGGCAGCGGCGAACGCGGCTGACCGGCATCCACCCCGCCAGGACCAAGACGACAGGGCGACGGCGGCGGACACGCCGCGCGCCACAACGGAGGCTGACGTGGACTTTTCCGATTCGGAGCGGGTCGCGACGTTTCGCAAGCTGGTGCGCGAGTTCATGAAGAAGGAGGTCTACCCGCTCGAGCCGGCGCTGCGGCGGAACGGCTTCGCCGCGCTCCTCCCCGAGCTGAAGCTGGGGCGCGAGCGGGCCAGGCAGACCGGCCTGTGGGCGGCGCAGCTGCCGGCGGAGTGGGGGGGCGCGGGGCTCACCCTGACCGAGTTCGCCCACCTCTCCGAGGAGCTCGGACGCAGCCCGCTCGGCCACTACCTCTTCAATGTCCAGGCGCCGGACATCGGGAACATGGAGGTGCTGATGGAGCACGGCACCGACGAGCAGAAGCAGCGCTGGCTCGGCCCGCTCACGCGCGGCGAGATCCGGAGCTGCTTCACCATGACCGAGCCCGAGTTCGCCGGCTCGAACCCGACCTGGATGGGAACCACCGCCGTCCAGGACGGCGGCGAGTGGGTCATCCGCGGCCACAAGTGGTTCGCCAGCTCCGCCGACGGGGCGGCCTTCGCCGTCTGCATGGCCGTGACCGACCCGGAGGCCAAGCCCCACCAGCGGGCCAGCATGATCATCGTCCCGACCAACACGCCCGGGTTCGAGCTGGTCGGCAACATCTCGGTGATGGGCAGTCGCGGCGGGGACCACCAGAGCCACGGGGAGGTGCAGTACCACGGGGCGCGCGTCCCGCTCTCGAACCTCCTGGGCCGGCGCGGCGAGGGGTTCAAGCTCGCCCAGGACCGGCTCGGTGCCGGGCGCATCCACCACTGCATGCGCTGGATTGGGATCTGCGAGCGGGCCTTCGACATCATGTGCGAGCGCGCGGCGACGCGGCAGCTCGCGCCCGGGGACATGCTGGGCTCGCGCCAGATGGTGCAGCAATGGGTCGCCGAGAGCCGGGCCGAGATCAACGCGGCGCGGCTGCTGGTCCTCCACGCGGCCTGGACCATCGAGCGCGAGGGCACCTCGAAGGCTCGCGAGGAGATCTCGCTCATCAAGTTCACCGTCGCCCGCACGCTGCAGCGCGTCCTGGACCGCGCCATCCAGTCCCTCGGGGCGCTCGGGCTCACCGACGACACGCCACTGGCGTACTGGTGGGGGCACGAGCGGGCCGGCCGCATCTACGACGGCGCCGACGAGGTCCACATCGCCAGCGTGGCCAAGCACATCCTGCGCCGCTACGGGCTCGGCGGCTGAGGGAGACCGCGTGAGCGACGGAACCGGGAGGCGCGGCGACGAGGCCGAGGAGGTGCGCGAGGAGGAGCGCTTCGACGCGGAGCGGCTCCGCCCGTGGCTCGAGGCGGCCTTCCCGGGCGAGCGAGGGTCCATCTCGCTGCTCCAGTTCAGGCAGGGGCACTCCAACCTCACCTACCTGGTGCGGATCGGCGAGCACCAGGCGGTGCTCCGCCGCGCTCCCTTCGGCGCCAACATCAAGGGCGCCCACGACATGGGGCGAGAGTTCAAGATCCTCTCCTCCCTGCAGGGGCTCTACTCGAAGGCGCCGCGCCCCCTCGCCTTCTGCGAGGACGAGTCGGTGATCGGCGCCCGCTTCTACCTGATGGAGCGGGTGCACGGGATGATCCTACGCGGCGCTTCCGCTGCCAGCGGGATGGCGCTCACGCCCGAGCTGCTGCGCGCCAGCTCGTCAGCGCTCGTCGACAACCTCGTCGAGCTGCACGCGGTCGACCTGGTCCGAAGCGGCCTCGAGTCGATGGGGCGCCCGCAGGGCTACCTGGAGCGCCAGGTGACCGGCTGGACCGAGCGCTATTTCCGCGCCAAGACCGACGAGGTGGCCGAGGTCGAGACGGTGGCGGCATGGCTGGCGAGGCACATGCCCGCGCAGGGCGCTGCCGCCCTCGTCCACAACGACTACAAGTTCGACAACGTCGTGCTCGATCCGGCCGACCCCTCCCGCATCGTCGCGGTGCTCGACTGGGAGATGGCGACGGTGGGCGATCCGCTCATGGATCTCGGCGTCATGCTCGGCTACTGGACCGACCCGGACGATCCCGAGGAGATGAAGGTACGGACCTACGGGCCGACCTTCCTGCCGGGCAGCCTCTCGCGGATCGAGATCGTGGAGCGCTACGCGCGGCGGAGCGGGGGTGCCATCGGGTCCGTGCTCTTCCACTACGTCTTCGCGCTTTTCAAGATCGCGGTCATCGTGCAGCAGATCTACAAGCGCTGGGTGGACGGCCACACCCGCGACCCGCGCTTCGCGGAGCTGATCCGCTCGGTGCGCATGCTCTCCGGCCAGGCGGTGCGCGCCATGGAGCTGGGGCGGATCGACCGGCTGGGACGCTGAGCCGGTCGCCTCGACCCTGATGCGACAGCAGCACCGGCCGAGGTACGGAACCACCAGCACCGGCCGGCCCAGGGTCTCGCCGAACTCGCTGTCCTCGATCTGCAGCCACTGCCTGGCGCCGCCGGCAGCGTCGGCGCCGACCGTCGGTCTGCATCGCGAAACAGCCGCTGGTGGCGCGGTGGCGCTCGCGCGCCGGTGACGGAGTGGCCGTGGCGGTGGTAACAACGCAGGGGCGCCACGGCGGCGGGCGGCCCGCGGGACCGGAGCGGACCGAGGAGATGCGGATGGAGCTCCAGGGCAAGGTGGCGGTGATCACCGGCGCGGCGGGCGGTCTCGGGCTGGCCCTGGCGCGCCGCTGCACGGAGCTCGGCATGCGGCTCGTGCTCGCCGACCTCGACGGCGAGGCCCTGTCGGCCGCGGCCCTGCTGCTCCCCGCCGGCGCGCGGGCGACCGCCGAGGTCGACGTCACGCGCGGCGAGCAGGTCGACTCGCTGGCGCGGTTCGCCTACCAGCGCTTCGGGGCGGTGCACCTCCTCTTCAACAACGCCGGGGTCGGACTGGTGAAGCCCGTCGCCGAGACCACCTCGAACGACTGGAGGTGGGTGCTCGGCGTCAACCTGTGGGGGGTCATCCACGGGATCGCGGCGTTTCTCCCGCGGATGCAGGCGCAGCCCGAGGAGAGCCGGATCGTGAACACCGCCTCGGCGGCGGGGTTCCTCTCCGACCCCGGCATGGCGGCGTACTCGGTCAGCAAGCACGCGGTGGTGGTGGTGAGCGAGACCCTGCACAAGGAGCTCGCGCAGGGATCGAGCCGCGTGGGGGTCACGGTGCTCTGCCCCGCCTTTTTCCCGACCGGCATCGCCGACTCGGAGCGGGTCCGGCCCCGAGAGCTCACCGACCCCGGGCCGGACTCCACGGAAGCCCGGGAGGTGAAGGAGCGGCTCCGCCACGCCGTGCGCGCCGGACGCCTGAGCGCGGACGACGTCGCGGCTCGCGCGCTCGAGGGGATCGCGGCTCGCCAGCTCTACGTCTTCACCCACCCCAGGATTCGCCTCGCCATCGAGGAGCGCGTCCGGGGGGTGCTGGCCGGGCTGGACCTGCCGCCGCGGCAGCCCTGACCACGACGTCAGGCGAGCTTCACCAGCTGCTTGCCCAGGTTGGCGCCCTTCAGCATTCCCATGAACGCCGCGGGGGCGCGCTCCAGCCCCTCGGCGACCGTCTCGTGCCAGGTGATCCGCTTGCCGGCGACGTGGCCAGCCAGCTCCGCGAGCGCCTGCGGCCAGAGCGCCACGTGATCGGAGACGATGAAGCCCTGCACGCGCAGGCGGTTCACCAGGATGGCGCGCACGTTTCGGAGCGCGAGGTCCTGGCCGTCGTAGCCGGCGATGAGCCCGCAGATCGCCACGCGGCCGAATGGGTTGATGCGAGCGAGCGCCGCGTCCAGCACCGCGCCTCCGACGTTCTCGAACACCACGTCGATCCGCTTCGGCGTGGCGGCCTTGAGGTCCTCGCGGAACGACGGCGCCTTGTAGTCGACGCAGGCGTCGAAGCCGAGCTCCCGCACCACATGCTCGCACTTGGCTGGACCGCCCGCGACCCCGACGGCGCGGCAGCCGGCGAGCTTCGCGAGCTGGCCGACCACGCTCCCCACCGCGCCGGCGGCGGCCGACACCACCACCGTCTCCCCCGCCATCGGCTCGCCGATCCTGCCCAGGCCGTACCAGGCGGTGACGCCCGGCATCCCCACGCAGCCGAGCCAGGCGGAGGCCGGCACGACCGAGGTGTCGATCTTCCGCAGGGTGCCGCCGTCGGCCACCTGGTACTCCTGCCAGCCGGCCATGCCCACCACCATGTCGCCCGCTCGCAACGACAGGTGGCGCGATTCGAGGACCTCCATCACGGTGCCGCCGACCATCACCTCGCCGAGCGGCTGTGGCGCCGCGTAGGAAGGCCCCTCATCCATGCGGCCGCGCATGTAGGGGTCGAGCGACAGCCAGCGGACCCGCGTCAGCACCGCCCCCTCCGGCACCGGCGGCACCTCCGCCTCGACCATGCGGAAGTTCGACTCCTCCACCCCGCCCTTGGGACGGCTCGCCAGGACGATCTGCCTGTTGCGCATGGAACGGTTCCTCCCGGGCGGCGAGCCGTGAGAGCCGGCTCGCGCGCTCCCATGGTGTAGTCGAACCGGCGGCGAGCGTCCACGTCGGCGGCGCGGTGACGGCCGGGGTCTCCGTGACCAGCATCCGGGGGTACTCGAAGAAGCCCCGGCCGGCGCGCTGGCCCGTGAACCCGGCAGCGACCACCATCGGGTTGCTGCCCATGCACGCCCCCTGAAAAATCTGTTTCGCACAGCGAGTGGCCTGGTCCGCAGGAATGCGGTCTCGCGCCACAATGTAATCGGCTTTGACGACAACCGGCTACCCGTGAGAGGTTGGCGCCCATTCCGCACCGCGGAACACTCACTCGCATTGGAAGGGCCCGCATGTCCTCGACCGCACCAGTGAAGCGCGCACCGAAGAAGGACCGTCACTTCGTCACGGCGCTGGCGCGCGGCCTCGACATCCTCCGCTGCTTCGGCCCCACCGAGCGCTGGCTCGGGAACCAGGAGATCGCGCAGCGCACCAAGCTGCCGAAGCCCACCGTCTCCCGGCTCGCCTACACCCTGGTCCGGCTCGGCCACCTGCGCTACTCGGACTCCCTCGAGAAGTACGGGCTCGGCAGCAGCGTGGTGAGCCTCGGCTTCGCCGCCCTCGCCCAGATGGACGTGCGCCGCATCGCCCGCCCGCTCATGCAGGCGCTCTCGGAGCACACCGGCGCCGCGGTGAACCTCGGCATCCGCGATCGGCTGCAGATGGTCTACATCGACACCTACCGGAACGCCGCCTCCCACAGCATCCAGGTCGACGTCGGCTGGCGCATCCCCATCCCGACCACGTCGATGGGGCGCGCCTACCTGTGTGCGCTCGACCAGCCGAAGCGCCTGGCGCTCCTCGACGAGTTCAAGCAGGCGAACCGCGCCGACTGGCCGAAGCTGAAGAAGCGGATCGACGAGGCGTTCGAGGAGTACCAGCGCGAGGGGTGGTGCACCGGGCTCGGCGACTGGCGCAGGGAGGTGCACGCCATCGCGGTGCCGCTCGCCCCGGCCGACGGCGCCGATCCGATCGTGTTCAGCTGCAGCGGGACCGCCTTCCACCTCACCTCCGAGAAGCTGCTGCAGGACGTGGGCCCCCGGCTGCTCACGGTGGTGGGCAACGTCCGTGCCGCGCTCGAGTGGAACTAGTGCCCCGACCCAGGCATACTGACCACTGCGAGCGCCGATCCTCTCGCTGCGGCAGGCGGCCTCGTCGGTCCGCTGCTCAGAGTAGCGCTGCTACGCTTCCGCTGCTCCCTCCTCGGGCGCCAGCCTCGCTTCGGTCTCGG
>JANPOM010000227.1:0-3583 GCA_031427995.1 Anaeromyxobacter sp. | reverse complement strand
CCCGGCGCGGCCGGTGGCCCCGCGGCTTCCCCTCCCCGGGGGGGGGGCCGCCGGGGGGCCCCCGCCGGGGTGGGGGGGGCCCGCCCGGGCCCCCCCCCCGCCGCCGCCGCTGGCCGAGTCGACCGCCGAGCGCGCCTTCCCCCGGTACGCCTTCAACCTGAGGGACGTGCTGGTCAGCGCCACCTCCCTGGCGGCCTTGCTGCTGCTCTCGCTGGCCATCCTGGTGGTCTGGCGCGGCGGGCTCCTTCCGTCCGACGCGCTCCGGCCCTCCGCCATCGTGGCGGCGCTGGCGCCGCGGCCGCCCGCCACGCCGCTCTCCACCAGCGGCGTGACCAGTGGCCTCTACGAGCGGGCCCGCGGCGCGCCGCTCCTCTTCGTGCGTGGCCTGGTGATCTCGAACGCGCCGACGCCGCTGGAGGGCGTGCGGGTGGTGGTCGAGGTGGTCCGTGACGGAGCGGTGCTGGCCCGTGGCGAGGTCCCGGCCGGTGCCGTGCCCGGTCCCGAAGCGCTCTACGGCGCGGCCGACGCGGTGGCGCTGGCCTCGGCCCTGGCCGGATCCGCCCCCGCAGTGGTGGCGTCGCTGATGCCGGGCGGGAGCATGCCCTTCCTGGTCGCCTTCGCCGACTACCCGGTCAACCTGGCCGGCGTGTCGCTGCGGGTCAAGCCGGTGGCGGGACCGGCCCGGTGACCCGGCATGCCGCGGGCGATGGCGCCGCGGACCAAGGCGCGGCACTGGTCCGGGCGCTCACGCGCAAGCTGGTGGCGCTCGAGGAGGGTCCGGCGCGCGCCGGGGCGGCGGCGCGAGCGCTGGCGGCCCTGCCGGCCGAGGCCGCGGTCCGGGTGGTGGCGGCGCTGGCGCGGAGCGCCGAGGGCAAGGCGCGGGCCGCCATGGCCGCGGTGGGTCAGGCCCTGGTCGGGCCGGACGCCGCGCTCCTCTACGACCACCTCGCCGAGTTCTACGCCGTGGCCACCGAGCAGGACCTGCTGGAGGTCAGCAGCTTGCTGGTCTCGCCGCCGGCGCAGCGCGCCTGGGTCCCGCCGCGCGACAAGGGCGACACGCGTCTCTCCACCTTGACGCTTGGTCACAAGAAGACCCTGGCGCGCACCCACCGCGACCCCGACCTGCTGGCACGGCTGGCCGCCGAGGGCGATCCCATGGTGGTCCGCGAGCTGCTGCGCAACCCGCTGCTGACCGAACCCTTCGCCGTCCGCATCGCCGCGCGCCGTCCCATGCGCCCCGAGACCTTGCGGCTGCTGTCGGAGTCGCGCCGCTGGCGGACGCGGCCGGCGGTGATGCTGGCCCTGGTGCGGAACCCCTGGGCCGAGCCGGCGCTGGCGCTCAAGCTGCTGGCCTTGCTGCCGGCGGCCGAGCTGGCCGAGGTCGGGCGCGACGCCACCGTTCACCCGCTGCTGCGGGCCACGGCAGCCCGGCTGGCGCGCGCCAAGGCTGGCGTGGCGCGGGGGCGCTGATCCTACCCCTGCTTCGGCGGCTGGCCCGGCGTGGCCGGAGGCGCGGGCGGCTTCTTTGGGGTCACGTCGATGACCGGGTCCTCGCTGAAGCTCTTCTTGAAGTTGCGGATCGCCTTGCCTAGGCCGTCGCCCAGCGCCGGGATCTTGTTGGCCCCGAAGACGAGGATCACGACGATCATGACGACGACCAGTTCACCCGTGCCCATGGTTCTCTCCCACCCATCGTGGCCACGCCGGTGGCCCGCGGCGCGGTAGCATAGTCGCGCGCTCCCGCGGGCGCCAGAAGCCGCCAACACCAACCGAGATCATGACCTTTCCCTTCGTCCCCGCCCCACGCCGTGACGGCCGCCCGCTGATCCTCGGCCATCGCGGCGCCTCTGCTACCGCGCCGGAGAACACGCTGGCCGCGTTCACCCGGGCCATGGCCGAGGGGGCGGACGGCGGCGAGCTCGACGCCTGGCGCTGTGCCACCGGCGAGGTGGTGGTGATCCACGACGAGGAGACGGCGCGGACCTGTGGGGAGCGGCTGACGGTACCCGATGCGACGCTCGCGGCGCTGCGCCGGCTCGACGCCGGGGCCTGGAAGGGCGAGCAGTTCCGTGGCGAGCGGATCCCGCTGCTGGCCGAGGTGCTCGAGGCCCTCCCCGACGCCATCGTAAACGTCGAGCTCAAGGCCCGGCGCGGGCGGACCGACGCGGCGCTGGCGGCCGGCGTGGCCCGGGTCATCGCCGGGGCCGCCGCCGGGGGTCGGGTCATCGTCTCATCCTTCGACTTCGCGCTGCTGGGCGCCTTCCGCCGGGCCGCGCCCCAGGTCGCCACCGGGCTCCTCTTCGAGGCCTGGTGGCACAGGCCGCTGCGCATCCCGCTGGCGGCGGCCTGGCTGCGTCCCTCGGCGTATCACCCGGACCTCGGGCTCTGTACGCCAGGGCGGCTGGCGGGCTGGCAGGCGGGTGGGCGAGCGCTGTTGGTCTGGACCGTCGACGACCCCGGCGAGGTGGCGCGCTTGACGCGGGCCGGGGTGGCGGGGCTGGTCAGCAACGGCCCGGGCGCGGCGCGGCGCGCGGTCGACGCGGCGCTGGCCGGACTTCGCTAGAACTCGAAGCCGAGCTTGAAGGCGCCGCCCAGCGAGGACTCGAGGCGGTACTCCGGGTAGTCGGCGCTGGCGGCGGAGGTGGCGCCACCAAAATAGGTGGCCTCGGCCGCCATGGTGATGGCGGAGGCGGTCATGCGCAGGCCGAGCGTGGTCCGGTAGAGATTGCGGGTGAGGGCCGGGAACGCGGCGGCAGCGGCGACGATGGTGGTGGGGTTGGCCGGCGTCGGTTCGTCCGGGGCGTAGCCCATGAGGTCGCTGCTGGCGTTCACGCGGAGGAGACGGAAGGCGAGGTAAGGCGTGAGGCTCATGATGGCGTTGACGCCGAAGCGCTTCGAGGTGATCAGCGTCAGGTCGGTGGAGGAGAGGTTGAGGTCCTTCTGGCCGAGGAAGACGGTGTGGGCGGCCAGCACCGCCACGTCCGGGATCATGGCGTAGCCCTCCTGGAGGGCCCACTTGGCGGTGAGCTGGGCCGCGAAGTAGCTCGACTGGGCGAGGTGGAGGATGCGGCCGCCCAGCTCGAGGCTGTAGGGGAGCGACTTGCGGACGTGGAAGGAGGGGACCAGCAGCTCCGCCGGCGTCTTGGTCCGCGTCGGCCAGTAGTTGCGCGGGAAGGCGGGGGTCGGCGATGCCGCCGGGTAGCGCCCGGTTCCGACCACCTTCTTGTGGACGGTGGTGACCGCGACCTCGAGGTCGAAGGCGAAGCCGGAGTGGCCGATGGTGGCGGCGGGCTGAAGCAAGGCGGAGGAGAGCGAGAGCGCCAGCTCGGAGCCGAGCATGGCGAAGCGCATGCGGGCATCGGAGGCCAGGGCCTGGTCCGCCGCGTCCGGAGCGCATGCGGCCGGGTAGCACCGGGCGTTCGCCCAGACCTGGGCGCTGGGTGGGCCGAGCAAGGTGATGTCGAGGTCGAGCGGGGTGTTTTTCAGCACCGCCCACCGGCCTTCCGGCAGATTCGCCTTGTGGCAGACGAGGTACAGATAGCCGGCCGCGCTGGACTCATTGCGAATCACCGCGCGCCGCAGT
>JANPOM010000226.1:0-1068 GCA_031427995.1 Anaeromyxobacter sp. | reverse complement strand
CTCGCCTGCCTCAACCCGCACTCGTACGTCGTGGCCCTGCAGCGGCCCGACTTCGCCGCGGCGCTGGGGGCCGCCGACTGGCTCGTGCCCGACGGCGCCGGGATCACTCTCGCCTCGAGGGTCCTGGGCGCGGGGCTCGGGCCGCGCGTGACCGGAAGCGACGTCTTCGAGAGGCTGAGTGGGCACCTCGACCGGCAGGGCGGCGCGCGGATCTACTTCCTGGGCGCCACCGATGAGACCCTGGCCGCCATCCGGGCCCGTTACGAACGCGAGTTCCCCAACCTCCGCGTCGTCGGCTGCCACGCTCCGCCCTTCCGGGCCGAGTTCTCCCAGGCGGAACTCGACGAGATGGCGGACGCCATCAACGCGGCGCGGCCGGACGTCCTGTGGGTCGGCTTGGGCGCGCCGAAGCAGGAGATCTGGCTCCACCGGCTGGGCGGCCGGCTCGATGTCCGATTCGCCGCCGCCGTCGGCGCCGTCTTCGACTTCTACGCCGGCCGAATCCGGCGGGCGCATCCCGTCTACCAGCGCGCGGGGCTGGAGTGGCTAACGAGGCTGTTCCAGGAGCCGCGCCGCATTTGGCGACGCGTCTTCGTATCGACGCCGATCTTCTTTTGGCACGTTGCCCGGGCGCGCTTCGGTCGCGCTCGCGGGCGGCCCCACCGGAAGTCCCGATGAGCGACCTGGCCCATGCCCGCACCATCGGCCTGCGGAGCCTACAGGCCCTCCGCTGGAACTACCTCGGCAATGGACTCCGCGTGCTGTCCCAGTTCCTCATCGGCGTGGTCCTGGCTCGCCTGCTCGGGCCCGACGAGTTCGGGACGGTGGCCATGGGCGGGCTGGTCGTCGGGATCGGCGCCCTGGTCTCCGACCTCGGGTTCGGCGTCGTGCTGGTGCAGCGGCCGGTGCTGACGGACGACGACGTCCGCTTCGTCTTCACCTTGCAGGTGGCCTCGGGCGCCGCCTTGTCCCTGGTCGGAGCGGCGTCCGCCACGCTCGTCGCCGCGTGGTTCCGTCACCCCGAGGCCGCTTCGATCATTCGGGCCATGTCGGCCATGTTCCTGCTCC
>JANPOM010000225.1:0-7247 GCA_031427995.1 Anaeromyxobacter sp. | reverse complement strand
CTAGGACTTCTTGGTGTCGTCCTTCTTCTCGCCAGCCTTCATCTTGCAGTGGTCGCAGGCGCACTTGTCGCCGCACTTGCACTTGCCGTCGGCGGCGGTGGCCTTGCAGTGGCAGCCCTTGTCCGTCTTGTCGGCCTGGGCGGTGGTGTCGCTCTTGTTGCAGTCGCACGCCAGGGCCGGAGCGGCGAAGAGGGCGAGGGCGGCGGAAGCGCCGAGCATGTACTTCAGCATGTGGTTCTCCTTGGCAGTGGGCCGCTGGTGGCGGCGAGGGTGCGGTTGAAGCGCCGACCATACTCGGGCCGATTGATTTCTGTCAATACGGCCTGGGCCCCGGGGCCGCCTCGCACCCGGCCCCGCCACTGGCCATTTGTGCGATGCAGATCAAGCGGTTATGGTGCGCGGCCGATGAGCCCAATCGACCCAGACGACCTCCTTGCCCTGCTGCGCGATCCCAACGTGGAGAGCGCCACCATCGCCGAGGCCGCCGGCGTACCCCGCGAGGAAGTGGGGCGCGCCGCGCGCCTCATCCTCATCCTCTCCCGCGCCAAGGTTGAGGAGATCGCCTCGCTTCCGGCGCCGCTCGCCGCCGCGGTGCTCCTGGCCGCGGCCCAGGCCGGCCGCGTCGAACTGGTGGCCGGGCTGGCCGCCCGCGAGGAGAAGGAGCTGGCCAAGGAGGCCAAGCGCCACCTCCACAAATTCAAGCTGCGCGGCGTCGCCATCCCCGAGGCGCCGGCACCGGCCCCGGCCCTGACCCCTCCTCCCGAGCCGCCGCCGGCCGCCTATGGCTCGATCTTCGACGGCAACGGCGAGCGGGCCGTCTGGCTGCCGCGCGCCATCCCGGGACGCGGCCTCGAGGTGGCGCAGGGGGTCTGCTCCGACACCCGCGGCCTGGTCGAGCTGCACCTCGGCCTGGTCGGGCGCAAGGAGTGGCGCGCCTTCGTGAAGGGGCTGCTCGACCGCGGCGCCTCCATGGGTGTGTGCGAGCTCCCATGGGGCGAGGCCCACGCCCGGCTGGCGGCGGCCCGCGCCCTCAACGAGCGGTCGGGGCAGCGGGTGCCCGATGGCGCCGACCAGTGGCTCGGCCAGCTGGGCGCCCCGCCGCCGCTTGCCGATCCGGCCGCGGTCATTCCGGCGCTCGACGCCACGGCCGAGCAGGCCGCGCTGGCCGCCTCGGCGTCGCTCCACGACCTGCCACTGCTGCGTGGCTGGCTCGGCGAGGAGCCGTTCCTGCGCGCCGTGTCCGCCCGGCTCGACGAGGTTGAGAAGTCGCCGCTGGCGCTCGATGCCGCGCAGAAGCAGTCCCGGCTTCGGGCGGTGGTCGACGAGGCCATCGACGGCTACTTCACCCCGGAGCGGCGCGCCCGCCTGTCAGGCCGGCTGCTCGACGTGGCCGCCTCCCTTCTCGGTTCCGGGCAGTCCGAGGCGGCGGCGCAGGCGGCGGCCGCCTCGCGGGCCCTTGCCGCTGGGGTACCGGCCCGCCAGCTCCCCTTCGCCGCCCGGCTCATCGAGAAGGCCTTCAAGGCCACCGCCGGCCCGGTTTGACGCCGCCGCCAGGAGTCCCTCCGCATGACCGGATACCGCAACCCCGCGCCGACCGTTGACGTCGTCATCTCGCTGCCCGGCGACCAGGTGGTGCTGGTGATGCGCCGCTTCGAGCCGCGCGGCTGGGCGCTCCCCGGCGGCTTCGTCGACGAGGGCGAGACGGTGGAGGCGGCGGCGGTGCGCGAGGCCCGCGAGGAGACCGGGCTGGAGGTGACGCTCACCGACCTGCTCTGGGTCTACTCGGATCCGCGCCGCGATCCCCGCATGCACACCATGAGCACGGTCTTCCTCGGTCGCGCCGATGGCGTGCCGAGCGGCGGCGACGACGCCGCCGAGGCCCGCGCCTTCGGCTGGGGCGAGCTGCCGGCCCCGCTCTGCTTCGACCACGCCGAGATCCTCGGCGACGCCCGCCGCCTCCTGCTCACCGGGACGCGCCGCCGCCCATGACCGCGCCGCTCGCCACCGCGGAGCGCGCCGCGCTGGTGGCCCTGGCCCGAGCCGGGATCGCCCATCGGCTCGGCGCCGGCCCGGCCCCCCGGCTCCCGTCCGACTCGCCGCTCCAGGCCGAGCGCGCCGCCTTCGTCACCCTCGTCGTCGGTGGCGAGCTTCGGGCCTGCCTCGGCACGCTGGCGCCAGCGGGGCCGCTGGCGGCCACCGTGGCTCGGCTCGCCGCGCAAGCCGCGCTCCACGACCCGCGCCGGCCGCCGCTCACCGCTGCCGACCTGCCCGCCCTCTCCGTCCGCATCGCCGTCCTCGGACCGCTGCGCCCGCTCGCCGAGGGGCCACCCCGCCCCGGTCTCGACGGCGCCGCGGTGACCCGCGGCTGGCATCGAGGCCTGCTCCTGCCGTCGGCCGCGGCCGGGAAGAGCTGGCCCCCTGAGGTGTTCCTCAAGCACGCGTGCCTCGCGGCCGGCCTGCCGGCCCGCGCGCACCTCGAGCCCGGCGCCCGGGTCGAGGTCTTCGAGGTCGAGGAGTTCAGCGAGTGATTACCTCATTGTCCGTCATCGCCGCGATCCTCGCGGTCTCCGGCCTCATCGTCCTCCACGAGGCCGGCCACATGTGGGCCGCCCGCTGGCTCGGAATGCGCGTCGAGCGCTTCAGCATCGGCTTCGGCCCGGTGCTCTGGTCGACCACCCGCGGCGGCACCGAGTACGCGGTCTCGGCGCTGCCGCTCGGCGGCTACGTCAAGATCGCCGGCATGGCGGCGACCGACGAGGTCTCGCCCGACGACAAGTCCGCCTACTGCAACATGCCGGCCTGGCGCCGGGTGCTGGTGCTGACGGCCGGCCCGGGGGCCAACTACCTGGCGGCGCTGCTGCTGGCCGTCGGCCTGCTCGCCAGCGTCGGGCTGCCGGCGTCCGACGGCTCGTCGCGGGTGGGCGATCTCACCCCGGGGATGCCGGGCGCGGTGGCCGGGCTCCAGGCCGGAGACCTGATCGTCACCGTGGCCGGAAAGCCGGTGGGTGACTGGAACGCGCTGGTGGCCGAGCTGCAGCGCCACCCGGGCGAGGAGATCGTGCTCGACATCGAGCGCGGCGCGTCCGGCCAGCGCCAGGAGCTCCGGCTCACGCCGAGGAACGACGGCGGCGTGGGCCGTGTCGGCTTCCGCCCCTTCACGGTCAACCGTCAACTCGGCCCGCTCGACGCCGTGGTGGAGGGGTTCAACGCCACCAACGCCCGGGCCTGGGCCAACCTGGTCGGGCTGGCGCAGGTGGTGAAGCAGGAGCAGAAGGCCGAACTGGCCGGGGCCGCTCGGCATCGGCCAGGAACTGGTGCGCGGCGCCAGGCTCGGCCTCGATCGCTTCCTCACCATCGTCTGGAACGTCTCGATCGCCCTGGCGCTGCTCAACCTGCTTCCGCTCCCGGCCCTCGACGGTGGCCGGCTGGTCTTCATCGCCATCGAGGTGGTGGGCCGCCGCCGGGTCAGCGAGCGGATCGAGGGGTTCGTCCACGCCATCGGCTTCGCCGCGCTGCTGCTGATGCTGGTCTGGGTCACCGTCTTCGGCGACCTGGCCCGGATGCTCGGCAAGTGAGGACGCACCCGGCCACGGTCCCCCCCGCGCGGGCCCGGCGGTCCCGGAGCGTCCAAGACCGGGCGCCTCCCGGGCCGAACCAGTAGTATCTCCGCATGCCGGTCACCATCCTCTTCTTCGCCGCGGCCCGAGACGCCGCGGGTGCCGCGCGACAGGCGCTCGACCCGGCCCCGGCCACGGTCGGCGAGCTGCGCCGCCGGCTGCTCGCCCTCCGCCCCTCCCTCGGGCCGGTGTTGGCGAGGAGCCGGATCGCCGTCGACGGCCAGTTCGCCGAGGACGGGGCGCCGGTGCCCGACGGGAGCGAGGTGGCGATCCTCCCCCCGGTGGCGGGAGGGGCCCCGGCCTTGGCGCTGGTCGATCGGCCGCTCCGGCTCGATGAGGTCGTGCTGGCGGTCGCCTCACACGGATGCGGCGGACTGGTCACCTTCACCGGCCTGGTCCGCGACAGCACCCGTGGCCGGGCGGTGATACGGCTCGAGTACGAGGCCTACAGCGGCATGGCGGAGCGGACCCTGGCCCGGATCGGAGAGGAGGTGGGCGCCCGTCGCGGCTGCCGGGTTGCCGTGCTCCACAGGATCGGGGTGCTGGTCCCCGGCGACGCGGCGGTGGTGATCGCCTGCGCCGCCCCGCACAGATCCCCGGCCTTCCTCGCCTGCGAGGAGGTGCTGGAGCGTCTCAAGAGGGAGGTCCCCATCTGGAAGCGCGAGGTCTACGGCGACGGCGCCATGTGGGTCGGGATGGGGCCATGATCCCACGACTCGCGGCGTCGCGGGGCTCGCGGTATCCTGCGCGCCTTGGCAAGGGGTGCGCAGGGTGAAGGTGCTCATCGCCGACGATGATCGGCTGGTCCGGGCCATGCTCGGCGATGTGCTGTCCGGGCTCGGCCACCAGGTCGTCTCGGCTGGCGACGGCGCCGAGGCGGTGACGCTCTGCGACCTCGAGCCGCCCGACCTGCTCATCCTCGACTTCCTCATGCCCCGCCTCTCAGGCCTCGACGCCCTTCGCGACATCCGCCGCCGCCACGCCATACCAGCGCTCCTTCTCACCGCCATCAACCAGGGCAGCCTGCGCGGCGTCGAAGGGGTCGAGCAGGTGCAGGGGATGCTGGAGAAGCCCTTCAGCCGGAAGACGGTCGAGCGCGCCATCGGGAAGGCCGTGCCCGGTCGATGAAGCTCTTCCGGGTCCTCTTCCTCCTGGTCCTGCTGGCCGCGGTGGTGCCGCTGCTGCTGCTGGTGCTTGCGCTGCGCGCCAACGGCGTCGACGCCCTGCCGTGGGCGTTCTCCAGCGGCGGCTCCGCGGTGCTGCTGGCCCTGCTCATCTCGCTGGTGTTGGCACGCCGTGTCACCACTCCGCTCGACGAACTGGTGTCCGGCGCCCTCGACATCGCCCGCGGCCATTTCGGCCGGCAGGTGGCGCACACCGGCCGCACCGAACTCTCCGACCTCGCCTACACCTTCAACTTCATGTCGACCCAGCTCGACCAGTACAACAAGGAGAACTCCCGGCTCTACGCCGCGCTGGAGCGTGGCTACCTCGAGACCATCCGGGCGCTGGCCTCGGCCATCGACGCCAAGGACCCCTACACCCGCGGCCACTCCGAGCGGGTCGCCAAGCTGGCGGTCGAGATCGGGCGGGAGCTTGGGCTCGACGCCGCCACGCTCAGGGTGCTCGAGTTCGGAGGCATCCTCCACGATGTCGGCAAGATCGGCGTCCCCGAGCAGGTGCTCGGCAAGCCGGCCCGGCTCACCCCGGAGGAGTTCGCGCTGGTGCGGAGCCACGCCGCCATCGGCGCCGAGATCGTCAATGGCGTCGAGTTCCTCAAGAGCGCCGAGCCGGCCATCCGGCACCACCACGAGCGCTGGGATGGAGCAGGCTACCCGGACGGCCTGCGCGGCGACTCGATCCCGCTCATCGCCCGCATCGTCAACGCCGCCGACACCTGGGACGCCTGCACCTCGGAGCGGCCGTACCACAGGGCCGCCACCCACCGCGAGGGGCTCAAGATCCTGGCCCAGAGCCGCGGCGGGCAGCTCGATCCGGACGTCCACGACGCCATCCTGCGGGTGCTGATACGCCTCGGGAAGCACGACGGGGCGGTGGCGTGACCCGCCTCGCCATCCTCGATCTCGACGGCACGCTGCTCGACACGCTCGATGACCTGGCCGCCTCGGTCAACGTGGCGCTGGCCGCGGTCGGCCGGCCGCCGCGAGCCCGGGCCGAGATCGAGCGGTTCGTCGGCGAGGGCGCCCGCACCTTGCTGGCCCGGGCCGTGGCCCCCCGGCATGAGCTGCTGGAACCGGCGCTGGCCGCCTGGTGGACCGACTACCGGGCCAACTGCCTGGTCCGCACCCGCCCCTATCCCGGCATCCCCGAACTGCTGAACCGCTCCGGCCGCCGGCTGGCGGTCCACACCAACAAGCCGGGCGAGCTGGCGCGGCAGATCCTGGCCGGCCTCGGGCTGCTCGACCGCTTCGCCCTCGTCACCGGCGGCGACCAAGGTCCGCGCAAGCCAGACCCGGCCGGCTCGCTGGCCATGATGCGCCGGCTCGGCGCCCGGGCCACCGACACCGTCTTCGTCGGCGACAGCCCCACCGACGTGAGGACGGCGCGGGCGGCGGGGGTGACCCTGGTCGGCGTCAGCTGGGGCTTCCGGCCCGAAGCCGAGCTGCGCGCCGCCGGGGCGGTCCATGTCGTCGACTCGGTCGCGGGGCTGGCGCCATGGCTGGCGTGAGGCGTGGCGGGGGCGCGGGCAAGAGGGGCCGTGGCGGCGCGGTCAGGAAACTGGCCGGTCCGGCCGGGTCGAAATACGGTTACACCATGCTGAAGCTGCTCAAGCTGGCGGTGCTGCTCGGACTCTTCGCCGGCCTCCTCTTCCTCCTCCCCTTGGGTGGACGGACCCTCTTCTCCCGCTGGCGGGCCGCCTCCGGTCCGGAGGACTTCGCCACCCGGACCTGGGCCGAGTTGCGAGGTGTACAGCCGCCGACGGCGCCGGGTGGGCCGGGCGCTTCGAAGAAGGGCAAGCCGGGCAAGGCCCCTGCCAGCGCGGCCGGAAGCGCCGAGCCGCCTGGCGCCGACCGGCCTCTCGACACCACCACCGACGCCGACCGCAAGGCCCTCGACCAGCTGCTCGACCAGCAGCTGTCCGACAGGCCGAAGCGCTGAACCCACCGGCCTTTCCGGGGGTGCCTCGGGGTTGCCATCCGAGGCGGGCTCACGGTATGGAGAGCGCCATGCCCGAGACCAGGAAGAAAAACATCAGGAAGCCGCCCAAGGCGAAGAGCAACGGCAAGAAGACCTGCGGCGTCGAAGGCTGCAAGCGCGCCTACCGCGCCAAGGGGTTCTGCTTCTTCCACCACGCCAAGTGGCGCGCCGGCGAGATCGAGTCGCGGCCGGCCCGCTACAAGACCTGCTCCAAGCCCGACTGCAAGAAGAAGGTCGCCGGTCACGGCCTCTGCCAGGACCACTTCGGCGCCTGGACCATGAGCCGGAAGAAGAACCAGGGCAAGGCCGAAGCGACCGCGCCGGCCGCCAGCTAGTGCCCCGACCCAGGCATACTGACCACTGCGAGCGCCGATCCTCTCGCTGCGGCAGGCGGCCTCGTCGGTCCGCTGCTCAGAGTAGCGCTGCTACGCTTCCGCTGCTCCCTCCTCGGGCGCCAGCCTCGCTTCGGTC
>JANPOM010000224.1:0-2479 GCA_031427995.1 Anaeromyxobacter sp. | reverse complement strand
TCGAGATGGCCCGCTCGTTCAAGTACTTCTTCCCCTCGCCCTCATGGTGCCGCGTCGGTCGGGCGATTCCGCGAGTCGACCGGGAGGCGTTGGGAGAGGTGAGCGGGCGCGGCCGCCCCGCGGCGGGCGTTCGGCTCCGATCGCCGATCGAAAGGCGCAGCGAAGGGGCCGCGGGGTCGGTCACTTCCGCCAGGGCGCGGCCGGCGCCAAGCGGTCTTGCCTCGACGACTGCGGCGACCCCAACGCTCAGTCCCTCGCCCTCCGCCCCCGACGAGTCGCCGAGTCGCCGAGTGGCGATCTCGGGGAAATGCCGTCCCTGTTGGGTTCCATGCACCTCCGCGAGTCCGAAAATGTCAGACCGACGTGAGACGCTGTGTGAATGTACAACGCGCACCCGATCCCATCCTCGGCCGCGGCTTCGACGCACGGAGCGGCCTTTCCATCCCTCGATCTCCTGGAAGCACGCCGGCTCCGCGACGCACTCAGGTCACTTCTCCGCACCGAGCAGGCCGCGATGGCCGACTTCCTCGTCGCGCTGGCCGACTTCGATCGCCGCCGCGGCTGGCAGGCGCTGGGGCATGCCCACCTCTTCGCCTTCCTGGTCGGCGAGCTGCGGCTCTCGAAGAGCGCGGCCTTCTATCGCAAGAGCGCCGCCGAACTGCCGCAGGACTTCCCCGAGGTGATCGAGCCGCTCCGGGAGGGCCGCCTCTGCCTCTCCACCATCGCCGAGCTGGCCAAGGTGCTGACCGAGGAGAACCGTGCGGTCGTGGCGCCGCGCTTCTTCGGCCTCTCGGCCCGCGAGGCCCAGGCGCTGGTGGCCGAGCTGCAGCCGAGGCCGGCGCCGCCGCTCCGGGACCTCATGACCAGCGAGACCCGGCAGGTCGGCTCGATAGGTCTGACCGACCCCGCGCCGAGCCTGCGGCTGGAGTTCCCCCTCCCGGCGACGTCGCTTTCGATGACCTCGCTCCCGGCCGGGTCGCCCCAGGCGGCGCTCTCGGCGGCGCTCCCGGCTGCGACTGAGGCCCGGCCATCGGACCCGACCAGGAAGCCACAGTCCATTCTGACGTCAGAATTCCCGCGACCCCAACCCGCTCGGGTCGCGCCGAGGCCCGACGAGATCGAGCCGCTCACGGCCAGCCTGACCCGGCTCCACTTCACCGTCCGGCAGGAGGTGATGAAGAAGGTCGAGGCGGCCCGTCGCGGTCTCGGCCACAACCTCCCGAACGCCACGCTGGAGCAGGTGCTCGAAGCGGGGCTCGACCTGTTGCTCGAGAAGCAGGCGAAGGCGCGCGGGCAGGTGAAGCGGCCGCGGAAGACCTCCATGTCCCCAACCGAGCTCCTGGCCGCGCTTCCGGCCCCGAGCCAGCAGCCGACCGAGAGCTCGCAGCCTGCTGAAGCCTCTGAGCCGAATCCGACCCCCTTGCCGATCCCGACCGAGCCGCCGCCCCATCGCCGCGACGGCCCCCGCGCAGCCATCCCGGCAGCGGTGAAGCGCGCCGTCTGGGCGCGCGATCAGGGGCGCTGCTGCTGGCCGCTCGACGGCGGCGGCTGCTGCGGCTCGACGCGCCGGCTGGAGCTCGACCACATCGTCCCGTGGGCGGAGTGGGGCGGGGAGCAGGAGGCCGACCTTCGCCTGACTTGCGCCGCTCATAACCGGCTGGCCGCGCGCCAGGCCTTCGGCGAGCGGGTGATGCGGAGGTACAGAGGCGTGCGAGAGCCGGAGGCGGTCTACTCGGCAAGCAGCCTTCAACGGGCGCTGCGGGGAGGCTGCAAGAGGCCGGACCAATCGTCCTGGCTCAAGGCCTGGGCGCCCTGATGGAAACCCGGCTGGCCCGCACCCGTGGCCCTTCACTTCTCGGCCAGCGGCCCGGCCCAGCCACCCATCGGCGCGCTCACCTCTGGCGGGATGCTCAGGACCTCGTAGAGCATCTGGTGATGCACGATCCCCATCGCCTCCCGCTGGACGACCAGGTTCCAGAGGAGGCGCCTCGACTCGTCGAGGAGCTGCACACGCGCGCGGGGGGAGTGACGCGGCCACGCGGGAAGCGCATCGAACTGCTCGAGCTGGCGGAGCGACTCTTCAAGCAGCTCAGTGGCGCGCGTGAGCGCACGCACCTGCTCGGCCAGGATCTCGACCTCAAGAGGGCTCCGATCGTCGCTCATCGACGTCGAGCCTAGCATGGACGGCTAGATACACCGCCAGTACGCGGTCGCCACCAGGGTGCGGCGCTCCTTCGGCTCGGCCTTGCGCTTCAGCTCGGCCACCGAGCGGTCCCGCTCGGCGTAGCGCTGCGCCTCGGTGGCGCGCAGCTCGTCGAGCTTGCGCCGGTACTCGCGCTCGGCCCGCTGCCAGGCCTGCCGCGCCGGCTCCACCGTCGGCAGGCGCATATCCTGTGAACGGCGGCCTCGAATTCTCCCCATCTGACGGCCGGGCGGATCTTCCGACCGGGCCGGTGTGTCGGAGAAGGGCCATGGCCGG
>JANPOM010000223.1:0-1165 GCA_031427995.1 Anaeromyxobacter sp. | reverse complement strand
AACCCGAGCGACCTGTACATCGGCATGCTGAAGAGCAACACGGTGGCCGACGCCATGATCGAGCGGTTCGGCCTGCGGGAGCGCTATGGCGTGGAGCTCATGGTGGACGCCCGCAAGCGCCTCGCCGCGGAGTCCAGCTTCGCCGCCGACAAGAGCGGGATCATCACCATCGAGGCGGAGGCCCGGGAGCCGCAGCTGGCCGCCGACCTGGCCAACGCCTACATCGAGCAGCTGCACCGGCTCACCAGCACGCTGGCGATCACCGAGGCGGCGCAGCGTCGGGTGTTCTTCGAGCGCCACCTGCAGCAGACCAAGGAGAAGCTGGCCGAGGCCGAGCTGCAACTGCGCCAGGGCATCGACACCGGCGGCCTGGTGAGCGTGGACGCCCAGAGCCGCGCCGCCGTCGAGACCGTGGCCAGGCTGCGCGCCGAGATCAGCGCCAAGGAGATCCAGATCGGGGCCATGCGCGGCTACGCCACCGCGAGCAACCCCGACATGCGGCGGGCCGAGCAGGAACTCTCCAGCATGCGCCTCGCGCTCGCCCGCCTCGAGTCGGGCCAGTCCGGCGGCGACCGACCTGCCTCCTCGGGCGATGCGGAGTCCAAGCCTGCGGCCAGCGGGCTGGGCAACATCCGGCTGGTGCGGGAGGTGAAGTACAACGAGATCATGATGGAGCTGCTGGCCAGGCAGTACGAGGTGGCCCGGGTGGACGAGAGCAAGGAGGCTCCCGTCATCCAGGTGCTGGATCCGGCGATGCCTCCCGAGCGCCGTTCCAGGCCGAAGCGCACCCTCCTGGTGCTCGCCGCCGCGACGGCCGCGCTCTTCGCCGCGGTGCTGGCCGCGCTGGTGCGGGGCGCCGTCGAGACCTCCCTGCGCGATCCGGCAAGGCAGATCAAGGTGGCGACGCTGCGCTCGGCCTGGCGCTGGCGCGGGCCCTGAGAGGAGCGGTGGTGAGACCGGGTTGCACCGAGTCCCGCGACCCGCCCCGGTCGGCGGCGCCGATCGCGAGAGCCAGGCGCACGGCTGGCAAGCCGTGGCCGAGCGTGGTGCCAGGAGGCGGGCGATGAGCCGCCACGGACGCCCGTACGTGCTGCCGGCCCTGCTCCTCCTCGTCGTGGTCGGCACGCTCGTCCAGGGTGCGCTGACACCGCGAGACATGTCCATG
>JANPOM010000222.1:0-46870 GCA_031427995.1 Anaeromyxobacter sp. | reverse complement strand
GGGGGGGGGGGGTGGGGCGCGGGGCGGGGCGCCCGCCCCCCCCCCGGTGGCGGGCGTGGGCTCTGGGTGGGGGGGGGGGGGGGGGGGGGGGGGGGGGGGGGGGGGGGGGGGGGGGGGGGGGGGGCGGGGGGGGGGCGGGGGGGGGGGGGGGGGGGGGGGGGCGGGGCTGACCGCCACGGATTAGCCGCGGCCGTGCGGAGCCGTCCGTCCACGCTCGCCCTTCGCGACGCCTTCCGATGGCCCATCGGAACCGTTCGACCAGGCTTGGAATGGCTCACCCGCCGCCGCTCCTCACTCGCGCCGTTCGGTATCGCCCGCCGAAGCCCGGTTCGCCGCCGCCTCACCTCCACGCCACCAGCGACGCTCCCAGCACCACCAGCGCGGCCCCGGCCAGCTGCCGTCGCGGCGGTCGCTCTCCCATGAGCAGGGCGATGGCCTGCGCGAAGACCACCGAGGTGTTGCGCAGCGTCAGGGCCGCGCCGGCACCGGTGGCGGCGAGGCCGGCGAGGAAGAGCAGGAAGGACCCGGCGCAGACCACGCCGGCCAGCGTCCAGCGGGCGGCCGAGCGGGGGGTCAGCGGCGCCGTTCCACCGCGTAGCCGGGTCGCGAGCCAGGCCAGCGGCCAGGCGACCCCGAGCGCGATGGCGAAGATCGGCGCCGGCGCCCCTCCCCCGGCCAGCGCCCGGTCGTAGCAGAGGTGGTAGCCGGCGATGCCAGCGGCGCATAGCGCGGCCAGCGCGAGGCCTGCGCCACCACCTTCGGCATGCCCCGCCCAGGCCACCAGGAACACGCCGGTGCAGACCAGCGCTGCGCCGGCCGCGTTGGACGCGGTCACGGGCTCATGCAGCAGGAGGGCCGCCGCGGGCCAGACCAGCAGGAGAGCTCCGCCGCGAGCCACGGCGTAGACGGCGCCGTAAGGGGCGCGGGCCAGCGCGGCGGCCAGCGCCACGAAGTAGAGCCCCTCGCAGAGCCCGGCGCCGACGGCCCATCCGGCCACCCTCCCGGTGGGAAGGCCGGCGCCCGGGAAGCGAAGCGCGGCCCCGGTGGCCACCAGCAGCGCCACCAGCAGCACCCATGTGACCGCCGCCTCCGGGGCGCGCTCCCGTTTCAGCATGGCGTTCCACGAAGCGTGAAGCAGCGCGGAGGTGACCAGCAAGGCCGGGCCGGAGAGCGCCCCCAGCTCGCTCATCCCGCTTCCCGGCCCCGGCTGAAGAGTTCCTTCATCACCTCTTCGAGCGGCGGGTCCTCGACGGTCAGGTCGGTGACCGGCAGCGCCGCCAGCATGGCCCCGACCACGCTCGCCACCTGGTCGGCCTTGACCTGCACCGTGGCCCGCAGGCCATCGGCCTCGACCACCGCGCCGAAGCGGGCCAGGTCGGCCGCGGCGGGGGCCGTGCCGGAGAAGCGCAGGGCGATGCGCTTGTCCGGCCTGAGCCGCAGCGTCAGCTGGCGCAGGTCGCCGTCGTGGATGAGTTGCCCCTTGTCGATCACCACCACCCTCGGGCAGAGCTGCACCACGTCCTCCATGTAGTGGCTGGTGAGGATCACGGTGGCGCCGAACCGCTCGTTGTAGGCGCGGATGAAGCCGCGCACCGTGGCCTGCATCGAGACGTCGAGTCCGATGGTCGGCTCGTCGAGGAAGAGCACTCGCGGACGGTGCAGCAGCGCCGCCGCCAGCTCGCACTTCATCCGCTCGCCGAGGCTGAGCTGCCGGGTCGGCCGGTTGACGAGGTCGCCCAGCTCCAGCAGCGTCGAGAGTTCGCGCACCGTCTCCTCGAAGACGGGGCGCGGGATGTCGTAGATGGCCCGGTTGAGGGCGAAGGTCTCGGCCGGCGGCAGGTCCCAGATGAGCTGCTGCTTCTGACCCATCACCAGGGTGATGGCCTTGAGGAAGTCCGTGGCGCGGAGCTGCGGCCGATGGCCGGCCACCGTCACCTCGCCCGAGGTGGGGTGGAGCAGGCCGGAGAGGGTCTTCAAGGTGGTGGTCTTGCCGGCGCCGTTGGGGCCGAGGAAGCCGATCCGCTCGCCTTCACGAACCGTGAACGAGATGCCGTCGACGGCCCGTACGGTCTGGTACTTCCGGCGAAAGACCGAGGCCAGCGCCGCGCCGAGGCCAGGCTGGCGCTGGTGCACCTGGTAGTGCTTGCGGAGCTGGCGGACCTCGATCACCACCCGGACAAGGTACGGCCCGGCGACCGGGCACGCAACGGCTCGGTCCCGGGCCTGGTGCGGCGAGCCGAGGCCCGCCTAGAGCCCGTAGGGCGTAGGGCTCCTAGCGCCGGAAGCTCAATCGGGTGTGCCCGATGGTCGCCACCAGCTCCGGGAAGTTGCCCGCACGTACCGACAGCAGCTTGGCGGCCGCAGGCTGGTAGGCCACTGGGAAGAGCGCCTCGAGGTTGGTGGTTTCGAACGGGAAGCGCACCACCGACGGGACGGCAACTCCAGACGGACTCGTGGAGCCGCAGTTGAGGCAGAGAAGGTTGTCGCCTTCGTCCTGTTCGGCCACCGCGTCGAGAGCGTCGGTCAGCAGGTAGACCTGGCGACGCCCGGCCAGCTCGGGCCGGCCTCCGGTGCCGTCGAACCAGACCTCGTAGCGGCTCTGACCGAAGGGCGCCAGGCTCACCAGGGCGGCGTCGGGAAGGGCGATGACATCGGGGATGGTCCAAAGGTTGTTGGTTGAGAAATCCAGGGTCACTCGATCCATGTAGAACTGCCCCGGGAAGGAGCCCTCGGCGAAGTCCAAGTAAGGCAAGGTCTGTTCGCTGCCAGGAACGACGCTGAACGGCCCGTTCGCCGTCGAACGGGTGAGCAAGGCCGAGGAGACCGCCGCCACCTGCCCCATCCCCTGGGCGACCTGCTCCACGCGGAGGTCGGCGTTGAGTCCAGCGTTGGTGGGCTGCGGCATCCCGGAGACGCCATTGAGCTCCGAGCTGAAGGTCACCGGGGTCTGGTTGTTCAGGGTGTAGAGTTCGGGGCCCGCCCGGACGCGGCTGAGCCGGACGATCATTGTCTTCGGTCCAGTCAGGACCGACAGGCCGAAGTCCGTCGTGGTGTGCCGGGTTCGAATCGTCGCCGAGCCTCCGGGGAGCAGCCAGGAGAGGGTGCCTGGCTGCAGGTTGCCCTCCGGTTGGTCGACCCGGATCACGGCTTCGCGATAGTCGCTGAAGCGGCTGGTGGCCACCACGGGCCTCGGCCCCTTGATTGTCGCCCCGTCCAACAGTTCCCAGGCAAAGTGGGTGAGGTCGAGTCCCTCGGCCGAGGCGTTTCTCACCCGGAGATCGACGAAGCCGCCCAAGCTCACCGCGGCCTCGACGAGGAGATCGGACTGTGGCGCGTAGCCAAGCAGCTCGACGGCCCGGTAGGCGCGCTCGACCATGGCGCAGTCATTGTTGAGCGGTCCGCTCCGGCCGGTGAGCAGCACCTCGAACAGCCCGGCCAGGCGGCAGCGGCCGACGACTACCGCGGCGAACTCCTCCATGCCGATCTGGGGGCCGAGGCGCCCGTGCCGGTTGGTGGTGCGGATGAGGTCGAGGACCTTGGTGGCACCCAGCGCGTCGACCTGGATGCCGTTGAACCAGCCACCCTGGATCATCAGCCAATGGGCCTTGTTCAGGATCCCGCTGTTGGTGTGGACGCCACGCGAGTCGCCGGCGGTCTCGACGAAGGCGGAGTACCGGTCGGGCTGGCCCTTGGCTGGCGGGTCCTCCATGCTCCGCATGTTGGAGACGTCTCCGAGGCCGCCGTCCGCCAGCCGGTCGGTGCCGGGGTTCACGGTGAGCGCCACGCCGAACAGATCGGCCAGGGCCTCCGAGATGGCGCCGGACTCGTAGTCGTAGACCAGGCCCGAGGTGGCGTCGATCACGCTGTGCATGAACTCGTGGCCGACCACCTCGACGTCCGAGGCCAAGGTCATGCCGGCGGGGTTGGTGGCGGCGCCGCCGGCCAGGATGTAGCCGCCTCCGCCCCAGGCGTTGTAGGCGGGGGTGCCGTCCGAGTGCGGGCGGGCGTTCACGAGGAAACTGAGGTGCGAGCCGCGGCCATCCCAGCTGCGCCAGCCGCGCGCCGCCCACCAGTCGAGCGCGACCTGGGTGTTCCGGCTGGCCGAGGTCAACTGGGTCTTGGAGCCGGAGTAGCCCCGGGCGGGGTCGAACCCGGTCGCGGTGGGCGTCGAGAGAGCCTGGCGGTAGGGCGTGACGACCAGGAAGGGGTCGGCTGCGTCCATCATCGAGAGCCAGTTGCCGGGGCTGAAAGGGCGCGTCGAGCCGGAGAGGTAGTTGGAGCCGAAGCCCATGTAGAGCTGCCCGTCGCGGCGGCAGGCGAGCACCGTCCGGATGACGCCCTTCTCGTCCGGCGCGGTGGCGCTGATGAGCGTCGCGGGCTCGTCGTGCCACGCGGTGGGGAGGTTGTCGTAGGCGCGAATCGTGCTGCCGGTCAGCGCATCGAGATAGAGCACGGCCTCGTTGATCTCGCGACGCACGTGAAGCTCCCAGGCCAGGACCAGGCGGGAGCCCGGGGCCTCACGCTCGGGGAGAAGGACCAGCTCGGCGCTGGACTTCACTCCGGCGCCGGCCAGTCGGACTCCGGAGAGCCAGCGGAGCTCCGGCTGGCCGCCGAGGCTCAACCTCGCCATGGCCGGATCCGCCCAGGTCGCCAGGGCGGCTTCGGAATAGGCGGGCTGCAGGACCAGGGTGGCGCGGTCGACGGGAAGCAGCCGCATGACGGCGGAGTAGAGATTCCCCCTCGGGTCGAACTGCCCGATCACGTAGCGGCCGACCACCCGGAGTCCGCCGATGTACTGGTCGACCCGGGTCGAGAACACCCCGGTCGGATTGGGCTCCTTGTCGTCCTCGTTGAGCTCGGGATTGGTGTTGTCGAAGCTGATCTTGAGCTCCGAGGCGCCGCCGCTCTCCGGCGTCGGCAGCCCAAAGAGCGCGTGGTGCCGTGAGATGAACTTGACGATCGCCGAGGCCCGGCCCGCGGCGGAGGCCCCGTGGCCGACCTCCAGCGGCTTTGGAACGGGGATGGCGTCGCCGCTGAGGCCAGGTTCCATGCTCGGTGGCAAGGTCAGGACTTGAACCGGGTAGCCGTGGAGCTGGCTGAAGCGGACTTCGGTGCCGGTGGGAGCGGACTGCTGGAGGGACAGCGCGCCATCCAGGGCCGCTGGCGCAGGAGCCAACAGCAAGCGAGCGCCCTGTGGCTTGGCGGGATCAGGGGTCGATCCCGGACGGCAGCCCGTGCCTGCCATGGTTAGCGGCAGGAGCAGTGAGGCCAGCAGCAGGGCTCTGTGGCAAGAAGATCTGCTCGTGGGCTTCATGGGTTTTTGCTCCTCTCAGAGTGTTTGCCAGATTCTTGGCCCCCTTGGCGGGAGCGTCAACTCGGCTACCCGGCCGCCTCGGCCCGTCCCCGGCTGAAGAGCTCCTTCATCACCTCTTCGAGCGGCGGGTCCTCGACGGTCAGGTCGGTGACCGGCAGCGCCGCGCCGAGGCCAGGTTGGCGCTGGTGCACCTGGTAGTGCTTGCGGAGCTGGCGGACCTCGATCACCACCCGACAAGGTACGGCCCGGCGACCGGGCAGGCAACGGCTCGGTCCCGGGCCTGGCGCGGCGAGCCGAGGCCCGCCTAGGGGGCGCCGCAGTAGGCCCGGCCGCAGGTGCCGGCGGGGCCGGCGCCGACCGCGTTGCAGTTGTACCCGAAGCCGCACTGGAGCTGGTTGGAGGTGCTGCAAGCGGCGCCGGGCGCGGCGTAGGGAGCGCACCGCCGCGTCACGGCGGAGGGGGTTGACGGCAGGCACCAGGAGTCCTGGCAGAAGACCATCTCGCCGGCGACCGGCGTGCAGACCTCACCGAGCCCCGGTGAGGCGACGCAGGTGTTGGCGGCGCTGCAGTAGGCCTCACCAGCGCAGGCCAGGCGGGCCGGCACGCAGGCCTCGCCCACCCTGGCCTGGGTCGCGCAGAGGCTGGTTACCGGGTCGCAGCGGAGGCTGGCCGCGCAGTTGTTGCTGCTGGTGCAGGCCGCGCCCACGATCTTCCTGGCGGCACAGAGGCGTGGCGTGACCGAGCTGTCGCAGAAGAGCCCGTCGGCGCAGGCGGTGTAGAGGGCGCCGCAGTTGCCGCCGGCGGCCAGGATGATGGTGGTCGGCCTGGTCTCGCAGAAGTTGGTGGCGCCGCAGATGAGCCCGGGGGCGCACCTCATCGGAGAGGTGCAGTTCTGGCCGAGGGTGGCCGAGGTGACGCAGGTGCCGCCCGTGGTGCAGGCGGTCGTCGCCGTGAAGTCGCAGAAGCCGGCCACGCACTCGATGCCGAGCCGGTTGTAGCAGGCCCCGCCGGCCGCGACCCTGGGCGCGACGGCGTTGAAGCAGGGGGCGGGGAGGAAGCCGCTCTCGGTGAAGAGGGCGGAGCAGGTCGAGCCGTTGATGGTGTCGAGACAGGCCTTGGCCGTGGCCGGGTCGAAGGCGACGCGACCGGCGGCCTGGGCCTCCTGGAAGCTCTGGCAGTCGAGCTCGAGGGCGAGCAGGGCCTCGAGGATGGAGAGGGGCAGGCCGACCATGCCACAGGCGCTCACCTTGGCGACGAACGCGGTGCCGACTCCCTGGCACATGGCGAGGGCGCTGGCGGGCGCGGTGCTGGCGGGGGAGTCGCTGCCGCAGCCGGAGAGGAGCGCAGCGGACAGGACGGCGACCATCGTGAGCCTTCGAGTGAACACTTGATCCTCCTTTGGTGAAAGCAGCTCCGGGTCGTGGACCGCTCCGCGGATACCACCGCAAGGCCTGGCTCTACCGGCGCGCGCCCCGCATCCCCTGGCCGGCCAGCACCAGCCGCCGCTCCAGCTCGCCGCCGATGACGGCCAGCGCCGCGGCGTCGAGGTGGGACTCCGCATACGGGAAGAGCTCGCGCTCCTCCCAGCGCACATGACGCTCAAGCAGGTCGGCGAAGGAAGCCAGCGCCACCCGCTGCGCTCCGGGCGCGGCGGTGCGGGCATGCTCGACCAGCCCCTTGAGTTCGAGGTGCTCGGCGGCGAGGCGGGCCCGATCGGGGGCCGAGATGTGCTCGCTCAGCAGCGCCTCCTCGGCCGCGGCGTGCGGGGTGAAGACC
The DNA here is from genome assembly GCA_031427995.1 of Anaeromyxobacter sp. Lineage (GTDB taxonomy): Bacteria > Myxococcota > Myxococcia > Myxococcales > Anaeromyxobacteraceae > JADKCZ01. The sequence goes on along the minus strand of JANPOM010000222.1, from coordinate 39,780 downwards.
TGCCTGTCAAAGCGCCGGGCTAGCGAGACCAGCCCGGGCAGATCCCGCGGCGCCCCGGCCGCCTCGGGGTGGCCCTCCAGCGACTTCCTCATCTGGAACGCTACCAGCAGCGCCTGGTGGTGCTCCGAGGAGAGCGGTCTCAGCTCGCGGCTCCGCTTCATGTGGCGATGCTGGGCCGGCCGCTCCGGGGGCGCAAGGGAAGAAACCGGCGCTCTTGGGTTGACGCCTCGTGTCCCGACCGACTACACAGGACTGACTTCCGACCGATTCCAGAGTCAACGAGGGTCCAGATGGCCAGAATCGACTCCCCCCGCCCCGGCCGTCGCGCCGCGATCATCGCAGGGCTCCGCACCCCCTTCGTCAAGGCCGGCACCGACTTCCGCGACCTCTCCGCCATCGACCTGGGCGCGCTGGTGGTCAACGAGCTGGTGGCGCGCTCCGGCCTGCCGGTCACCACTTTCGACATGCTGACCTTCGGGCAGGTGGTCCCGTCCAGGCTGGTGACGCTGATCGGGCGTGAGATGGTGCTCCGCTCGCAGTTGCCGCGCTCGGTCGAGGCCCACACCGTGGCCCGCGCCTGCGCCACCTCGCTGCAGGCCGCCACCAGCGCCGCCGACCAGATCGCGCTCGGCCACGCCGACTGCGCCATCGCCGGCGGCGCCGAGTCGATCTCCGATGCACCCATCTTCGCCTCGCGCCGGCTGGCGCAGAAGCTGGTCGAACTCTCCAGGGCGCGAACCTTCCCGCAGCGGCTCTCCATCATCTCCTCGCTGAAGCTCGCCGACCTGCGCCCCGAGCCGCCGGCGCTGACCGAGCCCACCACCGGCCTTTCCATGGGCCAGAGCGCCGAGCAGATGGCGCAGAAGAACGGCATCGCGCGCCTCGCCCAGGACCAGTTCTCGGTGCAGTCGCACCAGCGCGCCGCCGCGGCCTGGGCCGCCGGCAGCTTCGACGCCGAGGTGATGCACCTGGCGGTGCCGCCACGCTTCGAGAGGGTCTCGGCCAGGGACAACATCGTCCGCGCCGACACCACCATCGAGGCCCTCTCGGCCCTGAAGCCGGTCTTCGACCGGAAGTACGGCACCATCACCGCCGGCAACGCCTCGCCGCTCACCGACGGCGCCGCCGCCCTCATCGTCATGTCGGAGGAGAAGGCCAGGTCGCTCGGCCTGACCCCGCTCGGGTACATCCGCGGCTACGCCTACGCCGGCCTCGACCCCCGCGACCAGCTGCTGCAGGGGCCGGCCTACGCCGCCCCCATCGCCCTGGATCGGGCCGGGCTCGGTCTGCGGGACATGGACCTCGTCGACATGCACGAGGCTTTCGCCGCCCAGGTGCTCTCCAACCTGCAGGCCTTCGCCTCCAAGGCCTTCGCCGAGAAGGAACTGGGCCGGCCGGCGCCGCTCGGAGAGGTCGATCCGTCCCGGCTCAACGTCAACGGCGGATCGATCGCGCTCGGCCACCCCTTCGCCGCCACCGGGGCCCGCATGATCACCCAGACGCTGCGCGAGCTGCAGCGCCGCCAGAAGCAGTACGCGCTGCTCACCATCTGTGCCGCGGGCGCGCTGGGTGCCGCGGTGGTGCTGGAGCGCGAGTAGCGCGCCCCGCCCGCAAGGAGACCACCGCCATGACCAGCCCCGCCCCGAAGTACTTCGCCGTCGAGCTGTCCGGCGGCGTCGCCACGCTGCTGCTCGACCTCCCCGGCGAGAGCGTCAACACCCTCTCGCCCGACGTCGGCGCCGAGTTCGACGCGCTCCTCACCCGCTACGAGAACGACGCCGCGGTGCGGGCCATCGTGCTGGCCTCTGGAAAGCCGGACGGATTCATCGCCGGGGCCAGGATCGAGATGATCCGCGCCGTCAAGGACGCCGCCGAGGCGGAGGATCTGTCGCGGCAGGGGCAGGTAGGCTTCGACCGGCTCGAGGCCTACGGCAAGCCGGTGGTGGCGGCCATCCACGGGGCCTGCCTGGGCGGCGGGCTGGAGTGGGCGCTGGCCTGCACCTACCGCGTCGCCAGCAGCGACCCGAAGACCCAGCTTGGCCTCCCCGAGGTGCAGCTCGGCCTGCTGCCGGGGGCGGGCGGGACGCAGCGCTTGCCGCGCCTCATCGGCCTCGCCAACGCCCTCGACCTGATCCTGGCCGGCAAGATCGTCAAGGCCAGGAAGGCGCTGGCCCTCGGCCTCATCGACGAGGCCTGCCCTGCCCCCATGCTCCGGCGAGTGGCGGTGGAGCGGGCCCTGGCGCTGGCCGACGGCACCTTGAAGCCGCGACGCCCCATGCCGCGGAAGCCGACCGGGATGCTGGCGGCGCAGCAGCTGCTGCTCGAGTCGAACCCGCTGGGCCGCTCGGTCCTCTTCTCCAAGGCGAAGGAACAGCTGCTCAGGAAGACCCGGGGCAACTACCCGGGACCCGAGCTGGCGCTCGAGGCCATCCGCGTCGGCGCCGCGCGGGGGATGGCGGCGGGGTTGGCCGCCGAGGCCAAGGCCTTCGGCCAGCTGGCGGTGAGCGACGTCTCCAGGCGGCTGGTAGAGATCTTCTTCGCCCAGACCGCCATGAAGCGCGAGAGCGGGGTGGCCGACCCGGCCGTCAAGGCGCGCCAGGTGGGGCGGGTGGGTGTGCTGGGCGGCGGGCTGATGGGCAGCGGCATCGCCTACGTCACCGTCAACGCCGGGCTGCCGGTGCGGCTGCGCGAGCAGAACGACGCCGCGGCCGCCAAGGGGCTGGCCAACGTCGCAGCCATCTTCGCCGAGCGGGTCAAGCGCAAGTCGCTGGAGCGGCTCGACCGCGACGCCGCCATGCGGCTCATCACCGCCGGCACCGGCTGGGAGGGGCTGGAGCAGGTGGACCTGCTCATCGAGGCGGTCTTCGAGGACCTCACGCTCAAGCAGCAGATGCTCAAGGCCTTCGAGGCCATCAACCCGCGCGGCATCTTCGCCACCAACACCTCGTCGATCCCCATCGCCGCGATCGCCAGCGTGGCCGCCCGGCCCGAGGCGGTCATCGGGATGCACTACTTCTCGCCGGTGAACAAGATGCCGCTGCTCGAGGTCATCGCAACGCCGCGCACCGCGCCCGAGGTGATCGCCACCGCGGTGGCGCTCGGCAAGAAGCAGGGCAAGACCGTGATCATCGCCGGCGACTCGCCCGGCTTCTACACCAACCGGGTGCTCGGCCCGTACATGAACGAGGCGGCCTGGCTGCTCATCGAGGGCGCGGCCATCGACGAGCTGGACGCGGCGCTGGTGGCCTTCGGCTACCCGGTCGGCCCCATCACCCTGCTCGACGAGGTCGGCATCGACGTCGGCGCCAAGGTGAGCGGGATCCTCCACGCCGCCTTCGGCGACCGGATGAAGCCGCCCGAGGCGCTCGAGGCGGTGCTGGCCTCGGGCCGGCTCGGCCGCAAGAACGGCCGCGGCTTCTACACCTACGGCGAGGGGAAGAAGAAGGTGGTGGACGAGACCGTCTACGCCCTGCTCCCCGGCGGAAAGGGCCGGCAGCGCTTCGAGCGGACCGAGATGGCCGAGCGGCTGGCGCTGGCGCTGGTCAACGAGGCGGCCCGGGCGCTGGGCGACGGCATCGTCCGTACCGCTCGCGACGGCGACATCGGCGCGGTCTTCGGCATCGGCTTCCCGCCCTTCCGCGGTGGCCCCTTCCGCATGGCCGACGCCATGGGGGCGAAGGTGGTGGTGGAGAAGCTGGAGCGGCTGCGCCAACGGCACGGCGATCGGTTCACCCCGGCGCCGCTGCTGGTGGAGAAGGCGAAGAGCGGCGGGACGTTCTACTGAGCCGCCGCCTCAGCGCGTGCCAGGTCATGGGGCCGCCGAAGTGGCCCGATCGAGTTCACGACGGAGGAACAGGTCCGCCAGCGATGAGACGCCCCCGCCAGCGCGTGCCGGCGGGGGCCTTTCGTCCTCTCGCTCCGGATCGAGCCCGGGCCGGCGCTACTTCAGCACCTGGAACTTCCCGTCCTTCACGACCAGCATCTCGAAGGCGTCGGGGGTCAGGCCGCAGTGATCGGTGGCCGACAGGTTGAAGACGCCGGCGGTGCCGGCCATCCCCTTGATGTTCTCGATGGCGTCGCGGGCCTTGGCCTTGTTGGTCCCGCCGCCCTTGAGACCGGCCTGGAGCATGAGGAAGGCGTCGTAGGCGTGGCCCCCGAAGGTGGAGACATCCTCCTTGTAGCGGGCCTCGTAGGAGGTCTTGTAGTCGACGAGCAGCTTCTTCTGCGGGTGGGAGGCGGGGAGCGACTCGGCCACCAGGAGCCGGCCGGCCGGGAAGATCACGCCCTCGGCGGCGGCGCCGGCCGCCTTCACGTAAGCGAGGTTGCCGAAGCCGTGGCTCTGGAAGAGCGGGATGGTGAGGCCGATCTGGCGGGCGTTCTTGAGGACGATCGCCTGGGCCGGCTCGATCGACCAGTTGACGAGCGCCTCGACGCCCGCCGCCTTCATCTTGGTCACCTCGGCGGTCAGGTCGGTGGCGGCCTTGTCGTAGACCTCGTTGGCCACGATGGTGAGGCCGTAGCTGGGCGCCAGCTTCTCGAGCTGGGACTTGCCGGCCTTGCCGAAGCCGGTGTTGGAGGTGAGCACGCCGATCTTGGTCAGGCCGCGCTTCTTGATGACCTCGAAGATGCGCATCACGGCGTGGCTGTCACTCTGCGGGGACTTGAAGACCCACTTGGCCACCGGCTGGACGATCACCTCGGCCGCGGCGCAGGAGAGCAGCAGCGTGCCGCTCTCCTCGGCCAGCTGCTTCACCTGCATGGTCTCGCCGCTGGTGGAAGGACCGATGATGGCGAAGACCTGGTTCTCCTCGATGAGCTGCTTGGCCATCGAGACGGCCTTCTCCGGGTTGGCGCCGGTGTCCTTGATGATCAGCTCGATCTTGACTCCGTCGGGTCCGGCGGCGGCGTTGGCCTTCTCCACCAGCATCTCCAGCGTGCGCGCCTCGGGAGCGCCCAGGAAGGAGGCCGGACCGGTCACCGCCAGCAGCGCGCCGACCTTCACGGTCTCGCCCGCCGACGCCGGTCCCACCAGACAGAACAGCACCACGGCCAGAATGGACTTCGACATCTTCATCACGTGAACCTCCTCGGGGCGCCATGCCCCACCCTTCAAGTGCGGGAAGCGGAAGACCGTCACCGCCGAACGGCGGCGAGGCGAAACGATTGGGAGATCGAAAACGCTAGCAGCATCATCACGCCTTGTGAACCGGCAACTGGCCGCCGAGCGCGGCCAGGGCCTCCTTGGTGTTGACGTTCTGCGTCACCGCCGCGTCCGGGCAGGCCACCTCGCCACGGCGCGTCGCATGCAGCGCGATGGCGTCCGCCAGCGACTCGACGCTCCGGTCAGCCAGGAGCCTGTCGAGAAAGGGGCGGGCCAGCAGGACCGGGTGGCCGCGGCGGCCGGCGTGGGTGGCGACCAGGACGTCGCCCCGTCCGGCGCGAAAGGCGCGCAGGAGCCTGGCGTGGGTGCTGGCGCGGAGGAGCGGCTGGTCCACGTGGCAGACCAGCACCGCCGCCACTCCAGGGTCCTCCTGGAGCGCCGCGCGGAGGCCGCAGCGAAGCGACGTCAGCATCCCGCGCCGCCAGCCGCGGCAGGTGACGGGGCTGGCGCCGCCGAACCGGACGCCCCGCCGGACCCGCGCCGACTCATGGCCGAGTACGGCCAGGCGGGCGCCGACGCCGTCCACCCTCGAAAGGGTCTGGAGGATGCGGCCGAGGAAGGTCTCGCCCTGGAACTCCAGTAGCGCCTTGGGCCAACCCATCCTGCTCGAGGCTCCCGCGGCGAGGACGATGGCGGCGACGGTCACTCCGCGCCGCCGTTCGGGCGCAGGCGGACCACCGCGGCGGCTTCTCCCGCGGCGGCTTCTCCCGCGGCGGCGCGCCTCGCCGGCCCCGTGACCTCGCCGAGCCGGTGCGGTGCTCGACCATCCAGGCCGCCGGCCAGTCCCGCCAGCGCCCCGCGGCGCACGCCCACCAGTTCGGCCACCACGCTCACGGCGATCTCCTCTGGGGTCACCGCGCCGATGTCCAGCCCGAGCGGCGTCCGGAGTCGCGCCAGCTGCTCCTCCCCGACACCCTGCGCCCGCAGCCGCATGAGGAACTTGTCCCGTTTGCGGCGGCTTCCGATCATCCCCACCAAGCCGGCCGGCGTGGCCAGCAGCGCCTTCACGGTGGCCTGATCGACGGCGTGGGAGTGGGTGGCGACCACGCAGGCCGTGGCCAGGTCGGGAGCGAGCTCCGCCACGGCGGCCGCCGGGTCGTCGCAGAGGACCGCCCGCGCCGACGGCAGGCGCCCGGCATCGGCCCACGCCTCCCGCTCGTCTACGACGGTCACCTCGAACCCAGCGCGTGCCGCCGCCTCGCAGATGGCCCCGCCGACATGGCCGGCGCCGAAGAGGAGGAGCCTGGCGGCCGGCTCGATGCGCTCGAGGAAGACCTTCATCTGCCCACCGCAGCACATGCCGAGGTCGCGGGAGAGATCGTAGACCAGCAACCGCTGGGCCGGACCCGCGGGCGCCAGCAGCGCCCGCGCCGCCTCGAGGACCCGGTGCTCGACGGTCCCGCCGCCGACGGTCCCGATGGCGCGCCCGCCGGCGAGGAGGAGGAGCTTGGCCCCAGCGGCCTGCGGCGTGGAGCCGGCCACCTCGACCACGGTGGCCAGCACCGCCACCTCGCGCTCCCGCCGGGCTCGCGCCAGGGCCTCGTAGAGATCGCCGCCGCCGCCCCGGCCTCGCTGGTCCCCGGCGCTCATTCCGTTGCCCCCATTGCCCGGCGCAGCGCCCGCCGCACCAGCACCGGCACCATGGCCCGGCGCCAGGCCGGATCGGCGGTCATGTTGGGGAGCGGGTGGCACTGCCGGTGCGCCTCGGCGGCGATCCGCTCCAGCGCCGCGTCGTCGAGCGGCCTGCCTTCGACCAGGCCGCCGAGGCCGGTGACGACCCGCGGCCGGGCGCCCAGCGCCGAGACCACCACCCGCAGCGACCGGCAGGCGCCGCCCGGCTCCAGGTCGGCGACGGCCGCCACCGAGAGCAGCGGGAAGTCGATGGCCTGGCGCATCCGGAGCTTCTCGTAGGCGGCGCGCCGGCCAGGCGTGGCGGCCGGGAGCCGCAGCTCGGTGACCAGCTCCCATGGCTCGATCGCCAGGTGGCGCCGCCCCTCGCTCTGGAGCAGCGACTCCACCGCCACCCAGCGATCGCCGGTCACGCCCTCGATGCGGGCCTCGGCGCCGAGCGCGGTCAGGAAGGCGGCGCCGTCCGAGCTGCAGGAGGCGACGCAGCGGGTGGCGCCTGGCACCACGTGGCAGGCCGTTCCCTTGCGCTTGAGGCAGTATCCGAGCGCGGCCCTCCAGAAGGCGGACTGGTTGAAGTAGTTGCAGCGGGTGTCGAGGCAGAGGTTGCCTCCCACCGTGCCCATGTTGCGAAGCTGCGGCGAACCGATCTTCCGGTAGACGCCGGCCAGCGCCGGGTAGCGATGGCGGAGCAGCGGATCGACGGCGGCGTCGGCCAGCGAGGTGAGCGCGCCGAGGTGGAGCCGGCCCGCCACTTCGCGGACACCGCGCAGGTGCGGCTCCTCGAGCCGGGTCAGGTCCACCAGCAGCTCCACGTCGAGCAGCCGGTGCTTCAGGTTGGGGACCAGGTCGGTGCCACCGGCGATGGGCAGGACCGGCCCGCGGCGCTGGGCCCCGTCGCCGTCGGGAGCGGTGCGCCCCCGGGCACCCTGCTCGAGGAGCCCGAGCGCCTCGCGGAGGCGCCGCGGGGCCAGGTAGCGGAGGGGAGGGACCGGCAGCATCAGTGCCCCGACCCAGGCATGATGACCTGACGAGAGCGCCGAGACCGAAGCGAGGCTGGCGCTCGAGGAGGGAGCAGCGGAAGCGTAGCAGCGCTACAATGAGCAGCGGACCGACGAGGCCGCCTGCCGCAGCGAGAGGATCGGCGCTCGCAGTAGTCGTCTTGCCTGGGTCGGGGCACTAGTGCCCCTTCCAGTGAAGGCCGGAGGTGCGCCGGGCGTCGAGCGCCGCCAGCACCCGCGGCGGATGGAACGGCAGGCGCTTCAGCCGCACGCCCACGGCGTCGTGGATGGCGTTGGCGATGGCCGGGATGGACGGGTGGAGCGGTCCCTCGCCCGCCTCCTTGGCGCCGTACGGCCCCTCCCGGTCGCCGCTCTCCACGATCAGCGACTCCAGCTCGGGCGTGTCGAGCGTCGTCGCCAGCGGGTAGTCGAGCAGGGAAGGGCCGCGGTGGAGGCCGCGCTCGTCGTAGGCCTGCTCCTCGAAGATCGCCTCGCCGAAGCCCATGGCCGCGCTCCCCTCCATCTGGCCCTCGACCAGCACGGGGTTGAGGGCGCGGCCGCAGTCATGGGCGACCCAGAGCTTCTTGACCCGGACCTGGCCGGTCTCGCCGTCGACCTCGACCTCGGCGACGTGGGCGCTGAAGGAGTAGGCCGGCGAGGCGCCGATGGTGCCGCCACGGTAGCTGCCGTGGACGTCCTTGGGCGTGTTGTAGGAGCCGATGCCGCCGAGCGTGCCGAAGCGGGCCTCGGCGGCCTGGAAGGCCTCGGCGATGGGGAGGGCGTGGGAGGGGCTGCCAGGCGCCGTGGCGAAGCCGTCCGCCAGCCGCACCAGCCCGGGCGGGACGCTCCAGAGCTGGGCCAGGGTCTCCTGGATCTGGCGCTTCACCCCGGCGCAGGCGGCGATGGCGGCGTTGCCCGCCATGAAGGTGATGCGGGACGAATAGGCGCCCATGTCGACCGGGGTGAGGTCGGTGTCGGCGGTGATGACCCGGATCGAGTCGAGCGCGACCCCGAGCTCCTCGGCGACGATGTAGGCCAGCACCGAGTCGCACCCCTGGCCGATGTCGCTCACGCCCGCGAAGACCGTGACCCGTCCGGAGCGATCCACCTTGAGCTGCACCGCCGACTGCGGCATCTGGTTCGGGTAGATGGGGTAGTTGGTCCCCGAGATGTAGCTGGAGCCCGCCACTCCGACGCCGCGGCCGAAGGGGAGCTTGCGGAACTTCTCCTTCCAGCCGGAGGCCCCCTCCACACGCGCCAGGCATTCGAGGAAGCCGTTGGAGGTCACCCGGAACTCGTTCACGGTGCGGGTGTCCGGCCCCAGCAGGTTGCGCCGGCGCAGCTCGAAGGGGTCGAGCCCGAGCCGCTCGGCCAGCATGTCGAGGGCGCACTCGAAGGCGAAGCGGGGCTGGACCGAGCCGTGTCCGCGCTTGGGCCCGCAGGAGGGCTTGTTGGTGAAGACGCGCGTCGAGTCGAACTCGTAGGCGGGGAGCCGGTAGGGCGCGCCGAGAAGCTGGCCCGAGTAGTAGGTGGTCACCAGGCCGAAGGAGGAGTGGGCCCCGCCGTCGATCTGGATGAGCGCCTTGACCGCGGTGAGGGTGCCGTCGCGCCTGGCCCCCACCCGGTAGGTCATCAGCATGGGGTGGCGGCCGCGGTGCGCGGCGAAGACCTCCTCGCGCGTGTAGAGGATCTTGACGGGCCGGCCGGTGAGGCAGGAGAGCTTGGCCACCGCGAACTCGAGGTCGAAGGGCTCGCTCTTGCCGCCGAACCCGCCGCCGACCGCCGGCTGGATGACCCGGATGCGGTCGACCGGGAGCTCGAGGACCCGGCTCAGCTCGCGGTGGAGGTAGTGCGGCACCTGGGTGCTGGAGTGGACCGTGAGGATGCCATCGGCGCCGAGGTCGCCCACCGCGCAGTGCGGCTCGATGGCGGCGTGGGTCGACCCGGCGTGGAACCAGGTGTCCTCCACGATCTCCTCGGCGCTGGCCAGGCCGCCCTCGACGTCGCCGAAGCTGAGCCGGACGTGCTTGGAGATGTTCCCCTTGCCGGCCAGGGGGTTGACCTGGATCTCGGGGTGAGCCAGCGCCGCCTCCACGCTGAGGACCGCCGGCAGCACCTGGTAGTCGACCTCGATCAGCTCCAGCGCCGCCTCGGCGGTCCGCTCGTCGTCGGCCGCCACCGCCGCCACCCCGTCGCCGACGTAGAGCACCTTGTCGATGGCCAGCGGGAACTCGTCGCGGGTCCAGGGGATGATGCCGTAGGCGACCGGCAGGTCGCGGCCGGTGATGACGGCGTGGACGCCAGGGTGGGCCGCCGCGCGCGAGGTGTCGATGGCCCGGATGCGGGCGTGGGCGTGGGGCGAGCGCAGGATCTTGCCGTGGAGCAGCCGGGCCGGCTGCAGGTCGTCGGTGAAGATGGCCTGGCCGGTGACCTTGCGCCGGCCGTCCACCTTGCGGTTGCGCTTTCCGATGACCGAGTAGGCGGCGCCCTGGCCGCTCCCCGGACCGGGAGGCCCGCCTGTCCGCTCGCCGCTCACCGCACGCCTCCGCCCCGCGGCGCCCGGCGCGCCTGGTGGATCTCACCCGCGGCCTTCACGACCGCGTCGAGGATCTTGGTGTAGCCGGTGCAGCGGCAGAGGTTTCCGGCCAGGGCCTCGCGGACCTCTTCGCGGGTGGGCTGGGCGTTCTCCTCGACCAGCGCCGCGGCGCTCATGATCATGCCCGGCGTGCAGAAGCCGCACTGCGCGGCCCCCTCGGTGTCGAAGGCGTCCTGGAGCGGGTGGAGCTTGCCCGCCTCGGCCAGCCCCTCGATGGTGGTCACCTGCCGGCCTTCGGCGGCGTGCGCCAGCACCAGGCAGGAGAGGACGGCCCGGCCGTCGAGGAGCACGGTGCAGGCGCCGCAGTCTCCCTTGTCGCAGCCCTGCTTCGACCCGGTCAGGCCGAGGTCCTGGCGGAGGCACTCCAGGAGCGTGGTGCCGGGCTCGACCGCCAGCTCGACCGGATCGCCGTTGACGGAGAAGCGGACGCCCTGCTTCACGTGCCCTCCGTGCCGGCCGGCGCCGTCGCGTACCGATCGCGGAGCACCCGGTGCAGGATCTTGCCGGTGCCGGTCCTGGGCATCTCCTCGTCGGCGATGAAGCGGAACTGGCGCGGGCACTTGTACCCGGCCAGCTCCCGGCGGGCCAGCGAGGCCAGCGCCGCGGCGGCCAGCGGCGTCCCCGGCCTCGCCACCACGATGGCGGTGACCGCCTCGCCCCACTTCGCATCCGGCAGCCCGATGACCGCGACCTCGCGGACATCCGGGTGGCTGGCCAGCACCCTCTCCACCTCGGAGGGGTAGACCTTCTCACCACCGGTGATGATCATGTTGCTCTTGCGATCGACCAGCGTGTAGAAGCCGTCGGCGTCGCGACGGGCCAGGTCACCGGCGCTGCAGTACCCATCGCGCAGCGCGCCGGCGGTGGCCTCGGGGAGGTTCCAGTAGCCGTCGAAGGCGGTCGGGGTCCGGGCCCAGAGCTCCCCGACCTCTCCCTCGGCCACCTCGGCGCCGTGGTCGTCGAGGAGCCGGAGCCGGCCGGTGCCCAGGATCTCGCGGCCGATGGAGCCGAGCTTGTCGAACTGCTGCTCGGGGCGCAGCAGCGTCACCAGCCCGGCCTCGGTCGAGCCGTAGGCCTCGAAGAGCCGCGAAGCCGGAAAGCAGGACATGATGGCCAGCTTGGTGTCGCGACGCGCCGGCGCCGAGGAGATGAGGAGCTTGTTGACGTGGCCGAGCTGGCGCGCGGCGCGGACCGCTTCGGGGAGGCCGAGCATCATCGTGTAGTGGGTGGGGACCAGCGAGGTGAAGCTGATCCGCTCCCCGGCCAGCACCGTGAGCAGGTGCTCGGGGTCGAAGCTGGGGCGGTCGTAGACGCAGACCTGGGCTCCCAGGTAGGTGAAGACGAAGGCGTAGAAGACCGAGTTCACGTGGCAGAGCGGCATGACCGCCAGCCCGACGTCGTCACGGGTGAAGCCGAATTCGATGGCGTTGAGAAGGTAGAAGAGCGCGTAGCTCCGGTGACTCCGGATGGCCCCCTTGGGCCTCCCGGTCGTCCCCGAGGTGTACATCAGCGTCCAGGGATCCTCGGGGCGAACCCTGACCTCGGGCGGGCGGTCGGCGCCGGTGGCCAGCAGCTCCTCGTAGGCGCGGTAGCCGGCCTCGAGCCGGTCGCCGCCCAGCTGGATCCAGTTGGCGGCGGGGAGACCGAGGGTGTCGCGCAGCGGCCCCATGGCCTCGACCAGCGCGGCGCCGACGAAGATGGCGGCGGCGCCGCTGTCCTCCACGAGGAAGCGGACCTCCCCGCTGGCCAGGCGGAAATTGACAGGCACGGCCACCAGGCCGGCCTTGGCGCAGGCGGCGTAGAGCTCCAGCCACTCCAGGCAGTTGAAGGCGAAGATGGCCACCCGATCGCCCTGGCGGAGCCCGAGACCGGCCAAGGCGTTGGCCAGCCGGTTGGCGCGAGCCTCGTACTGCGCCCAGGTCAAGGCGCGCCGCAGGTCCCTCACCGCCGGGCCATGGGGCTGGAGCCTGGAGTTGACGGTGATGATCTCGCCGATGTTGAGGAGCTGCTGCACTTGATCTCCCGGGCTCAGGCGCCGGCGCCAAGGCCGGCGGCAGCCGCGGCTCGGGCGGCGTGAGCCACGCCCACGGCCCCGATCTCTTGCGCGTATTGCGGCACGATGACCCGGCCGCCGATGGCCCGCTCCAGCAACTCGACCACCAGCGGGTGGTGGGAGACCACGCCGCCGGTCGCCACCACCGTCCCTTCGACGCGCTCCATCTCCAGCACGCGCTTGACCACCGACCGGTAGGCGGCCCGGGCCAGGTCGGCCGGCCGCTTCCCCTGCCGGATCAGCCCGAGCACCTCGGTCCCCGTGAAGACGGTGCAGAAGCTCCCCAGCTCGATCTCCTCCTGGGAGGCGGCGGCCAGGGCCGGGAGCCCTCCGATGGGTACGTCGAGCCGGAGGGCCATCTCCTCGAGGAAGCTCCCCGTTCCAGCCGCGCACTTCCGGTTCATCTTGTGCGAGGTGCGCCGCCCGTCGGCGTCCACGGCGATGATCTTGGCGTCCTGCCCGCCGATGTCGATGACGGTGAGCGGTCCGGAGACGTACTGGAGGGCTCCCCTGGCGTGGGCGTCCAGCTCGGTGCGCGAGTTGGCGGCGCCGGGGATGGCGTGGCGGCCGAACCCGGTGGTCCAGAGCGCGGTGACCTCCGAGCGGGCGACGGAGCCCAGCTCGAGCAGGTCGTGGACCACCCGCTCGGCGGCGGCCTGGACGTCCGCGCCGGTGCGGGCGATGGCGGTTGCCACCAGCCGGCCCTCGGCGTCGATCAGCGCCGCCTTGGTGTTCCATGAGCCGGAGTCGACCCCGACGAAGCAGGGGCCGGCCCTCACGGACGCCCCCCACCGGCCGCGGCCGGGCCGGCATCCTCGAGCTGCTCGATGAAGGCCTCGATGTTGGTCCGGGCCTGCTCGTCGGAGAAGCAGCGCAGGTCGTTCAGATCGCCGTCCAGGACCAGCACCGGGAGGTGGGAGGTGCGGCGGAGCCGCTGGGCCAGGCCGAAGCGGACGTTGGAGTTGTTGGGGCAGGTCCTGGCGTCGTGGAAGATCAGGCCGTCGACCTGGAACTCGCGGGACATCCGCTCCAGGTAACGCTGCTTGGGGCCCTCGGACCGGGCGATGAAGAGCTCGAGCGAGGCGCGGGCCATGGAGCGGAGCGGGTCGCGCGGGTCGAGGGCGTCGAAGACCCAGCTGTTGCAGTAGGTCGAGGCCACCACGCTGGTCTCCAGCCCCGCGAAGAGCGAGGCCAGGTCGCGCAGCCGGCCCCAGATCGGCATCCCGTCCCAGTAGAGGCGGAACCGTTCGCGGGGCGAGGCGCCGCTGGCGGCGAGGCGCTCGGCCAGCTCGGCCTTCAGGAGCCGGTAGTAGTCGCAGGCCTCGGTGGTGCCGCGCAGCACCACGGCCGGGCCCATCTGGATGGTGGCGTCGAAGAAGGAGAGGGGCGCTGGCCGGGAGGCGGAGGAGTCGAGGCAGTCACGCCAGAGCTGGCTGCAGGTCCGCGAGCGGCCCACCGCGGCCTCCAGCGCCGCGGCATCGAGCTTGCGGCCCGCCACCGCCTCGAGGGCGGGGATCAGCCCCTCGAGCTGCCGGGTGATGGCGTCGACGTGGGAGTCCTCCACCTCGCCAAGATCGCGGAAGGAGGTGACCCCGACCACCGGGAGGTTCCACTCACGTCCGTAGAACTCGAACCAGTCGCGAACCTCGCGGCACTGGTTGGTGCTGTAGAGGAGGAGGTCCGGGCGCGGGGCGCCGGAGAGGCCGTATCGCGACAGCGGGGTCTTCCGGGCCAGGTAGGAGCCGATGTCGCTGGTCAGGTAGGAGCAGATGTCCGGGGAGTACCCGAGGGCGTGGGCCCGCCCCATCACCTCGCCGGCCACGCGCGAGGCGCCCAGCAGGGCGCCGTGGTTCTCGGGGAAGAAGACCTCGAAGCCGAGCGCCCGCAGCAGTTCTACCGGGCCGACGCTGCTGCACCAGGCCACCGGGGCGCTCTTCTCCCGCACGGCGCGGTCGAGGCCGGTGAAGTGGGCGGACATCAGCTCCTTGAGCCGCGCCGAGGAGCGGAAGGTGGTCTCGGGGGAGCGGGACGGGCGGTCGGTGGTGGCCATGCGGCTCCTCAGCTCCTGGCTTGATCGAGCGCGAAGAGCGCGGCGCCGAGGGCGCCGGCCAGGATCGGCTCGGGGAGGACCTGGACCGAGAGCGAGGAGCGCTCGGCCAGCGCCTTGACGACGCCGGGGAAGTACTCGCAGACCCCGCCGGTGATGTAGACGGGGTTCACGAGGTGGTCGATCTCGAGGATCCGGTCGGCGATGGAGTGCATGCAGCCGAGGGCGATCTCACCGGCCGTGGAGCCTTGTCTGAGCAGCTCGATGACCTCGACCTCGGCGAAGACCGAGCAGTAGCTCCCCACCGGCGCCGGCTTCTCCGCGGAGGTGGCGAGATCCATGAGCCGGGTCGGGTGCACGTCGAGGTGCCGGGAGGCGAACATGAGGAAGGTGCCGATGCCGACCGCGCATTTGCGGACCGACCGGCTCGAAATGACGGTGCCATTGGCGTCGACGTGGATGACCTTGGGGTCGCGGCCGCCGATGTCCACCACGGTCATCTCGCGCTTCGCGGTCTGCCAGGCTCCGCGAGCGTGGCAGAGGGTCTCGGCCACCGCCTGGCTGGCGACGGGCGCGCAGGAGGCGGCGAAGCCGGTGACGCAGACCGCGGCCAGCTGCGCCGCCGGGACCTGCGCCTCCTGCAGGGCGTTGCCGGTCGCCTCCTGGAAGCAGTCCTGGAAGTAGCCTCGCGTCGGCACCGTGGCCCGGCCGACGATGGTGCCATCGCCGGCGACGATCACCGTCTTGACGCACTCGGTCCCGAGATCCACTCCGGCCACCACCATGGTCCGCTCCTCGCCTTCTCCCGTCAGTGAGCCGCCGCCTCGCGAACCCCGTTGCCACCGGCCGCGGCGCGCCGCTCCTCCACGAACCCGCGGAGCTGGGAGCGGATGTGGTCGACCGAGACCAGCCGGAGGTCGTGGGTGTCGGCCTCGATGACGATGGACCTGACGCCGGTGTCGCGCTGGAGCCGGATGTGCAGGCCCGAGCGGGCGGCGCTGTGGTCCGGGGCGGTCCTGGCGTCGTGGAAGATGGCGGCGTCCACGGCGTGGCGCGCGAACTCTCGGGCCAGGTAGGTGGCCTTGTACTCGCGTGAGCGGTTCGGATAGACCGAGGTGTAGGCGGTCGCCATGCTCTCGATGGGGTTCTCGCGCTGGAGCCCCTGGAGTGCGTAGGTCTGCGAGTACCAGGAGCCGACCACCGCGATCCCCTCGTCCATGAAGAGGCTGGCCAGCGGGCGCAGCGCGCACCAGATGGGCGCCCCCTCCCAGAAGAAGCGGTACCGCTCGCCAGGCACCGCGGCGATCTTGCCGGCGATGCGCTGCTTCAGCTCGGCGAGCAGGATCTGGTAGTAGCTGATGGCCTCCTGCGTCCCCCGCATCAGCAGCATCGGCGCCACGTGGATGAGGGTGTCGAAGTAGGTGATGGGGCTGGGGGTATGGCAGGCCAGGTCGAGGATCTCGCCCCACAGCTTCGCGGCACGGGCCGAGCGCTCCACCACCTCGGCCAGCCGGTCCTGGTCGAGCCTGCGGCCGGAGGCGCGCTCAAGCCGATCGACGAGCCGGAGCGTCTGCAGCACCGCGGCGTCGACCTCGACCTTCTCCACCTCGTGCAGGGCCGGCGGGGGGTGGAGTCCAAGCAGCGGGGCGCCGAGCCGGTTGCCGTAGTACTCGAACCAGCGGGCCACGTAGGTCCCGACGTTGGTGTTGTAAAGGAGCACCGCCGGGGGCGGAACGCCGGCCAGGCCGTGGAGGCCGGCCAGGGGCGTCTCGCCGGCCATCATGGCGCCCACGTCGCTGGCCATCTCGCTCGACGCGAAGGGGGAGAAGCCATCGGCCAGGGCCAGCCGGATGTACTTCCCGGTGAGCCTGCTGGCGCCGATGAGGGCGGCGTGGTTCTCCGGGAAGTAGGGGACGTACCCGAAGGCCCGGGCGATCTCCACCGGGCCGTGGGTCGAGCACCAGGCCACGTTCTTGCTGGCGCTGGCCTGGGCCAGCTCGCGCCAGTAGCCAGCCAGGATCTCCTTGAGCTTCGGCGCGCTCTCCAGGGGCACCCGACCCTGGGGCATCCCGGCGAAGGGGACGCGTTCGACCGGGCGCGAGGGCAGCTTGGCCTGGGCCTCCTTCACCTCGGCGAGCACCTGGGCGCCCCGCTCCTGGCGCCGCTGCTGCTGGCGCTCACGGGAGTGAACCAGCTGGACCATCGACCAGTTGAGCGGTGCCTGCAGCCCCAGCCGCTCCGCCTCGGCGACGATGCCCCCGTTCATGGCGTCGATCTCGGTGCGGAAGCCGCGCACCAGGTCCTGCCACATGGAGGGACGGTTGCGGGCCAGCGCCTTCTGCGACCGGACGATGGGGCGGTAGGGATCCTCGGGATCCTCGAGCGGAGTGCCCCGGGCCTTCATCACCCCGGCGATCTCGAGGCAGAGGCCGCGCATCAGCGCCTGCATGTCGTCGTCCTCGAGCAGCTCGCTGCAGTTCATCCCGGTCAGGGCCGAGACCGGGTTGACGACGGCGTTGTGGACCAGCTTCTGCCAGACCACCGCGTCCACGCTCTCGACCACCTCGGTGGCCATCCCGGCCCGGCGGAAGACCTCGCCGATGGCCCGCACCTCATCGGTGAGCCTCCCGTCGACCGGCGCCATCTGGATGGGCTTGATGCCGGTCCGGTAGCGCATCCGGTTGGGGCCGGTGTGCTGGATGGAGTGGAAGGTGATCCCGGTGATGATGCGGTCACCCGCCACCACCGACCTGATCCGGTCGACGTTGCCGATGCCGTTCTGGGTGGAGAGGATCCAGGTCTTCGCGTCGATGACCGGGAGGCCGGCCTGGACGGCGCTCTCGGTCTGGTAGCTCTTCACGGCCACGAAGAGCAGGTCGGCGGGCGGCTGCCCGTCGAGCGTGGTGACCACCTTCACGTCCACGTGCTGCTCGCCCTTGTCCGACTCGGAGAGGAAGAGCCCCTGCTCGGAGAGGAGCTTGGCGCGGGCGACGTTGACCTCGAGGAAGGTCACGTCCTCTCCGGACGCACCCAGGCGGGCTCCGATGAGTCCGCCGAGCGCCCCCGCACCGAGAATCACGATCCGCATCACCGACACCCTAGTCCTGCGTCATCTTGTCCCGGAGAGCCTGGATCAACGTGGCTGGTCTGTTCAATGACATTCTGGTACGGTTTTACGTATATTGTCCAGCGCCAAGCCCGGACCGCCCCGCCCAGCGCGGCTCGGTCAGCCAGGCGGCGCCTCGGCGCGGTGTCAAGGAGAACGCATGAAGGTCGGCGTCATCGGCTCGGGTTCGATCGGTCCAGACCTCGCCTACGGCTTCCTCACCGCGGTGGCGAGGACCGGCGGAACGGTGGTCCTCCACGACGTCCGGCAGGGGGCGCTCGACGCCGGCAGGGACCGCATCGAGAAGTACATGGAGAAGGCGGTGGCGCGCGGCAAGCTCTCCGCCAAGGAGGCCGGGCTGATGCGCCAGCGGCTGGTGACCTCGACCGACATCAACGCGCTCGCCGATCGGAGCTACGTCCTCGAGGCGGCCACCGAGCACCTCGAGACCAAGCGGTCCATCCTCAAGTCCCTCGAGGCGGTGGTGGCCGCCGACTGCCTGATCGGCTTCGCCACCTCCGGCATCCCCCGGGCCCGCATCGCCGCCGGCGCCAGCCACCCCGGGCGCTGTTTCGTGAACCACCCCTTCTACCCGGCCTGGCGGGCGCTCCCCATCGAGGTGGTGCTCTCGGGAGACGAGGCGCTCGGCCGGCGCATGGTCCAGGTGCTCCGCGAGCTGGGCAAGGTGCCCATCGTCACCGCCGACGTCGCCTGCTTCGCCGCCGACGACATCTTCGTCACCTACTGCGCCGAGGCGGCCCGGCTCTTCGTCGAAGGGGTGGCGAGCCCGGCCCAGATCGACGCGGTCGTAGACGCCGCGGTCGGCGGGGGCGGCCCGTTCATGGTGATGGACCTGACCAGGGGCAATCCCCTCAACGTCCACTGCCTGGAGTTGATGCGCGACGCGCCCACCGGCAGCCCGTGGTTCGAGCCGCCCCCCATCTTCAAGGTCCAGGGGGTGAAGCCCTGGCACCAGCCGGGGAAGGCGACCCGGGCCCCGTGCCCGCCCGAGGTCGCCGCCAAGATCCGGGACCGGATCCTGGCGGTGCTGCTGGCCCGGACCTGTTTCGTGGCCGACCGGGCCATCTGCGAGCCGTCCGACCTCGACTGGCTCACCCGCAACGCCCTGGGCTTCTCGACCGGCCTCCTCGATCTCGCCAACCGGCTGGGGGCCGACGAGGTCCACCGGATCGTCACCGGGTACGCGGCCGCCAACCCTGGCTTCGAGGTGCCGAGGTCGATCGCCGAGAAGCGGCTCACCGGCTTCGCCCGCGACGTCCAGGTGGAGCGGCGCGGCGAGGTGGCGGTGGTCTCGATCCGCCGGCCCGAGGTTCGCAACGCCCTCTCGGCGCGCACTCTGAGGGAGCTGGACCAGACCTGCACCGCGCTCGGCGCCGACTCCTCGGTCAAGGGGCTGGTGCTCACCAGCTTCGACGGTTCGCTGGCGGGGGCCGACATCGGCGAGCTGGCCGCGCTCCCCGACCCGGCCGCCTGCGAGGCCGTCTGCCAGACCGGCCACGCCATCCTCGGCCGCCTGGCCGCCTCGAAGAAGCCGGTGGTGGCGGCGCTCGACGGCCCGGTGCTTGGCGGAGGCGCCGAGCTCTCCATGGCCTGCCACGCCCGGGTGGTCGGCCGCGGCCTCCAGCTCGGCCAGCCCGAGGTGAACCTCGGCATCATCCCGGGCTACGGCGGCACCCAGCGGCTGCCCCGGCTCATCGGCGTGGAGCGCGCCGTCGAGTTGCTCCGGACCGGCCGGACCATCGGCGCCGCCGAGGCCTGCGCCTGGGGCTGGGCCAGCGGCGAGCCGGAGGCCGACCCGGTCACGGCGGCGGTGGCGCTGGTCCGCAAGGCCCTGGCGGGTGAGGTGAAGCTGGCGCCGGTCGACCCGGCGCCGTTGCCGCCGCTGGCCCGGCTCGCCGAGCTGGAGCTCGGCCACCGGTCGCTCGCCATCGACGCCATCCTGGTCGAGGTGCTCCGGGAGGGGCTGCGGCGTCCGCTCGCGGAGGGGCTGGCCATCGAGGCCCGCGGCTTCGGCCGTTGCAAGGCGACCGTCGACATGGACATCGGCATGAAGAACTTCGTCCAGAACGGTCCGCGGGTTTCGGCGGCCTTTCTCCACGAGTGAGGGAGCTGGTCATGGGACAGGACGCGATCGTCATCCTCGAGGGCGGGCGCCGGCTGCCGCGCGCCGACCTGCTCGTCAACAACCGCGAGCCGGGGCTGTTCTCCAGGTTCTCGGCCACCCAGCTGGGTGGCCTGGCCATCAAGGCCGCGGTGGCCAGGAGCCGGGTCCCGGTCGATCGGGTGGGCCACGTGGTCATGGGCATGGCCCAGCAGAGCCACCGCGACTCGATCTACGGGGCCCAGGGGATGCGCTGGCGCGGCGGGCTCCCACATGACGTGCCGGCGCTCACCGTGGCCCGCATCTGCGGGAGCGGCGCCGAGTCGCTGGTGGTCGGCGCCGAGATCATCACCGCCGGGCTCCGCCACGACCCCGACCGGCCCTTCGTGGTGGTGGGCGGCGCCGAGAGCATGCAGTACCCCTTCACGCTCTGGGGGATGCGCGGCAAGAAGGTCGGCGCCGCGGTCCAGAAGTTCGGGCCCATCGAGGCGCGATCGCTCGCCGGCGGCACCCACCTCACCGACCTCCTGCTCGCCAGCCTCTACGACCCGAGCGCCAAGACCTCCATGGCCAACACCGCCGAGGAGCTGGCCCGCCGCTACCGCATCACGCGCGAGGAGGCGGACGCCTTCGGGCTGCGCTCCCACCGCAACGCCAAGCGCTCCCGGGACGCCGGCTGGTTCGACGAGGAGATCGAGCCGGTGGTGGTCCAGCGCGACGGCGCCGCCGAGCCGGTCACCGTCCGCCACGACACCCACATCCTCGAGGACGCCAGCGCCGAGGCCATGGCGCGGCTCCCGGCGGCCTTCGAGCCGGGCGGCATCGTCACCGCCGGAAACGCCAGCGCCGTGGTGGACGGGGCGGCGGCGATGGTGATCGGCCGGGAGGGCGACGCGGCCAGGGCGGGCCTGAAGCCACTGGCCCGGTTGGCCGGTGTCGGCGTGGCCGGCTGCGCCCCGGAGATCATGGGGTGGGGCCCGGTCCCGGCCACCCGCCTGGCCCTGGCGCGGGCCGGCATCCGCGGCTCCGACCTCGATCTGGTGGAGCTCAACGAGGCCTTCGCCCCCCAGGCGCTGGCTTGCATCAGGGACTTCGCCGGAATGGGCATCGATCCGGAGCGGGTCAACACCATGGGCAACGCCATCGCCCTTGGCCACCCGCTCGGCGCCACCGGAGCGATCCTGACGCTCACCTGTGCCCACGCGCTGCGCCGGACCGGCAAGCGCTGGGGGCTGGTGACCATGTGTATCGGCGGCGGGCAGGGGATCTCGCTGGTGCTCGAGTCGGCCGGCGCCGCCTGACGCAGCTGGAGGATCGGCGCTGGCAACAGGGGGAGCTATCAAATGGCTATGTCGCACCAGAAGACCAATTCGACCCGCTCGGAGCACGGCGACGTCCGGATCCGCGCCGCCAGCATCTCGGACCTGGCCGCGGTGGTGGCCCTCGACGCCGAGGACACCGGCATCGCCAAGCCGGCCTACTGGAAGAGCCGCTTCGAGTGGTACGTGGGGCGCCGCCCGGATCGATTCTTCCTGGTGGCCGAGCGCCAGGAGGCGATGCTCGGCTTCATAGTCGGCGAGGTCCGCGCCTGGGAGTTCGGCTCACCGCCCAGCGGCTGGATCTTCGCCATCGGGGTGAGCCCGGACGCGCGCCTCCACGGCCTGGGGACCATGCTCTTCGACGAGATGTGCGTCCGCTTCCGCAAGGCGGGCGTCAAGGAGGTCCGCACCATGCTGGCCAAGGACGATCGGCTAATCATGTCCTTCTTCCGGAGCCAGGGCATGATGGCCGGCCCGTTCATCCAGCTCGAGAAGAGGCTCTGATGCCCCGCCCCAGGCAAGATGACTACTGCGAGAGCCGATCCTCTCGCTGCGGCAGACGGCCTCGTCGGTCCGTTGCTCAGCGTAGCGCTGCTACGCCTCCGCTGCTCCCTCCTCGGGCGCCAGCCTCGCTTCGGTCTCGGCTCTCTCGTCGCGCCATCCTGCCTGGGGCGGGGCATTCACCGTGAGGGTCCAGGTCGCGACCCGGCTGGCGCTCTTCGCCGTCTTCCAGCTCGCCGCCGACCCGAAGCGGCAGCACGCCGCCGCCGGGATCGCCCAGCGCTTCGGGATCTCGGTGAACCACCTCTCCAAGGTCTTGCGGACGCTCGGCCGCGCCGGGCTGGTCGAGGCGCTCCGCGGCGCCGGTGGGGGCTACCGGTTCAAGGGCAACCCGCGGCGGGTGACGCTGCTCGACGTCATCGAGCTCTTCGAGCCGATCGGCTCCGCCAAGGGCGACGACGAACCGGAGGGGCCGTCGGCCGAGGGCCGGGCGCTGCACCGGGTCTTCGACGAGATCGACGACATCGCCCGCGCCACGCTGAGTTCGATCTCGCTCGCGACCATGCTGGCGCTGGTCGACGAGGCGCGGCGTTCGGGGACCGAGCGCGGCCGGACAGCCGCGACCTGAACCGCGCCGGTCCCGGTCCCGGTCCGCTGGAGCCCGTCGTCAGCGGGCCGCCGCCGGGTTAAGTTTGACGATCAGGACCATCCGACGGGAGCAGGCTCGATGAGCGAGGACTTCGCCGAGGTGATGAACGGGCTGCCGGGCTGGGTCCGGGAGATGGGAGTCACCATCCTCACGGCCAGCGCCGACGAGGTGACCTGCGCCTGGGAGGTCGCCGAGAAGCACCTGCAGGGCTATGGGATCGTCCACGGAGGGGTGCACAGCGGGGTCATCGAGACGCTGGCCTCGATCGGCGCGGCCCTGGTGGCCATGCCGCGCGGGCAGCGGGTGGTGGGACTGGAGAACACCACCTCGTTCATCCGCGCGGTCAGCTCCGGGCGGCTGACCGGGAGCGCCCGCCCGGCGACGCGGGGCCGTACCACCCAGGTCTGGGAGGCGTGGATCCGGGACCAGCACGGGAAGCTGGTGGCGCAGGGGCGTGTCCGGCTGCTCTGCGTCGACCAGAACCTCCCGCTCGGCTGATGGCGACACTCGCCTGGGCCGGTTCCCGAAAGGGAGCAGCCACTTTCGTCATGGTCCAGACAACACCGGCGGCCACTACACACCGTGACCCGCGTCGGCCCGGGCGGCGCGTCACCTACCCGTCCGAGGCCGTCGCGCTCCGCTCCCGCCAGCCACCGCCCAGCGCCTTGTAGAGGTCGATGAGGTTGGTGAAGCGGGCCAGCCGGGTCTGGATGAGCTGCTGCCTCGCCGCGAAGAGATCGCGCTGGGCGGTGAGCACGTTCAGGTAGCTGTCCACCCCACCGCGGTAGCGGCGCTCGGAGAGCTGGTAGCGGCGCGACTCGGCCGCCACCCGCGCCGTCTGGGCCCGCAGCTGCTCCTCGACCCACCCCTGCGAGACCAGCGCGTCGGAGACCTCCCGGAAGGCGCCCTGGACGGCCCGCTGGTAGCGCGCCACCTCGATCGACTTGCGGACCTCGGCGGCATCGAGGCCGGCGCGGAGCGCCCCGCCCTGGAAGATGGGGATGTTGATCTTCGGCACGAAGCTCCAGCTCGGCGAGCCGGCCTGGAAGAGCCCCTGCAGGCTGGCGCTGGCGGTCCCGTCGAAGGCGGTCAGCGAGATGCTGGGGAAGAAGGCGGCGCGGGCCGCGCCGATGGTGGCGTTGGCCGCCTGGAGCGCGTGCTCCGCGGCCAGGACGTCGGGGCGCCGCACCAGCACCTCCGACGGGACGCCAGCCTGCAGTCCGAGCACCACCTGCGGCCCGTCCAGCGGCAGCGGCGGCGGGAGGTCGGCGGGCAGCGGACCGCCCACCAGCAGGACCAGGGCGTGCTCGGCCCGGGCGCGCTGCTGCTCGGCCACCGCCAGGTTGAAGCGCGCCGTCTCGACCTGGGCCTCGGCGCTGCGGAGGTCCAGCTCGGAGACCCGGCCCGCCTCCTCGGCCCGCCGGATGAGCTTGAGCGCCGCCGTCACGCCCTCCAGGGTCTCCCTGGCCAGGATCACCTGATCCTCGAAGGCGCGGCCCGCCAGGTACTGGCTGGCCACGCCGGCCACCAGCGACAGCTGGGCGCTGCGCCGCGCCTCCTCGGTGGAGAGGTACTGCTCCAGCGCGGCGTCGGAGAGGCTGCGGACCCGGCCGAAGAAGTCGAGCTCGAAGGTGCTCACGCCGACCCCCACCGCCCAGGCCTCGGAGGTGAGGGGCGAGCCGGTGGAGTTCATGTCGCCCGGCGTGCGCAGGCGCGTCACCACGCCGCTGGCCCCGACCGCCGGAACCTGCCGCGCCCACTGGATCCGGTACTGCGCCCGCACCAGCTCCACGTTGAGCGCGGCCACGCGGAGGTCGCGGTTCTGCTCCAGCGCCAGCGTCACCAGCGCCTGCAGGCGGGGGTCGCCGAGGACGTCGCGCCAGCCCAGCTCGGCGGTGGCGGTGGCGGCGTGGGCGACGGCGGCGCCGCTCGCGGCCGGGCCGGCCGGGAAGTCGGCGGCCACCGGCGCTTCGGGCCGCTGGTACTTCGGCGCCATGGTGCAGCCGGCCGCCAGCAGGGCCAGTGCCGCCGTCCAGGAACCGGGGCTACGCATGTGCCGCCCCCCGGGCCGCGGCGGCCGCCAACCGGGCCTTCTCCTCCTCCTCCTCGATCCGGGCGTCCTGGCCCGCGTCGTGGAGCTCGCGCCGCTGCTCCGGCGGCCGGCCGCGCCGCGCGACCAGCACGAAGAAGAGCGGCACGAAGAGGATGGCCAGGGCGGTGGCCGACAGCATGCCGCCGATCACCGCGGTGCCGATGGCGACCTGGCCGCCGGCGCCGGCGCCGCGGGCGATGGCCAGCGGCAGCACGCCGAGGACGAAGGCCAGCGAGGTCATGATGATGGGGCGGAGCCGCATGCGCGCGGCCTCGAGCGCCGACTCGACCACGCCCTTCCCGCGCTCGTGCAGCTCCTTGGCGAACTCCACGATGAGGATGGCGTTCTTGGCCGAGAGCCCCACGGTGGTGAGCAGCCCCACCTGGAAGAAGACGTCGTTGGTGAGGCCGCGCAGCAGCATGGCCAGCACCGAGCCGAGCACCCCCAGCGGCACCACCAGCATTACCGAGACCGGGATCGACCAGCTCTCGTAGAGCGCCGCCAGGGCGAGGAACACCACCAGGAGCGAGATGGCGTAGAGCAGCGGGGCGCCGGCGCCGGAGAGCCGCTCCTCGAAGGAGAGCCCGGACCACTCGAAGCCGACGCCGGGCGGGAGCTTCGCCACCATCTCCTCCATGGCGGCCATGGCCTGGCCGGAGCTGCGCCCTGGCGACGGTTCGCCCTGGATGGCCACCGAGGAGATGCCGTTGAACCGCTCCAGCTTGGGCGGACCAAAGGACCACCGGCCCGCGGCGAAGGTCGAGAAGGGCACCATCTCGCCGGCCCGGTTCCGGGCGTACCAGCGCCCCAGGTCCTCCGGGTTCATGCGGAAGGGGGCGTCGGCCTGCATGTAGACGCGCTTGGTGCGCCCCTTGTCCATGAAGTCGTTGAGGTAGGCGGCGCCCCAGGTCGAGGCCAGCACCTGGTTGATCTCGGCCAGCGGGACCCCCAGCGCGGCGGCCTTCTGCTGGTCCACGTCGATGTTGAACTGCGGCGTGTCCTCCAGGCCGCCGGGGCGCACCTTGGCCAGGCGCGGATCCTTGCGGGCCAGGTCGAGGAGCTGGTTGCGCGCCGCCATGAGCGCTTCGTGCCCCAGGTTGGCGCGGTCCTGCAGCTGCAGCTCGAAGCCGTTGGCGTTGCCGAGCTCGGTGACGGCCGGCGGGGTGAAGGCGAAGACGTTGGCCTCCTTGATGGAGGCGAGGGCCTCCTGGACGCGGGCGGTCACCTGGTCGGCGCGCAGCCGGGCGTCGTGGCGCTCGTCCCACGGCTTTAAGCGCACCCATGCCACGGCGGCGTTCTGGCCACGGGAGCCGAAGTTGAAGCCGGCGATCGAGAGGACCGACTCGATGGCCTCCTTCTCCTCGGTGAGCAGGTGGGTCGAGATGCGCGCCAGCACCGCCTTGGTCTGCTCCAAGGTGCTCCCCGGCGGGAGGATGGTCTGGACGTACATGAGCCCCTGGTCCTCCTGCGGCAGGAACCCGGTGGGCAACCGGCTGAAGAGCCCGGCCAGCAGGGCCACCAGCACCAGGTAGCCGAGGAGGCCACGCACCCGCCGCTGCAGCAGGAACCCGACCACCCCCTGGTACCGCACCGCCCCGCGCTCGTAGGTCCGGTTGAACCAGCCGAAGAAGCCCTGCTTGGCCAGCCCGTGCCCCTTCTCCACCGGCTTGAGGATGGTGGCGCAGAGGGCCGGCGTCAGGGTGAGGGCCACCAGCACCGAGAGCACCATCGAGGAGACGATGGTGATGGAGAACTGCCGGTAGATCACCCCGACCGACCCGCCGAAGAAGGCCATGGGGACGAAGACCGCCGACAGCACCAGCGCGATGCCGACCAGGGCGCCGGTGATCTGGCTCATCGACTTGAGGGTGGCCGAGCGGGGCGGCAGCCCCTCCTCGCTCATGACCCGCTCGACGTTTTCCACCACCACGATGGCGTCGTCGACCAGCAGACCGATGGCCAGCACCATGCCGAACATGGTGAGCGTGTTGATGCCGAAGCCGAAGGCGGCGAGGACGCCGAAGGTGCCCAGCAGCACCACCGGGACGGCGATGGTGGGGATGAGGGTGGCCCTGAAGTTCTGCAGGAAGAGGTACATCACCAGGAAGACCAGCAGCACCGCCGCGAGCATGGTCTTCACCACCTCCTCGATGGAGAGCCGGACGAAGGGCGTGGTGTCCATCGGGTAGGTGGCCTTGAGCCCCGGCGGGAAGTACCTGGCCAGCTCCTCGACGCGGGCCTTCACGGCGCTGGCGGTCCGCAGCGCGTTGGCGCCGGCGGCCAGCCGGACCCCGATGCCGCCGGAGGGGCGCCCGTTGATGAAGGTCTCGATCTCCGAGGTCTCGCCGGCCAGCTCCACCCGCGCCACGTCGCCGAGCTTGACCCGCGAGCCGTCGGCTCCGACGCGCAGCAGGATGGCGCGGAACTGCTCCGGCGTCTGCAGGCGGGTCTGGGCGGTGATGGTGGCGGTGAGCCGCTGTCCCTCGACCGCCGGCAGGCCGCCGAGCTGGCCCGCCGACACCTGGGTGTTCTGCGCCAGCACCGCGGCCTGGACGTCGAGCGGGGTGAGCCGGTACTTGGCGAGCTGGGACGGGTCGAGCCAGAGCCGCATGGCGTAGGGGGCGCCGAAGGTGGTCACCTCGCCCACGCCCGAGACCCGGCTGATCTGGTCGGTCACCGAGGTGTGGGCGTAGTCGGAGATGTCGTTGCGGCTCATCGAGCCGTCCTCGGAGAGCAGGCCGATGATGAGCAGGAAGTTGGAGACCGACTTGGCCACCCGCACCCCCTGCCGCTGCACCTCCTGCGGCAGCTGCGGCACGGCCAGCTGCAGCTTGTTCTGCACCTGCACCTGGGCGATGTCGGGGTCGGTCCCGGCGTCGAAGGTGAGGGTCACCTGGGCGCTGCCGGACGAGTCGGACGACGAGGCCATGTAGCGCAGGTGGTCGAGGCCGTTCATGCGCTGCTCGATCACCTGGGTGACGGTGTCCTCGAGCGTCCGGGCCGAGGCGCCCGGGTAGGTGGCGTAGACGCTGATGGTGGGGGGCGCGATGGCCGGGTACTGCGAGACCGGCAGCCTGAAGATGGAGAGCGCGCCGCCCAGCATCACCAGGATGCCGATCACCCACGCGAAGATCGGCCGGTCGATGAAGAACTGGGCCACGGGGGCTCCTTACCTGGTCACGGCGGCCGGCACCGGGTTGACCTGGGCGCCGGGCCGGACCTTCTGCAGCCCCTCGACGATGACCTGGTCGCCGGCCTTCAGCCCCTCGGTGACCAGCCAGGCGTCGCCGATGGTCCGGTCGGTGACCAGCTGCCGGCGCTCCACCTTCTTCTCGGCGTTGACGACCAGCGCTACCGGCAGCCCCTTCTGGTCGCGGGTGACGCCCACCTGCGGCACCAGCAGCGCCCGCGGGCTCACTCCCTCCTCGAGCCGGGCGCGAACGAACATGCCCGGCAGCAGCTCCCCCTTGGGGTTGGGGAAGAGGGCGCGCAGCCCGATCGACCCGGTGCCGGGGTCGACCGAGACGTCCGCGAACTGGAGCGTCCCAGCCAGCGGGTACTCGCGGCCGTCCTCGGTGACCAGCTTTACCCGGGCCAGCCCCTGGCCTGCGGCCTGGAGCCGTCCATCCTCGAGATCGCGCCGGAGCCTGAGCACCTCGGCGGTCGACTGGGTCACGTCCACGTAGATCGGGTCGAGCTGTTGCACCGTGGCCAGCAGGGTGGCCTGGCCCGCCTGCACGTAGGCCCCCTCGGTCACCGCGGCGCGGCCGATGCGGCCCGACACCGGAGAGACCACCGCCGTGTAGCCGAGGTTGATCCGCGCGGTCTGCTCGGCGGCGCGCGCCGAGGCCACGTCGGCCTCGCCCGACTTGAGGGCGGCCGTGGAGCTCTCATACTCCTGCTGGCTCACCGAGCCGTCCTTCACCAGGTCGGCGTAGCGGTCGCCCTGCAGCCTGGCGTTGGCCTGGTTGGCCTCGGCGCGGGCCAGGGCGGCCCTGGCGCCGTCGAGCGCCGCCTGGTAGGGCGCGGCGTCGATGGCGAACAGCCGCTGCCCTTCCTTGACGTCGCTCCCCTCGGTGAAGAGCCGCTTGAGGATGATGCCGTTGACGCGGGCGCGAACCTCGGCCACCCGGAAGGCCGAGGTGCGCCCCGGGAGGTCGCGGGTGAGGGTCACCGACCGGGGGGTGATGGTGACCACCCCCACCTCCACCGGTGCGGTGGTGACGGGCGCCGCGCCCTTGCCTCCGCAGGCCGCGAGCAGGGCGGTGACGGCGAGGGGCAGCAGCCGGGCGGCGCGGCGGGACCTGGGAGCACGTGGGAGGATGGTCATGGCGAGCAGTGGCCTGTACCGAGATGGAAGTCGACCGTCAATCAAGACTGAACCCTACAGCTTGGCAGGCCAGGACCGCGCCCGAGGGATAAGACCTCCTACCCGCCGTTCGAGTCCGACAACAGGAATTGTGGTGAGTCACGGGCCCAATGGTTCAGCAAGGACGGCGGCCGGCGCCAGTCGCCGGACCGGGCGCCGGTGCCCGCGTCTCGCCCGGGCTGGCCATCGAGGCCCTGCCGCCGGAGCAGGTGCGGGTGCCGGCGGTGGGGGAGACGGTGGAGGTGGGAGGGCTGCCGTAGGAGGGGCGCGCCGCCCCGGTCTCCTCAGAAGCCGTCGGCCCAGATGTCGTGGCGCACGCCTCCGGCGGCTACCTGCTCCCAGATCGCCATGATGGCGCCGCTGGCGTTGATGGCGACCTGGGGGGATAGGGCATCCCCTGCGTCGTAGCTCTCGGCGAGCGCTACCGCGCCCCAGCCACTGCCGGTGGTGTAGCGCCTGGCGTAGACGTTCTGGCGCGTGCCATCCAGTTGGTACCAGGCCGCCATGCCGTTGCCGCTGGCGTTCATGGCGACCTGGGGACTGGCGGCCCGGTAGACGATGGTCTCCATGCGCGTCGCGGTGCCCCAGCCGCTGCCGGCGGTGTACCGGTTGGACCAGACGTCGTAGGTCACCACCGCCGTGGCGTCGCCATCCTGTTGCCAGACCGCCAAGGCGTTGCCGCTGGCGTCGACGGCGACCTGGGGGAGACCGGCGCCGCCCACGTTGTCGGTCTCTATCAGCACCGCCGTGCCCCAGGCGTTGGCCGTGCCGGCGGTGTAGCGGTTGGCCCAGGCGTTGTCGCGCGTGCCGTCTGACTGGACCCAGACCGCCATGGCGTTGCCGCTGGCGTCGATGGCGACCTGGGCGCCATGGGCGCCGCCTGCGTCATTGGCTTCGATGAGCGCGGCGATGCCCCAGGAGCTGGTGGCGGCGGTGTAGCGGTTGGCCCAGATGTTGTCGCGCGTGCCGTCGGACTGCTGCCAGACCGCCAGGGCGTTGCCGTTGGCGGTGACGGCCACCTGGGGGCTGCCGGGGCTGCCGGCGTTGGTCTCGATCGGGGCGGCCGTGCCCCAGGAGTTGGTGGCGGCGGTGTAGCGGTTGGACCAGATGCCCAGGTTCCCGGTCCAGACCGCCAGGGCGTTGCCGTTGCCTGCGAAGGCGACCTGGGGGGAGATGGCGCCGCCAGCGTTGTCGGTCTCGATCAGCACCGC
Organism: Anaeromyxobacter sp.; assembly: GCA_031427995.1. Classification (GTDB taxonomy): domain Bacteria; phylum Myxococcota; class Myxococcia; order Myxococcales; family Anaeromyxobacteraceae; genus JADKCZ01. The sequence continues at coordinate 9,927 of JANPOM010000222.1, read as the reverse complement.
CGTGCCCCAGGAGTTGGTGGCGGCGGCGTAGCGGTTGGCCCAGATGTTCTGGCGGATTCCATCCCCCTGGTCCCACACCGCCAGCCCGTTGCCGTTCACGTCGACGGCGACCTGGGGCCTGAAGGCGCTGCTCACGTCGTTGGTCTCGATGAGCGCGGCCACGCCCCAGCCGACGCCGACGGTGTACCGGTTGGACCAGATGTTGCCGCGCGTGCCGTCGGACTGGGCCCAGACCGCCAAGGCGTTGCCGTTGACGTCGATGGCGACCTGGGCGCTCGAGGCGCTGCCCGCGTCGTTGGTCTCGATGAGCGCCGCCGCGTCGCTGACCGGAGCAGCAGCAGCAGCGCCGCCGCCGCCGCAGGAGGTCAGCGCGGCAAGTACCAGCGACGTGGAAGCAGCGACGAGACTGGCCTTGATGGTCACGGGTTTCTCCGGGTCGATGACGCCAACCCATGGTTCAGGGATAAGACTTTACACCCGCCGTTCGAGTCCGATGCCAGGAATTGTGGTCAGTCACGGGCTCAATGGTTCAGAGGGTGATCAGCGCCGACGCGCCGTGTGTGCGCCGCCACCCAGTATCGCGCTGGCACCGATCGCGAAGCCGAGGTCGTAGAAGAACCCCGAGTTCGGGAAGGCGTAGATCCGGACGTCGGCGAAGATGCTCCCCACCAGGCTCACCAGGATCAGGAGTCCGTGGAGTAGGCCGGAGAAGAAGCCCGGCACCCCCGGCAGCGCCGACGGTGGCTGGTGCGCGCACCCGCCCACGGCCACGACCAGCAGGGTCAACAGGAACAGGCGACCCGACCACCCCGGAACCGCCGTCGTCTCTCGCGCCATGGTCGCTCCCCCCAGTCCTTCTCCTTGACCGTCACCTTCGACCGTCTCGGCACCTTCGACCGCTGGATCCGAAAGCGAAGCCTCGGCGCCTGGACGGGTCTACCACGCAGCCGGGGCCCCGCCGCAGCGCCCAATGGGCGTGCGGACCGCGTCGATGATCCAGGCTTCGGCCAGGTCAGGTGGAGAAGGCCTGGATCCCGGTCTGGGCCCGGCCCAGGATCAGGGCGTGGATGTCGTGCGTGCCCTCGTAGGTGTTCACCGACTCCAGGTTCATGACGTGCCGGATGACGTGGAACTCATCGGAGATGCCGTTTCCGCCGTGCATGTCGCGGGCGACGCGGGCGATGTCGAGCGCCTTGCCGGCGTTGTTGCGCTTGATGAGCGAGACCATCTCCGGCGTCGCCAGGTGCTGGTCCATGAGCCGCCCGACGCGGAGGCAGGCCTGCAGGCCGAGGGTGATCTCGGTCTGCATGTTGGCCAGCTTGAGCTGCACCAGCTGGGTCGCGGCCAGGGGCCGGCCAAACTGCTTGCGCTCCAGGGTGTAGTTCCTGGCGGCGTGCCAGCAGAACTCGGCGGCGCCCATGGCGCCCCAGGCGATGCCGTAGCGGGCCTTGTTGAGGCAGCCGAACGGTCCCCCCAGGCCCGAGGCGCCGGGAAGCCGCTGGCTGTCGGGGACCGCCACCTCGTCCATGACGATCTCGCCGGTGACCGAGGCGCGCAGGCTGAACTTGCCCTCGATGACCGGCGCCGAGAGCCCCTTCATCCCCTTCTCGAGGATGAAGCCGCGGACCACGCCCTGGTCGTCCTTGGCCCAGACGATGAAGACGTCGGCGATGGGGGAGTTGGTGATCCACATCTTGGTCCCGGTCAGCACCCAGCCGTCGCCGGCCTTCCTGGCCCGGCTCCGCATGCTCCCCGGGTCCGACCCGGCGTCGGGCTCGGTGAGGCCGAAGCAGCCGACCAGCTCGCCGCTGGCCAGGCGCGGCAAGTACTTCTCCCGCTGCGCCTCGGTGCCGTAGGCGTGGATGGGGTGCATCACCAGGCTCGACTGGACGCTCATGGCCGAGCGGTACCCGGAGTCGACCCGCTCCACCTCGCGGGCCACCAGGCCGTAGGCGACGTGGGAGACGCCGGCGCAGCCGTACCCCTCGATGGTCGGCCCGAGCATGCCGAGCTGCCCCAGCTCGGTGAGGATCTCGCGGTCGAAGCGCTCCTTGCGGTTGGCCTCGAGGATCCGTGGCATGAGCCGCTCGCGGCAGTAGTCCCGGGCGCTGTCGCGCACCAGCCGTTCCTCGGCGGTGAACTCGTCCTCGAGCCGGAGCGCGTCCTCCCACCGAAACACCGGCTCGCTGGCACTCATGGGGCTCTCCCTGGAGGCGGTCCGGGGCGTTCCGGAACCGGGTTGAATTTACCTTGACCGCCATGGCTGACCGCCACCGTTGACGACGAACGTTGGATTCTGGTACTACTTTACCACTTTAAGTTCGGTTCCGTCAATCGGCGGCCCTGTCCCGGCGTGAAGGGGGGGGCCTCGACCCGGCCTGGCCGGGGAAACAGCGCGGACGGTTCAGCTGAGGGAGGCCGGAGCCATGGCGCATCGCTGGGTGATGAAGGCGGCAGGCGAGCCGCTGGTGATGGAGCCGCTGGCGCTCGAGGCGCCGGCTCCGGCCAGCGTCTGGGTCGAGGTGGCCGGCTGCGGGGTCTGCCACACCGACCTCGGCTTCTACTACGACGGCGTCCGCACCAACCACGCGCTGCCGCTCGCGCTCGGCCACGAGATCAGCGGGCGGGTGGTCGCGGCCGGGCCTGGCGCGGAGTCATGGCTCGGGCGCGCCGTCATCGTCCCGGCGGTCATCCCCTGCGGCGAGTGCGACGCCTGCCGCCGCGGCAAGGGGACCATCTGCCCGGCCCAGAAGATGCCGGGCAACGACATCCACGGAGGCTTCGCCACCCATGTGGCGGTCCCGGCCCGCGGGCTCTGCGCCGTGGACGAGGCGCGGCTGGCGGGGGCCGGTCTCACCCTGGCCGACCTCTCGGTGGTGGCCGACGCCGTCACCACCCCCTACCAGGCGGTGCTCCAGGCCGGCGTCACGGCCGGCTCGCTGGCGGTGGTGATCGGGGTGGGCGGGGTCGGCTCCTACGCCGCGCAGATCGCCCGGGCGCTGGGCGCCGTGGTGGTGGCGGTGGACGTCGATCAGGCCAGGCTCGACCAGCTGGAGGCCGAGAAGGTGGCCAAGGGGTTCAACCCGAGGACGCTCGACCAGAAGGCGCTCAAGAAGGCCATCGCCGAGCATGCCCGCGGCAGCGGAGCCCCGTCGCGGGAGTGGTGCATCTTCGAGTGCTCCGGGAGCGCCGCCGGCCAGCTCACCGCCTACGGCCTGCTGGTCCACGGCGCCACCCTGGCGGTGGTCGGCTTCACGATGGACAAGGTGGAGCTGCGGCTCTCCAACCTGATGGCCTTCCACGCGCGGGCCCTGGGAAACTGGGGCTGCGCGCCCGAACTCTACCCGGCCGCCCTCGACCTGGTGCTCGACGGGAAGGTGCGGCTGGCCCCCTATGTCGAGCACCACCCGCTGGCCGAGGTGAACGCCGTCTTCGCCGAGGCGCACCAGAAGAAGCTCTCCCGCCGCGCCATCCTCGTCCCGTAGCACCCCAGGAGCCACGACATGTCGAAGCGCACGGAAGAGGTGACTCGCTCGACGGCGCCGAGCCAGGCGAAGGACCACCAGCTGGCGCCGGTGCCGGCCGGCGTGGGCGTCCGCTTCGAGAAGCTGCCGGCCCACCGCCCCGACGGGACCGGGGTGGCGGGGCTCTTCAACGCCTGGATCACGCTCGACAACCAGTCCCAGTACAACTCCTACACCACCGACATGGTGAAGGCGGTCATCCTCGCCTTCGGCGCGGCCTCCAGCTCCCGCGACGTGGTGGCGGTGGTCTTCACCGGCGCCGGCGACAAGGCCTTCTGCACTGGCGGGAACACCAAGGAGTACGCCGAGTACTACTCGGGGAATCCGCAGGAGTACCGGCAGTACATGCGGCTCTTCAACGACATGGTGAGCGCCATCCTCGGCTGCGACAAGCCGGTCATCTGCCGCGTCAACGGCATGCGCATCGGCGGCGGCCAGGAGATTGGGATGGCCTGCGACTTCTCCATCGCCCAGGACCTGGCCCGCTTCGGGCAGGCCGGTCCCAAGCACGGCTCCGCTCCCATCGGCGGGGCCACCGACTTCCTCCCGGTCCTCCTCGGTGGCGAGCGGGCCATGGAGACCGGCCTGCTCTGCGAGCCCTGGTCGGCCCACCGCGCCTACCGCGAGGGGATGATCACCGACGTGGTCCCGGCCCTCAAGGTGGACGGCGCCTTCGTCGCCAACCCGCTGGTCTGGACCGACCGGCTGCTGGACGAGCACGGCCGCTTCCTTCACGGCGAGGCCAAGACCGGGGCGGCGCTGGTGGAGGGCAAGGCGCTCGTCAAGCGCGGCGCCGTGGACCTCACCATGCTGGACCAGCGGGTCGAGCAGCTCTGCTCGAAGCTCCTCCTCACCTTCCCCGACTGCACCACCAAGACCCTGGAGGAGCTCCGCAAGCCGAAGCTCCAGGCCTGGAACGCCAACAAGGAGAACTCGCGCGCCTGGCTGGCCCTCAACATGATGACCGAGGCGCGCACCGGCTTCCGAGCCTTCAACGAGGGGACCAAGGACGACCGCGAGGCCGACTTCGTGGCGCTCCGCCAGGCCCTGGCGCGCGCCACCCCGTGGTCCCCCGAGCTCGTCGAGAGCCTGCTCCCCGCCGCCAAGGCGGACGGAGGCCGCTGATGGCCCCCGTCGCCCCCGTCCGCACCTGGCGCGACCGCGACGGCCGCCTGCTCCGGATCCGGCTGGATCGGCCCAAGGCGAACGTCCTCGACGCCGCCATGATCACGGCCCTCGACGCCGCCTTCGCCGCGGCCGGCGGAGAGACCCCGGCCCTCCGCGGCATCCTCCTGGACGCCGAGGGGCCGCACTTCTCCTTCGGCGCCAGCGTCGAGGAGCACCTCCCCGCCACCTGCGGGGCGATGCTCACCTCCTTCCACGCACTGCTGGTGCGGATGCTCGAGCTCCAGGTCCCGGTCCTGGTGGCGGTGAAGGGGCAGTGCCTGGGTGGCGGGCTGGAGCTGGCCAGCGCCGGCCACCTGGTCTTCGCCGCCCCCGACGCCAGGCTGGGCCAGCCGGAGATCGTCCTTGGGGTCTTCGCCCCGGCCGCCTCCTGCCTGCTCCCCGAGCGGATCGGCCCCGGCGCCGCCGCCGACCTGCTCCTCTCCGGCCGCTCCATCGACGGGACCGAGGCCCACCGGCTCGGCCTGGCCTGTGCCGTGGCCGCGGATCCAGAGGCCGCCGCCCTGGCCTGGTTCGACGCCCACCTGGCCGGGCGCTCGGCCGCCTCGCTCGGCTTCGCGGTCCGCGCCGCCCACCTCGGCCTGGCCGGGCGGGTCCGCGCCAGCCTCAAGGCCCTCGAGAAGCTCTACCTCGACGAGCTCATGACGCGAGCCGACCCGGTGGAGGGGCTGACCGCCTTCATCGAGAAGCGGCCGGCCCGCTGGGAGGACCGTTGACGATGGCCAGGACCACCGCCGCCGAGCTGGTGACGCGCTGCCAGGCGCTCTTCGACGACCTCTCCTTCGGCGCGGCCCGCGAGTGGAAGGCCGCCGCCCCGGGGCGGAAGGTGGTCGCCTACATGCCCATCTACGTGCCCCGCGAGCTGATCCACGCGGCCGGGATGCTGCCGCTCGGGATCCTCGGGGCGGGTGAGAACCTCGAGGTCATCCACGGCGACGCCTACTACCAGAGCTACATCTGCCGCATCCCCCGCTCCACCCTCGACCTCGGGATCACCGGCCGCCTCGACTTCGTGGACGGGTTCCTCTTCCCGTCGATCTGCGACGTCATCCGCAACCTCTCCGGCATCTGGAAGATCCTCTTCCCCAAGGTCTACGTCCGCTACTTCGACGTCCCGCAGAACTTCACCCCGGGAATCGGTGACGCCTACTACCAGCAGGAGCTGCGGGAGCTCCGCGACGGGCTCTCCCGGCTGGCCGGCCGCCCCATCAGCGACCAGGCCATCCACGCCTCGATGGCCCTCTACAACCAGAACCGGCGCCTGGTGCGCCAGCTCTACGCCTTCCGCTCAGAGGCCCCCTGGCGCGTCCCCACCTCCGAGGCCTACCTGGTGCTCCGGGCCGGGATGGTGCTCCCGGTCGAGGCCCACAACCAGCTCCTCGCCGACTACCTGGCCGCCGTCCAGGCCGAGGACCGGCCGCGCCGCGACAACTGCCGGATCGTGCTCAACGGCGTCTTCTGCGAGCAACCGCCGCTCAGCCTCATCAAGGCCATCGAGATGTCCGGCTGCTACGTGGTCGACGACGACTTCATGCTGGTGAACCGCTGGCTCCTCGAGGACCTGCCCACCAGCGGCGATCCCATCGTCGCCCTGGCCCACACCTTCCTCACCGCCTCGACCGAGACCTCGGCCAAGTACCAGCCGCGGCAGGAGCTCAAGGGGCGGTACATCCACGACGCCGTGAAGGCCTTCCGCGCCGAGGGGGTCATCTTCGCCGCCCCCAGCTTCTGCGACCCGGCGCTCCTGGAGCGGCCCATGCTCGAGAACCTCCTCGACCGGGTAGACGTCCCCCACATCGGCTTCAAGTACGCGGAGAACTCCGCGCAGATGCAGCCGGTGCGGGAGCAGGCCGGCACCTTCGCCGACTCGATCAAGCTCTGGAGCTCGCCATGACCGCCAAGGCCACATCCCACCGCGTCCCGGCCCCGGCCAGGGAGGCGGTCAAGGAAGCCTCGATGGTGAAGCAGAAGGAGATGATCGCGCGGAACTACGACCTCCTCACCAGCACCGCCGAGCACGGCCGCAAGGTGGCCTCGACCTTCGTTCCGGGCAACCTGAACGAGCTGATCATGTGCTTCGACATGCTCAACAACCTCCCCGAGATCAACGCCATCCAGAACGGCATGCGCAAGCTCTCCGGCGACTACATCGGCGAGGCGGAGAAGCGCGGCCACTCCGAGGACGTCTGCACCTACGTCAAGGCCGACCTGGGAATGATCGCCAAGGGCAACATCTCGCCCAACGGCAAGCCGCTGCCCCGCCCGGACCTGCTGCTGCTCTCCTACACCGGCTGCTTCACCTTCATGAAGTGGTTCGAGCTGCTCCGGGAGGAGTACAAGTGCCCGACCGTCATGCTCCACGTCCCGTACCAGGGCGACGGTGAGACCACCAGCAACATGCGGGACTACATCGTCAAGCAGCTCAAGGAGGAGGTCATCCCCACCCTGGAGCGGGTCTCCGGCGTCAAGTTCGACATCGACCGGCTCCGCGGCTACCTGCGTGAGTCGGCGCGCGCCGAGGACGACCTGGTCTGGGTGCTGGAGAGCGGGAAGAACCGGCCCTCTCCCATCGACGCCTACTTCGGCGGGGTCTACTACATCGGGCCCATCTTCACCGCCTTCCGCGGCACGCCCGACGCCACCGAGTACTACCGGCTGCTGCGGGCGGAGATCGCCGAGCGCATCAAGCTGGGGCTGGGGCCCATCACGCCGGAAGGCGACATGAAGAGCCAGAAGTACCGGCTGGTGGTGGAGGGGCCGCCCAACTGGACCAGCTTCCGTGAGTTCTGGAAGATGTTCTACGACGACGGCGCGGTGGTGGTGGCCTCCAGCTACACCAAGGTGGGCGGCACCTACGACCTCGGCTTCCGCCACGATCCCGACCATCCGCTCGAGTCGCTGGCCGACTACTGCATGGGGGTCTACACCAACCGCAACCTGCCGCAGCGGATCGACCTCCTCGAGAAGTACATGCACGACTACCAGGCCGACGGGCTCCTCATCAACTCCATCAAGAGCTGCAACAGCTTCTCGGCCGGCCAGCTGATGATCATGAGGGAGATCGAGAAGCGCACCGGGAAGCCGGCCGCCTTCATCGAGACCGACCTGGTCGACCCGCGCTACTTCTCCGCCGCCAACGTGAAGAACCGCCTGGAGAGCTACTTCCAGATGATCGACCAGAAGCGCGGCAGCACCTCGCCGGCGGCCTGACGGCGGGGAGAGGACCACCATGAAGTGCTACATCGGCATCGATCTCGGCTCCACCACCACCAAGTCGGTTATCGTCGACGAGCACTCCCAGGTGCTGGGGCGCGGCATCACCAACTCACGCTCCAACTACGACACCGCCGCGGCGGTCTCCAAGCAGGAGGCCTACATCGGCGCGCGCTTCACGCTCTTCCGGCGTGCCCTCGCCGGGTCCCCGGCCCTGGCCGGCCGCGTCGACGGCCTGCTCGGCGAGCTGGAGCGCCACTTCCGGCTGGTGCAGTTCCGGGCCCAGCTCACCGACCTGGAGCAGACCTGCGCGCGCCACAGCGGGGGGCTGCGCTTCGCCGGCCAGGAGATGGTGCTGGCCGAGGCGCTGGGGGCGGTCTTCCGCCGCCTGCGCCAGGAGTCGACCGCGCTGTTCGCGCCCGGGGCGCGCCGCCGCTCCGACTTCTTCCGGGACCTGGCCGGCTCGGGCTTCATGGCGGCCGCCGAGCCGATCTGCAAGGAGGCCGGGCTCTCCTTCGACCTGATGCTCAACGTCTACGACAAGTCGATCATCGAGGTGGAGAACCGCAAGGGCGAGGCCGGGGTGGAGGGGAGGTTCCTCGAGGCGCTCGACGGCGTGCTGCGCGCCCACGCCGCCAGCGGGGCGCCGGAGGACCGCACCCTGGTCGCCGAGGAGGTGATCCGGCCGGTGCGGTCGGCGCTGGAGATCCCGCTCGAGGAGGTCCAGGTGGTCGGGACCGGCTACGGGCGGGTCCGGCTTCCATTCCCCAAGGAGCAGATCCGCTCCGAGATCCTCTGCCACGGGCTCGGCGCCCACCTCATGCACGAGGGGACGCGGACGGTCCTCGACATCGGCGGCCAGGACACCAAGGCCATCCAGGTAGACGAGCGCGGCATCGTCGAGAACTTCCAGATGAACGACCGCTGCGCCGCCGGCACCGGGCGCTACCTCGGCTACGTGGCCGACGAGATGCAGATGGGGCTCCACGAGCTCGGCCCCATGGCGCTCAAGGCCACCAAGACGCTGCGCATCAACTCGACCTGCACCGTCTTCGCCGGCGCCGAGCTGCGCGACCGGCTGGCGCTGGGGGACAAGCGCGAGGACATCCTGGCCGGCCTGCACCGCGCCATCATCCTCCGGGCCATGTCGATCATCTCCCGCTCCGGGGGGATCCGCGACCAGTTCACCTTCACCGGCGGCGTCGCAAAGAACCAGGCGGCGGTGCGGGAGCTCCGCAACCTGGTGAAGGAGAACTACGGTGACGTCACCATCAACATCAACCCGGACTCGATCTACACCGGCGCCCTCGGGGCGGCGGCGTTCGCCCAGCGCGGCGCGACGGCCTGAGCGGCAAGGAGGCGGGATGGCGATCACTGCTGGCATCGACGTGGGCACCGGCTGCGTCAAGGTGGCGCTCTTCGAGAGCGGGGCCGGCTCACCGCGCTGGCTGGGGCGGAGCGTCGACCGGATCCGGCAACGCGATCCCTACGCGCTGGCCGGGGAGGCCTTCGACGCGGTGCTCAAGGAGGCCGGCCTGGCCCGCGGCGACGTCGCCTACACCGCCACCACCGGCGACGGCGAGAGCCTCACCTTCACGACCGGCCACTTCTACTCGATGACCACCCACGCCCGCGGGGCCATCTTCCTCGACCCCAGCACCCGGCTGGTGCTGGACGTCGGGGCGCTCCACGGGCGGGCCATCCGCACCGACGCCCGCGGCAAGGTGCTCTCCTACAAGATGACCAGCCAGTGCGCCTCCGGCTCGGGACAGTTCCTGGAGAACATCGCCCGCTACCTCGGGATCGCCCAGGACGAGATCGGCGCGCTCTCGCTGCAGGGGAGCAACCCGGAGAAGGTCTCCTCGATCTGCGCGGTGCTGGCCGAGACCGACGTCATCAACATGGTCTCGCGCGGCATCTCGGCCGCCAACATCCTCAAGGGCATCCACGTCTCCATGGCGCAGCGGCTGCTCGCCCTGGTGAGGGGGATCGGCGCGCTCGAGGG
>JANPOM010000221.1:0-9016 GCA_031427995.1 Anaeromyxobacter sp. | reverse complement strand
AACGACGAGCGGCTCGGCAACAAGATGGCCGACGCACTGGAGACCTACGCAAACTACGTCGACAGCCTGAACCGGATGCAGATCGAGCTGAAGCTCCGCTCCGAGTGGCTCCTCAACCAGACCGCCGCCAAGACCTACTTCGGCATGCGGCTCGTCCCTCGCCCGGACAAGTACTACATTTTCGAGATGGTCTCCGACCCGCGCGGAGTGGACTCGGTGGTCACCACCACCACCAGTACGCAGATCGGCTCGGCGCCGGCCATCCCCGACGCCGTGGTCACCACCAAGACCCACGAGCAGAAGCTCACCTACTCGCTGCAGATGGCCAAGCGGTACGGACCGGTCGCCTTCCGTGTCGGCATCATCGAGAGCTCGGGCGGCGTCGGCACCGACCTGCACCTCCTGGATGAGCGGCTGCAGGTCTCGGTCTCGGTCTACCAGTTCAGCCGCCCCTTCACCGGCGTCTTCCCGCGCGCCAAGTTCTGGGTCAACTACGCCTTCCTGCAGCACTTCTACGTCACGGCCGGATCCGACGACTTCCTCAACCAGTGGCGGGAGGGCCGGTACCCGGGCGGCCCGAAGTTCACGCTCGGTACCGATATCTTCTTCGGGGGGGGCCTCTTCTTCACCGACGACGATCTCAAGACGCTCTTCGGCATGGGGGCCGCATCGGCGCTGGCCCCGGCCACCAAGTGAGGCGGCGGTGAAGGGCTGGCAGAAGCTGGCGCTGGCGGCACTGGCGGCGGTGGTGATCGGCCAGCTCGTGGTGCGGCGCCCGGGGAAGGTGCTGCAGCTCGGCGAGCGGCCCGTCTCCTTCACGCTCGGCGCCACCGACGGCACGACACTGGACCTCGCCTCGCTGCGAGGCCGGGTGGTGGCGGTCAACTTCTGGGCCACCTGGTGCCCGCCTTGCCTGCGAGAGCTACCCGAGCTGGCTGCGGCGCGGCAGGTGGACGCCGGCCGCTGCCTGGAGGTGGTGGGGGTGGCCGAGGAGTCGGCACGTGACGATGTGGCCGAGGTGGCGAGGCGGCTCCCCTACCCGGTGGTGATCGACCCGAGGGCCGAGGTGGCGGCCGAGTGGGGCGTCTCGGCCTATCCGCGCACCTTCCTGCTCGACCGGGAAGGGCGGCTGGCGCGGATCTTCGAGGGGGCGCTCGACCGGGCCGAGCTGGAGGCGGCCGCGGCCCCGCTGCTGGACCATGGATGCCTGGGGGCCCGCCGATGACGAGCCGCTGTCCGAGTTGCAGGCAGGCGGTGGGAGAGCGATCCGTCAACCCGGCCTTCCCGTTCTGCTCGGAGCGCTGCCGCCTGCTCGACCTCGGCAGGTGGTTCGACGAGCGGTACCGGGTCCCGGGCGAGCGGGCCGGCGACGGAGCCGGCGAACCGAGCGACGACGGCGAGGGCGGGGGCGGGGGCGGCCACCCTTGAACCGACGGCCCCGATTCGGCGCCACGTGCTCGTTATGGTATGAGCCCGCCGCAATGGGTTTCGTCGACCTCCACTGCCACCTCCTCTGGGCCCTCGACGACGGCGTCGAGACCGCCGAGGAGGCGGTCCTGGCCGCCCGGCTGCTCGCCTCGCTCGGATTCAGCGACGCCGCCCCCAGCCCGCACGCCGGCCCGGGGATGCCCTCCGCCGACGAGGCGGTCTGCGGGGCCCGGCGGTCCGAGTTGCAGGCGCTGCTGGCGAGCGAGCAGGTGCCGCTGCGGCTCCACCAGAACGCCGAGAACAAGCTCGACGACGCCTTCTTCGAGCGGCTCGGGGTACCGGCGCGGCGCGGCATCGGCGAGAGCCAGCGCTGGGCGCTGGTCGAGGTCCCCTTCCGCAGCGCCGTGCCGTCGCTCCCTGAGCTGGTCTTCCGGCTGCGCCGCCGCGACGTGCTCCCGCTCTTCGCCCACCCGGAACGCTGCCAGGAGTTCGAGCGGCCCGGCCGGGCCGCCGAGGTGGTCCGGCTCGGGGGTGGCTTGCAGCTCAACGTCGGGGCCCTGACCGGGCTCTATGGCCGGCTCCCGCAGAAGCTGGCCGAACAGTTCCTCGAGGAGGGGCTCTACACCGTGGCCGCCACCGACCTGCACCGGGTCGACGGTGCCGAGGAGTGGGTCCCCGAGGCGATGGAGTTGCTGGAGAGGCGGGGCGGTGACGGGACGCTGGACCGGCTCTTCGCCATCAACCCACGGCGGGTGCTGGCCGGGCAGGAGATATTGTGAAGCGGGCCATCCAGTCGGCGCTCGGCATCGGGGTCTCGGTGCTGGCGGTCTGGCTCACCTTCCGCGGCAAGGACCTCGGCGCCATCTGGCGGGCGGTGCAGGGTGGGGACTACCGCTACCTGCCGGTCTACCTGGTCACCCTCGGCGTCATCCACCTGCTGCGGACGGTCCGCTGGGGGCTGCTGCTCGAGCCGGTCGTCAAGGTCCCGTTCGCGCGGCTCAACGCGGTCTCGGCGGTCGGCTTCACGGCGCTGCTGGTGCTGCCGTTCCGGCTCGGCGAGTTCGCCCGGCCCTACCTGATCGCCGAGCGCCCCAGGCTGCGGGTCTCGGCGGCCCTCTCCAGCGTGGTGCTGGAGCGGGTGGCCGACGGCATCTTCACGGCCGCGCTGCTGCTGGTGACCCTCTTCGCGGTTCCCGAGGGGACGCCCCACCTCGGCGAGATCCGCAAGGCCGGCTTCATCATGGCGGCCCTCTTCGGCGGGCTGCTCACCTTCCTGGTGGTGGCCTACCTGAGCCGGGAGCTGGCGGTCAGCCTGGTGAAGCGGCTGCTCTCCCCCATCTCGCCCCACTTCGCCGAGCACGCCGCCGGTATGCTCGACGCATTCATCCGCGGCCTGCGGCTGGTCCCGAGCAAGCGGAAGCTGGTGCTCTTCCTCGGGCTGACCGCCGCCTACTGGGGCCTGAACGGATGGGGCATGCACCTGATGGCGCGGGCCTTCGCGCTCGACATCCAGCTCATCGACGCCTACACCATCCTCGGAGTGCTGGTGGCCGGCGTGATGATCCCGGCCGGCCCGGGGATGGTGGGGACCTTCCAGCTCGCCTGCGCCTTCGGCCTCTCGCTCTTCGTGCCCGAGGCGGTGGCCCACACCCGCGGGGTGGCATGGGCCAACGTGCTCTGGGCCACGCAGGTCGGCTTCCAGTTGCTGCTGGGCGGGATCTTCGTCTTTTCGCCGCATATACAGGTGGCGCGCATCTTCAGGTCGCCGGAGGGGACGGCCGAGGCCCTCGACGACGAGGAGGCGGAGGCGCTCGCCGCCGAGCGCGCTGGCTCCGCTCCAGGCGGGCCGCCGCCACCGCCAGGCGCTTGACGGCTTCGGCGTGGAGCCCTATAACCCCGCGTCCTTGCGGAGGTTGCTCGCGAGATCACTTCGGTGAGGTAGCTCAGTCGGCTAGAGCGGGGGTCTCATAATCCCCAGGTCGGGAGTTCGATTCTCCCCCTCACCACTCAGTCCATGGAAGCGTCGAGCAGGTCCGCGGCTCGTGACCCACCTCGCCTCACTTGCCCTCGCGCTCCTGCTCGCGGCCCCGGCTTCGGCCGGCCAGCCACGCCGCCTCGTCGCCGTGGCCGCGGCGGCCAACCTGAAGTCGGTGGCCGTGGAGCTCAAGGCGGCCTTCGAGTCGGCGCAGCCTGGGGTGGAGGTGGCGCTCACCTTCGGTGCCTCGGGGGCCATCGCGGCGCAGATCCAGAACGGCGCCCAGTTCGACCTCTTCCTCTCGGCCGACCGCGACTACCCGGCGCGGCTCATCGCCGCCGGGTCCGGGGCCGCGGCCGACGAGCGGGTCTACGCACTTGGCAAGCTGGTGGCCTGGCTGCCCCCGGGCTCGACGCTCGACCTCGAGCAGGCCGGGCTCGTGGCGCTCGCCTCGCCAGCGGTGAAGCGGATCGCCATCGCCAACCCGGCCGTCTCGCCGTTCGGCCGCGCCACCATGGCCGCCTTCAGGAAGGCGGGGGTCGAGGCGGCGGTGAGCGAGAAGCTGGTGCGGGGCACCAGCGCCGCGCAGGCGGTCCAGTTCGCCACCACCGGCGCCGCCGAGGTCGCCTTCCTGCCCTACTCGCTCACCTTTGGCCCCGAATTGCGGAGAGGGCGGGTGGTCCAGGTGAGCGAGGCGCTCTATCCGCGCATCGAGCAGTCAGGGCTGGTGCTGGCCGGGGCCAAGGAGCCGGTCCTTGCCCGCGCCTTCCTCGCCTTCCTGGTGGCCGAGAAGGGTCGCGCCATCCTCGCCAAATACGGGTACGGTCTCCCTTAGTGCCATGGACACCGCCGCCCTCCTCCTCTCCGCCGAGCTGGCCGCCCTCACCACGCTGATCCTGCTGCTGGCCGGCCTGCCGCTGGCCGCCTGGCTCGCTTCGACCCGCTGGCGCTTCCGCTTCCTGGTCGAGGCGGTGGTGGCGCTCCCGCTGGTGCTGCCGCCGACCGTGCTCGGCTTCTACCTGCTCACCGGCCTCGGGCCCCACAGCCCGGCCGGGCGGCTCTTCGCGGCGGTGGCCGGTCACCCGTTCCCGTTCTCCTTCGCCGGACTCCTGCTGGCGTCGGTGCTCTACAGCCTGCCGTTCGCGGTGCAGCCCTTCGCCGGGGCGCTGGCCGGCGTCGACCGCCGCCTCGTGGAGGCCTCGCACACGCTCGGCGTCTCCCGCCTCGCCACCTTCTTCCGCGTCACGCTTCCCCTCGCCTGGCCGGGCGTGCTGGCCGGCGCGGTGCTCACCTTCGCCCATACCATCGGCGAGTTCGGCGTGGTCCTGATGGTCGGCGGCAACATCCCGGGCCGGACCCGAACCCTCTCGGTGGCCATCTTCGACCACGTCGAAGCGCTCGAGTACGGCGCCGCTCACCGCACCGCCGCGCTCCTGCTGACCAGCTCTTTCGCCGTGCTGGCGCTGGTCTACGCTCTCCAGCGCCGGCCCTTCTTCCGATGGAACGAGCGCTGACTTTCGACATCGTCCGCCGCTTCCCGGGCGGCCCGACCGTGGCGGCACGCGCCGCCTGGCCGCTCGACGGCGCGCCGGTGACTGTCCTCTTCGGACCCTCCGGCTCCGGCAAGACCACCGTGCTGCGGGCGCTGGCCGGCCTCGACCGTCCCGAGGCCGGCTCGATCGACTTCGGGGGAGAGCGCTGGTTCGACGCCGGGGCGCGCATCGACGTCCCGCCCCAGCGGCGCGGCGTCGGACTGCTCTTCCAGGAGTACGCCCTCTTTCCGCACCTCTCGGTGGCGGCCAACCTCGCCTTCGGGCTGCACCGCCTCCCGCGCGCCGAACGTGAAGGGCGAGTGGCCGGGCTGGCGGAGCGGTTCGGCCTGGCCGGGCTGCTGGGGCGCCGGCCCGGTCAGCTCTCGGGCGGCCAGAAGCAGCGGGTGGCGCTGGCGCGGGCGCTCGCCCCCCAGCCGCGCCTGCTCCTGCTCGATGAGCCGCTCTCGGCGCTCGACGCGCCGACCCGCGAGGAGCTGCGCGGAGAGCTGCGCCACCTGCTGGAACAGGCCGGCGTGCCGGCCATCGTGGTCACGCATGATCGGGTCGAGGCCCACGCGCTCGGCGACCGGCTGGCGGTGCTGATCGACGGAGTCATCCGGCAGGTCGGACCGGTCGAGGAGGTCTTCTCGACGCCGGTCGACGACGAGGTGGCCCGGGTGGTCGGGCTGAGGGTGGCGGCCAAGATGGCGGGGCCGGTCCGGTCCGCTACCCGGCCGGCGTGACGCTCCACGCCAGGCCCGGGCGGGGCGCAACCGTGACCTTGGTATCGCATCGGCCGCACCCCCCTTCCGTTTTGCCTCCCGAGCGGCTACTGGATCGCCATGTCCTTTTCGACCGAAGAGTTGGCCGCCGTCCTCAGGGAGCGCGAGCGCTGGACCGCCGAGGAGCTGGCGCAGGCGCTGGCCAGGATGCCGCGCCGCAAGAAGCTCTTCCAGACCGACTCCGGCATCCCCATCCCCGACGTCGTCGACGCCGGCATCCGCGCCGGAGCCAACGACCGCAAGGACATCGGCTACCCGGGCCGCTTCCCCTTCACGCGCGGCCCGCAGCCGACCATGTACCGCGGCCGGCTCTGGACCATGCGCCAGTTCGCCGGCTTCGGCTCGCCGGAGGACACCAACCAGCGCTTCAAGTACCTGCTGGAGCACGGCGTCACCGGCCTCTCCACCGCCTTCGACATGCCGGCGCTGATGGGCTACGACGCCGACCATTCGATGAGCCGCGGCGAGGTGGGCAAGGAGGGGGTGGCCGTCTCCTCGCTGCGCGACTTCGAGGTGCTCTTCGCCGGCATCCCGCTGGCCGACGTCACCACCTCGATGACCATCAACGCCACCGCGCCCATCGCGCTGGCCATGTACGTGGCGGTCGCCGAGCAGCAGGGCACGGCGCGAGCCAAGCTGGGCGGCACGCTCCAGAACGACATGCTGAAGGAGTACATCGCGCAGAAGGAGTGGATGGTCCCGCCCGGGCCGGCCGTGAAGATGAACTGCGACGTCATCGAGTTCTGCGCCAGGGAGATGCCGCGCTGGAACCCGGTCAGCGTCTCCGGCTACCACATCCGGGAGGCCGGGGCGACGGCGGTGCAGGAGCTGGCCTTCACGATCGCCGACGGGCTGGCCTACGTGGAGGAGGTGGTCGGCCGCGGGCTCGACGTCGACTCCTTCGCACAGCGGCTCAGCTTCTTCTGGGACGTTCACAACGACTTCTTCGAGGAGGTGGCCAAGTTCCGCGCCGCCCGCCGCATGTGGGCGCGGCTGATGCGCGAGCGGTTCAAGGCGAAGAAGACCGAGTCGCTGCTGCTGCGCACCCACGCCCAGACCGCCGGGGTCTCGCTCACCGCCCAGCAGCCCATCAACAACGTCGTGCGTGTGGCGCTGCAGGCCTTCGCCGCCGTGCTGGGCGGGACGCAGTCGCTCCACACCAACTCGCTCGACGAGACCTACGCGCTGCCGACCGAGCACGCCGTCACCGTGGCCCTTCGCACCCAGCAGATCATCGCCCACGAGTCGGGGGCCGACCGGGTCATCGATCCGCTGGCCGGCAGCTACTACGTCGAGTGGCTCACCGACGAGATGGAGAAGCGGGCCCTCGAGCTGATCGCCAAGATCGACGAGATGGGGGGCATGCTCAAGGCGGTCGAGAACGGCTTCCCGCAGCGCGAGATCGCCGAGAGCGCCTTCCGCTGGCAGCGCGAGGTGGAGACCGACGAGCGGCTGGTGGTCGGCGTCAATGCCTTCCAGTCGGCCGAAGGCGCTCCCATCCCGACGCTCAAGGTGCACGAGGAGGTGCAGGTGGCGCAGATCGAGCGGCTGCGCCAGGTGAAGGCGCAGCGCGACGCCAGGGCGGTCGAGGCGACGCTGGCCGGCGTGGAGCGGGCGGCGCGGGAGGGGAGCAACGTCATGCCTCCCATCATCGCCGCCGTGAAGGTCTACGCCACGCTCGGAGAGATCTCCGACGTCTGCCGCAAGGTCTTCGGCGTCTACCGCGACGACGGCCGGTTCTAGCGGTCCCAAGACGGGCGGGGCGGGCGGGCGCGTGGGCGACTGGACCGAAGGCTACTATGGCGGCGAGCTCTACCTCACCACCGCCGCCGGCCTGCTGACGCCGCGGCTCACCGCCGTCGAGACCGACCGGATCGTCGAACTGCTGGCCTTGACGGCTCGCGACCGGGTGCTCGACCTCGGCTGCGGCCACGGCCGGCACGCGCGGGCGCTGGCGGGCCGGGTCGGTTGGTGCTGTGGGCTGGAGCGCTGGCCCGAGCCGCTGCGCCGGGCCGGGGCCCCGCCTCGGGGAGTCGCCTGGCTGCGCGCCGACCTTCGCGCCCCGCCGCTGCGGGACGGCGCCTTCGACGCCGCCTTCAGCTGGTACGCCTCGCTCTTCATGTGGGACGACGCCGGCAACCAGCGGGCGCTCTCCGCGGTGGCGCGCCTGCTGCGGCCGGGCGGGCGGCTGCTGGTCCACCACGCCAACCCGCTGGCGCTGGCGCGGGACCCGCACGCCAGCGTGAGCTGCACGCTTCCCGACGGCCGGCGGGTCGAGGAGGCCTCGGTCTTCGACCCGGCCACCGGCGTCGACCGGTGCGCTCGACGACTGGTGCAGCCGGACGGGAGCTTGCTGGAAGGGACGGCCCGATTGCGGTACTACAGTCCATCGGAGTGGGAGCCCCTCGCGAGGCGCACGGGACTCCACCTCACGGCCGTGACGAGCACCACCCCGCCCCCCGGCGGCCGGCCAGGACCAGAAGCGCCGGACCTCATCGCCTTGCTGGAGAAGCCATGAGCACCGTGAACCGTCAGCTCCGCATCCTGGTTGCCAAGCCCGGCCTCGACGGCCACGACCGCGGCGCCAAGATCATCGCCCGGGCGCTGCGCGATGCCGGCATCGAGGTCATCTACACCGGCCTGCACCAGACGCCGGAGATGATCGTGGCCACCGCCATCCAGGAGGACGTCGACGCCATCGGCCTCTCCATCCTCTCTGGCGCTCACATGACCATCTTCCCGGCGGTCATCGACCTGCTGGCGGCGCAGAAGGCCCCCGACATCCAGGTCTTCGGCGGCGGCATCATCCCGCAGGACGACGTGCCCAAGCTCAAGGCCAAGGGGGGTCGCCGAGCTCTTCCTCCCCGGCACCTCGACGCAGACCACCATCGAGTGGATCCGCGCCAACGTGAAGCCGCGGGGCGCGGCGGCTTGACTGCCGCATCCCGCAGGGTAGATTGGCGCGGCCCGCAGGGCGCGCCGCTTGTGGCGTTCAGAGGGTCTGTAAGCCGGCGCTCGGCAGCTGACTGTCTGACGTTACCGATTCCTCAACCTCCCGTCCCGACCATCGGCAGCAGCGTGGTCCCGGCGGCGCCCATCTAGTGCTCGTGCATCAGCGCCAGCGCCACCCCGCTCGCAGGCGCACTCCCCGCCAGGCTGAGCGGCCCTCCCCCGGGGGGGAAGCTCCAGCGGAGCCGGTGCGGCGCCACGCCGGTGACGCGGAGGTAGCCGGCGTGGATGCCGTGGAGGTGGTGGGCGGCGCAGATCCCGGTGAGGTTCTTCTCCGCGTCACCGCCGAG
>JANPOM010000220.1:0-2527 GCA_031427995.1 Anaeromyxobacter sp. | reverse complement strand
CCTCCACGCTCCAGCTCGTGGAGGCGCTCCTCGCCGACGGGGTGAAGCCCACCGACGTCCTGGTGCTCCGCTTCGACCTGCAGACGCTGCGGGAGGCGGGCGGCCTGCTCGGCCTCGTTCGATGGGTCGAGGCCAACATCCGCCAGCGAGACCTCAACAGCGGCGCGCCCGCCTTCCTCCTCCTCGACGAGGTCCACAAGCTTCCGCGGTGGAACGAGGAAGTGAAGCACCTCGCCGAGACGACCCGTGCTCGGATGGTGGTGACGGGATCCTCCAGCGTCCTGGTCGCCAAGGGCACGCGAGAGAGCCTGGCGGGCCGGGTGGTGACCACCGAGTTCCCCCCGTTTTCGTTCCGAGAGGTCGTGGAGGCCTGGCACCCCGAGCTCGCGCCGCCCACCGCGCCACTCCGCTTCCTCAAGACCTTCGACGGCGAGGCTCGAGACGTCTTCAGGGAACTCCACGCATTCGGCGAGGCCCACGCCCCCGCGCTAGCGCAGGCCCTCGACCGCTACTACAACCGGGGCGGCTATCCGAGGCTCCACTCGGGCGAGGTCGAGGAGGACGGCTGTGCCGACTACCTCATCGAGACGGTGTTCGACCGGGTCCTCGGCGTCGACATCCCGGACCTCTTCCCCATCCAGCAACCTCAGCTCCTCCGGCACCTGTACCTTTCGGTGGCCCGGCGAACCGGTCAGGAGGTGAGCCAGCTGGAGCTCGCCGCGGAGGCCAACGCCGCCGGACTGCGAACCAACCAGCCGACGGTCGGGCGCTACCTCCACTACCTGGCGGACGCCCTCCTCATCCGCGAGTTCCGCCGCTTCCCTCTCGCCAAGGCCAAGACGGCCCGAGTCCCCGTCAAGACCACGCTCACCGATCTCGGGGTGCGCAATGCCATCTTCCGCGGCGCCCCGTCGCTCTGGGAGTCGCCGCCGGACGTGGTCGGCCCGCTCGTCGAGACCATCGTCCAGTCCGTCATCCGGGACGCCGACCTCTCGGTTCACTTCTACCGGGAGCGGCTCGACCCGGCGGACCGCCGCTCCCCGCTCCAGGAGGTCGACTTCGTGGCCGAGCGGACCGACGGGGCGGTGCTCCCGATTGAGGTGAAGTTCCGGCGCCGCATCGACGATGCCGACTTCGCAGCGCTCCGCCGCTTCATGGAGCAGTTCAAGTGCCGGCGCGGCCTGCTCGTGACCCGGGACACGTCCGGGCTGGACGACGAGCGCTTGCTGGTCGTGCCGCTTCGGGACTTCTTGCTGGCGTACTGACGATGCTGGTTCTCCAGATCGTCCCGGGGGTCAGGAGCCCCTGACGGCCCCGGGTGAGGCCTTCTCGGCCGCCGCGAGGATCCGCCGCGCCGCCCGCTGGATCCGGCCCATCGACAGCAGCACCTGGGCACCGGTTCCGCCCTGCCAGGCGATGTAGGTGGGCGACGGCGCCTCCAGGCCGAGCGCCGAGAGGACGACGAAGGCGGTGGCGTCGGCCTCGGTCTCCTCCACGGCCGCGCTGCGCGGCTTCGGCGGGCGCTTCAACGTGGCCGCCTTGCGCCGGGCCTCCTGGTGAAGCAGCTCGTGTCCCAGCTCGTGGGCGAGCACGCGCGCCCGCGAGATGCCGCGCATGGCCGGGTCGACTTCGATACGCCCGCCCAGTGAGCCCCCGCAGACGCTCCCCGGCAGGTTGACGTAGGCGACCGGGATGCCGAGCCCCGCCGACGCGCGCTCCAGGGTCTTCACATGGCGCGTCCCACGCCGCGACGCCGCGGGGATGCTCGGCAGCTTGCGCCCGCGCGTCTGCGAGAGGTCGTGACCCACGAGCTCGATCTCGGAGTCGCCGACACCGCTTGGCGCTGGAGGATCCTGGACCGCCCCAGCGACCGGCCGCTGGTCATGCAGTTCGTCAACACCTACCCGCACGGCTGGGCGGTGGAGCGGGTCACGGCCTGGGAGCTGCCTCGCTGGAGCGAGCCGTTCGAAGAGCGGCTGCGTGCGGCCGGGTCGGTCGAGCAGGTGCGCGCGGTGCTCGGCGGCGCGTCCGGAACCAGGGTGACCGAATTGCCGAACAGCCGCACGCTGCCGGCCAGGTCGCATGTCCGTCCCCCCGCGATACTCGGTTCACACCAGTACGGGAGGGGGACCGGATGGCCGAGAGCGAGAAGACGTTGAGGGAGCGCTGGATGGACCTGCTCGGCGAGGTCGGCTACGTGCTGGGCAACCACGCCTCCGCGCCGGACTTCGCGGTGCTGGCCGCGGCCAACGACGAGAGCAAGCAGGCCAAGGTGACCAAGGTGACCGTGGACCTCGAGGACCGCTCTGCCTCGTTCAACAACGAGGGGTTCAGCGAGGCGCTGCCCTCCACGGAGGTGTTCGAGCGGATGGTTGGCCAATGCAGCTACTCCGCCGACCGCTTCTTCGGGGCGGCTGAGCGAATCGAGCCGGTCGGTGCCGCTGGCGTCGTAGGTCGGGCGGGTGCCTGGGCCGCCAAGCGGCCACGTCGCTCTCCGGAGCGCCGTTCCCAGGGGCAGCAGCACGCT
>JANPOM010000219.1:0-1663 GCA_031427995.1 Anaeromyxobacter sp. | reverse complement strand
CCTCGGCCGGTCCGGCCTCACCGCTCCTGCCGATCTCCGCGAGGGGGGCGGCGGCGGGCGGGGCCACCTGGGTCGGGAAGCCGCCGGTGGGCGGGGCCAGGCGGATCGTGACGCTGGCGCCGAGCATGACCGACTACCTGGTGGCGCTCGGCGCCGCCGACCGAATCGTCGGGGTGACCCGGGTGGACCACGCCCCAGAGGTGGCCAGCCTGCCGCGCGTCGGCGGCTTCCTCGATCCCTCGCCGGAGGCGGTGCTCGGCCTCAAGCCCGACCTGGTCCTCTGGGTCACCGATGGCGGCGCGCTGGCGGCGGTGCGGCGGCTGGCCGAACTCTCGGCCGGCTCCTTCGCCGTCCTCGCCATCCCGGTCATCACCGTGGCCGACGTGCCGGCTGCCGCGAAGCTGGTGGGCGAGGCGATCGGCGAGCCGGCCGCCGGGGCGGCCCTGGCGGCCCGGCTGCAGGGGGCGCTGGACCGGCTGCGCGCTGGCTCGGCCGGGCGGCCGCGCCCGAGGGTCCTCTTCGTGGTCGGGCGCGAGCCGCTGGTGGTGGCCGGGCCCGGCTCCTTCCCGGACGAGCTGCTCAAGCTGGCCGGCGCCGAGAACGCGGTGGGCGGATCGAGACCGTGGCCTGTCTACCCGCTCGAGCTGGCGGTGGGGGCCAACCCCGACCTCGTCATCGACGCCGCCTTCGATGAGCCGGCCGCCGGCATCTCGCGCCTGGCGGCCATCCCGGCGGTGCGGCGCGGCGCGGTGGCCCGCCTGCCCCGTGACGACCTGCTGCGGGCCGGCCCGCGGATGATCGAGGCCCTCGGCGATCTCGAACAGGCGCTGCGCGGAGCGCCACCCAATACCCCACCCCAGGCCAGGTGACTCCCGTGAGCGGCGTCCCTCGCACCCGCCTCCTGTTGGCGCTCGGCCTAGGGTTCCTGGCCATCGCGCTGGCGGTCGGGGCCTCCTGCCTGCTCGGCCCGCAACCCATCTCGCTGCGCGCCGCGCTCGACGGCGTCGAGCCGGACCGGGCCATCCTCTTCGGCCTGCGGCTGCCGCGGGCGGTGCTGGCGGCGGTGGTCGGCTTCGCCCTGGCCGGCGCCGGGACGGCGCTGCAGGCGCTGCTGCGCAACCCGCTGGCAGAGCCGTTCGTCCTCGGCGTCTCAGGCGGAGCCGCGCTCGGCGGCACCATCGTGCTGCTGGCCGCCACCGGGCTGTCAGCCGTCTCCGGGCCGGCCGGGGCGCTGCTCGGGGCGGCGCCCCCGGTGGCGGCCGGCGCGGTCATAGGGGCCGTGCTCTCCACCTGGCTGGTCTTTGGGCTCGGCCGCATCGGCGGCCGGCTGGTCCCCGAGGCGGCGCTGCTGGTCGGCATCGTCTTCAACGCCTTCGTGGCCGGCGTCATCACCCTGCTCAAGATGCTGGCCCCTCCCGACCAGGCGGCCAGGCTCCTCTACTGGCTGATGGGGGCGATCGGCTACGAGTCGGGCTCGACCCTGGCGGTCGGGGCGGTCTTGGTCTTCCTCTCCATCGGGACCCTCGGCCTGCTCTCGGCACGCCTCAACCTGCTCACCCTCGGCGACGAGGAGGCCGCCTCGCTCGGCGTCGACGTCCGGCGCACCCGGGCGCTGGTCTTCTTCGCCGTCTCGGCCGCCACCGGCGCCGCGGTGGCGCTGGCC
>JANPOM010000218.1:0-13546 GCA_031427995.1 Anaeromyxobacter sp. | reverse complement strand
ACCGCCCGCCGTCCCGCCGCGAGCGGGCCGCCGGTGCCGCATTGACTCCGTCGGGCAGCGCCCCGAGCGCCCGCAGGGCCTGCACCCCGGCCTGGTAGAGCCCGTCGCCGTAGCGCCCGGCCCGGAAGGCCGGAGCGATGGTGGCTCGGATGATGCGCGAGGCCTCGGCGTCGGTGAGCCCGCCCTCGACGCCGTTGCCCACCTCGATGCGGACCTTGCGATCGTCGACCGAGACCACCAGCAGCAGGCCGTTGTCCCGGGCCGCGTCGCCCAGCTTCCAGGTCTCGGCGACATGGATGGCGAAGTTCTCGATCGGCTCACCCTCCAGCTCGCGCACCAGCAGGTACTGGAGCTGGACGCCGCGGCGACCTTCGACGTCGCGGGCCGCCCGCGCCAGCGCGTCGAGACGGCGGAGGTCGGGCGCCGAGAGCACGCCGGCCTCGTCCACGACCGGGCCGGTCAACGCCGGCACGTCGCGCGCCTGCCCGAGGGCAGGGAGCGAGACCAGCAGCGCGGTGAGTGCGAGGGCGCGCACGTGCGCCCGGACTAGAACTTCACCTTCGGCGCGGTGGCCGCGTCCGGCGTGGTGGCCGCGAACTGCGCCTTGGGCGGCTTCTTGTAGAACATCGAGTTGGTCCAGCTGGTGGGCGGGACGGTGACCAGATCGTTGAAGGCCTGCACCCCCTCGATGTAGCGGCGGCGGGCGATGGCGATGCGATTCTCCGTCCCCTCGAGCTGGGCCTGCAGATCGCGGAAGTTCTCGTTGGCCTTGAGCTGCGGGTAGTTCTCGGCCACCGCCAGCAGCCGGCCCAGCGCGCCGCGCAGCTGTCCCTGCGCCGCGTCGAAGGCCTTGAGCTTCTCCGGGGTCAGCTCGGTGGCCGAGATCTGCACCGAGGTCGCCTTGGCCCGGGCCTCCATCACCCCCTCGAGCGTCTCCTTCTCGTGCGCGGCGTAGCCCTTGACGGCCTCGACCAGGTTGGGGACGAGATCGGAGCGGCGCTGGTACTGGTTCTCCACCTCGGCCCATGCGGCGGTGACGGCGTTCTCGGCGCGGGGAATCGACTGGTAGCCACAGCCGCCGAGCAGGAGGGCGGCGGCGACGGCGAAGACGGTGCGGGTGTTGGTCATGAGGGGTAACCTAGTCCGGAACGGGCGGCGAGTGGCGCCCCCCTCGGGTCGAGCGAGGATGGCATGAAGAGAGCCGGGGCGGTGCGGCCAGGGCGTGACGCGACCAAGGGCCGCGGAAAGTCGGCTGGTTCCGGGCAGCCGACCATGCCGTCCAGGCCCGTCGGCCGCGGCGCGGATGGCGACGGGGCTGGCGGTGGCCGCGGGGCCGGCGGCGTGGTGGTCCGGTTCGAGCCCTTCTACCGGGTGGCGCGCCGCATCCCGCGCGGCATGGTCGCCACCTACGGCCAGGTGGCGGCGCTGGCCGGCCGCCCCCGCGGCGCCCGGCTCTGCGGCTACGCGCTCTCGGCGCTGCGCAACACCGTGCACGACGTGCCGTGGCAGCGGGTGCTCGGCGCCCGCGGCGCGGTACGGGCCGGCATCTCGCTGCGGGATCCAGTCGGCGCGGCGGCCCAGCGGGAGCTGCTCACGCGCGAGGGGGTGGTGCTCGACGGGCTGGGGCGGGTCGAACTCGAACGCTTCGGGTGGAAGAAGGTCGCGGCCAGGCCGTGATGACGAGGGCGATCTGAAAGGGGTCCCGGCTAGAAGCTTGCGCGGCCTGAAGGCCGCGCGACTCACCTCGGGTCGATGGCCACCGGCTTCACGTGCCAGATCTCGTCGGCGTACTGGCGGATGGTCCGGTCGCTGGAGAACTTGCCGGAGCGGGCGGTGTTGAGCACCGCCATGCGGGTCCAGCGCTCCTGGTCGAGCCAGGCCCTGGAGACGTCGGCCTGGCAGGCGTCGTAGGCGGCGAAGTCGGCCAGCACCAGGTAGGGATCGCCGCCCAGCAGCGAGTCTACGATGGGCCTGAAGAGCCCCGGCTCGCCGGGCGAGAACTGGTCGCCGTTGAGGGCGTCGAGCACCCCCCTGATGACCGGGTCCTTGCGGTACCACTCGCGCGGATCGTACCCCTTGGCCTTGAGCGCCTGCACCTGGTCAACGGTCAGGCCGAAGAGGAAGAAGTTCTCCGCCCCCACCTCCTCGCGGATCTCGACGTTGGCGCCGTCGAGGGTGCCGATGGTGAGGGCGCCGTTGAGCGCGAACTTCATGTTGCCGGTGCCCGAGGCCTCCTTGCCGGCGGTGGAGATCTGCTCGGAGAGGTCGGCGGCCGGGTAGATGCGCTCGGCCAGGCTGACCCGGAAGTTGCGAAGGAAGGCGACCTTGATGCGTCCCTTCATGGCCGGATCCCGGTTGACCACGTCGGCCACCGAGTTGCAGAGCTTGATGATCTGCTTGGCCATGACGTACCCGGGGGCCGCCTTGCCGCCGAACAGGTAGGCGCGCGGTACCGGGTCGTAGCTGGAGTCGGCCTTGATGCGCTGGTACTCGGCCGCCACCCGCAGGATGTCGAGGAGCTGCCGCTTGTACTCGTGGATGCGCTTCACCTGCACGTCGAAGATCGAGTCGAGGTCGAGGGAGACGCCGTTCTCGGCCTTGACGATGGCCGCCAGCCGCTCCTTGTTGTCGCGCTTGATGGAGCGGAAGAGGCGGCGGAAGCCGGCCTCCTCGGCCAGCGGCTCCAGCTTCTTGAGCAGGGTGGCGTCGGCGATCCAGCCCGGGCCGACCGCGTCGGTGATGATCCGCGCCAGCTCGGGGTTGGAGGCGAGCAGCCAGCGGCGCGGCGTGACCCCGTTGGTCTTGTTGTTGAACTTCTCGGGCCAGAGGGCGTTGTAGTCGGCGAAGAGGTTGGCCTTGAGCAGCTCGGTGTGGAGCGCCGCCACGCCGTTGACCGAGTGCGAGCCGACCACGGCGAGGTTGGCCATCCGCACCTGCTTGGGCGTCCCCTCCTCGATCAGGCTCATGCGCTCGATGGCCGCCTCGTCGACGCGCTTGGAGGCGCGGCACTCCTCGAGGAAGCGGCCGTTCAGCTCGTAGATGATCTCGAGGTGGCGCGGCAGGACCCGGCCGAAGAGTTCGACGGTCCAGCGCTCCAGCGCCTCGGGCAGCAGGGTGTGGTTGGTGTAGCCGAAGGTGGCGCGGCAGATGGCCCAGGCCTCGTCCCACTTGAGGTCGTAGAGGTCGACCAGCACCCGCATCAGCTCGGCGATGGCGATGGCCGGGTGGGTGTCGTTGAGCTGGATTGCCACCTTGTCCGGCAGGTTGGTGAAGTCGGGGTGCACCTTGAGGTGGCGCTCCACGATGTCGTGGATGGAGCAGGCCACGAAGAAGTACTGCTGCTGCAGCCGCAGCTCCTTGCCCATCACCGTCACGTCGTTCGGGTAGAGGACCTTGGAGATGTTCTCGGTGAGGTCGCGCTCCTCGACGGCGCGCAGGTAGTCGCCGGCGTTGAAGTCGGCGAGATCGAGCTCCTGCGCGGCGCGGGCCCGCCAGAGCCGCAGCGTGTTGACGGCGCCGCTGGGGCCGTAGCCGGCGATGGGGACGTCGTAGGGCATGCCCATGGCGTGGCGGCTGTCCACCCAGCGCACCCGCAGCTGGCCGTGCTGGTCGCGGACGTGCTCGGTGCGGCCGTAGAGCTGCACCGGCACGATGTACTCGGGGCGCGGCACCTCCCAGGCGCAGCCGTAGCGCAGCCACTCCTCCGGCCGCTCCACCTGGTAGCCGTTGCGGATCTCCTGGTCGAAGATGCCGAACTCGTAGCGGATGCCGTAGCCGTAGGCCGGCAGCGACAGGGTCGCCATCGAGTCGAGGAAGCAGGCCGCCAGCCGGCCCAGGCCGCCGTTGCCGAGCCCGGCGTCCTTCTCATGGGCCAGCAGGTCGGCGAGGTCGAGCCCGAGGTCGTAGAGCGCGGTCTTGAGCTGGTCGTGGATGCCGAGGTTGATGAGGTTGTTCTCCATCATCCGGCCCATGAGGAACTCGAGCGAGAGGTAGTAGACCCGCTTGGCGTCCTGCTTGTAGTAGGCCTGCTGCGACTGGATCCAGCGGCGCATGAGCCGGTCGCGGGCCGTGTAGGCGGCGGCGAAGTACCGATCCAGCGAGGTGGCGGTGTGCTCGTCCTTGGCCTGCGAGAACTGCAGGTGCTCGGCGAAGCCGCGCTTGAGCGACTCGACGTCGTGACCGGTGCGCGTGGTGGGCAGCTCGCGCGAGCGCTCCAGCGCCCGGGTCTCCTGGTTGCGAACGACCGGCGTCCTCGGCGGTGACATCTGGCTCCTCCTGCTGCGTGAGTCCTGCGACGGCCCCCGCCATGGTCCCGGCCTCGTGGGAGGCGCATCCTACCGCGACATGGCGCGGGGGCGCCCATCGCAAGTCACCCCCGGGGCGCGGCGCTCTGGGGTACCATCCCCCCAGACCACTGGAGCCTCGATGACCACCATCCTCCGCCACGCCATCCCCATCCAGACCACCTTCGACCCGCCGCCAGGAAACGCCATCGAGCGGATCATCGGACCCTGCTGGGGGATCACGGTGCGCAGCCGCAGCGTCATCGGCACCACCTGCGCCGGCCTGCAGACCATCTTCGGCGGCGAGATCACCATGTTCACCGAGCTGGCCAACGACACGCGCAACGAGGCCATGAACCGGCTCGAGCAGCACGCCCGCGAGATGGGTGCCAACTGCGTGCTCGGCTTCCGCTTCGACTCGTCCGAGCTGATGCAGAACACCAACGAGATCGTGGCCTACGGCACGGCGGTGGTGATCCGGCCGGAGCCCTGAGCCGGAGCGGCCCGGGCGGCGCGACGAGACGGGGCACCTGGCCATGAGCAGGATCCCGCCCGCCCTGGCCCGCCGGCTCGACCGGCTGGCGCGCCACGCCCACCGCTTCCACCGCTTCGCCCACCACCCGCTCTGCCAGGCCTACGCGCCGGAGCTGGTCCGGCTCGGGCATCGCACCCGGGTCTGCCGCGGCTGCACGCTGGCGGCTGTGGGGGCCCTGGCCGGGGCGGCGCTCGGCTGGGTGGCGCCTTCGCTCCCGCCCGAGCCGCTGCTGCTCGGCCCGGCCCTCCTCACCGGCTGGGCGGCGCTGGCGCTCGCTCCACGGGGCGGGCGCGCCGCCTCCAAGCTGCTCACCCGCGCCGGTCCACTCGCGCTGGCCGCCTTCCTGGTGGTCGCCGGCCTTGGTGCCGCCGCCGGCGCCGAGCCGGGGGACTGGTCGGGCGCGGCCACGGCGACCGTCACCATGGCGCTGGTGGTCCTCGGCGCCTGGGGCTGGCGGCGCCGCGGCCCGGACCGGACCGCCTGCCGCTCCTGCCCGCAGGCGCCCGCTGGGCCTGGCTGCGACGGCCTCCGGCCGGTGGCCCTCCGCGAGCGGGCCTTCTCGCGGCTCGCCTCGCGCTGGATCGCCCGCGGCTGAAGCCGTTCGTGCGAAGCTGGCGGGCCATGCTCGCCCTGCTCGCCCCCCTCCTCCTCGCCGCCGCGGCTGCCACGCCGGCCCCCGCCCCGCCGAGCGCCGTCACCGCCACCGCCACCGCCGAGACCGAGCCGTAACTGAAGCGCTATCTCGAGACCCGCCGCTTCTGCGCCGGCCGCCCCGCGCGCGCGGCGCTGACGCCCGAGGGCGACGCCGTCATCTTCCTGCGCTCCCCGCCCCGCTCGCCGGTCGCTTCCCTTTACGCCACCGACCTCAAGACCGGAGAGACCCGTGAGCTGGCCAGCGCCGAGCAGCTGCTGGCCGGCGGGGCCACCACCCGGACCGCCGACGAGCGGGCGCGCCTGGAGCGGCAGCGCATCACCACCCGCGGCATCACCGCCTTCGAGCTCTCCCGCGACGGCAGGCGGCTGGCCGTGACGGTCGGGGGCAAGCTCTACCTGCTCGACCGCGCCAGCGGCGCCATCACCCCGCTCAAGCCGGGTGGGCGCCCCACCGACCCGCACTTCTCGCCCGACGGCTCGACCCTCTCCTACGTCGTCGATCACGACCTGCGCCTGCTCGACCTCGCCAGCAACGTGGAGCGGCCCCTGACCAGCGGCGGCACCGAGGAGGTCCCGCACGGTGAGGCCGAGTTCGCCGCCCAGGAGGAACTGGGGCGTTTCACCGGCGCCTGGTGGTCTCCCGACTCGAAGCTGGTGGCCTGGCAGGAGACCGACCAGCGCGCCGTGGAGAAGTTCACGATCCACGATCCGCTCCATCCCGAGCGCCCGGCCGATACCTTCCGCTACCCCCGCGCCGGCCAGGCCAACGCCACGGTCCGGCTGGCGGTCTCGCCGGTGGCCGGCGGCCCGCCGGTCTGGGTCAGCTGGGATCGCGAGCGGTACCCGTACCTCGGCGCGGTGCGCTGGACCGAGGGGGCGCCGCTCTCGCTGGTGGTCCTCAACCGGGCGCAGGACGCCGTGGCGCTGCTCACAGCCGACCCGGCCACCGGTTCCACCCGGCTGCTGCTCACCGAGAAGGACGCAGCCTGGGTCAACCTGGTGCAGGGCTACCCGCGCTGGAAGGAGGATGGCTCGGGCTTCTTCTGGCTCTCCGAGCGGAGCGGCTGGCCCGAGGTCTCGCTGCACCGGCCCGACGGCTCGCAGGCCTCGATCTGGATCACGGGGAGCGCCGGCCTGGCCACCCTGGTCGGCTACGACGAGCGGCGGCGCTGGCTCTGGTTCACCGGGGGACCCGAGCCGACTCAGACCCGGCTCTACGTGGTCAAGGACGGGGCGGCGCCGGAGGAGTGGCTGGCCCCGGTGGTGCCGGTCTCGACCAGCGCCCAGCTCTCCAGGAACGGCGAGGCGCTGCTGGTGACCCGCTCCACCATGAACGCCACCTCGATCCCGACCGCCTACCGGGTCGACGGCCGCAGGCTGGCCGAGCTCCCCTCTGTGGCCGAGAGGCCCCCCTTCGAGCCGAAGTCCGAGCTCTACAAGGTCGGGCCTGCCCCCGGCCTCTACGCCTCGGTGATCAGGCCGCGCGCCGCCATCCCCGGCCAGAAGCTCCCGGTCTACCTCTCCGTCTACGGTGGTCCGCACCTGCAGGTGGTCGGCACGCGCCCCGACCACCTGGCCCAGTGGATCGCCGACCAGGGGTTCATCCACGTCGCCATCGACGGCCGCGGCACGCCCCGGCGCGGGCGCGACTGGGAGCGGGCCATCCGCGGCGACTTCGCCGGGCCGGCGCTCGAGGACCAGGTGGCGGCCTTGAAGGCGCTCGGCGCCATCGTCCCCGAGCTCGACCTGACCCGCGTCGGCGTGGAGGGCTGGTCCTTCGGCGGCTACCTCGCGGCCATGGCGGTGATGCGCTACCCGGAGCTCTTCAAGGCGGCGGTGGCCGGGGCGCCGGTGGTGGACTGGGCCGACTACGACACCGCCTACACCGAGCGCTACCTCGGCATGCCCGGCGAGCAGCCGGACGCCTATCGCCGCTCCTCGCTGCTCACCTGGGCCCCGAAGCTGGGGCGTCCGCTCCTGATCATCCACGGCACCGCCGACGACAACGTCTACTACTTCAACTCGCTCAAGCTGGCCGACGCGCTGCTGCGGGCCGGCAAGCGCTTCGAGCTGCTCACCCTCCCCGGCATGACCCACCTGGCCCAGGCCTCCGGTGACCCGGCCTACGTGGCGCGGCTCTGGGAGCGGTCGCTCGGGTTCTTGAAGGAGAACCTGGCGAGGTAGCCGGCCCCGGCAGGTCCTCAGCCCTTCTTCAGCGCCGTGGCCAGCTCGGCGTAGAGGTGGATGGCGCCGCGGATGGCCTTCTGGAAGTCGCCGAGATCGAGGCTCTCGTTCTCGGAATGGGCGTTGGAGTAAGGATCCTCGACGCCGATGAGCAGGGCCGGGGCGCCGCCCAGCGCCTTGGCGAAGGGCTCGACGAAGCCGATCGAGCCGCCGCAGCCGATCGCCAGCGCCTTCTTGCCGAACCCCTTCTCCAGCGCCGTGAAGGCGGCGGCGAAGGCAGGGTGGCCGAGGTCGGTGATCCAGGGGGCGCCGCTCGCCACCCGGGTGATGGTCACCTCGACGCCCCAGGGCGCCGCCGCACGCAGCGCCGCCTCGAGTTGCTGGCGCACCTCCTCGGGATCGAGGTCGGGCACCAGCCGGACGCCGACCCGGGCCCAGGCCACGTCGTTGATGATGTTGCGCGCGTCCTTCCGGGTGGAGGCCTGGATGGCGTTGACCGAGATCGCCGGCTGCCACCAGTTGGTCTCGAGCGGGTGGCGGCCGCCCAGCAGCTTCACCCCGGGGCGAAGCCGGGCCTGCTTGCGGAAGTCGGCCACCGTCACCGGCAGCCCCTCGATCGCCTCGCGCTGCGCGGAGGTGAGCGGCCGGACCTTCTCGAGGATGCCGGGGATGGCGACGGCCCCTTCGGCGTCGACCAGGCCGGCCAGCATCTTGGCCAGGGCCAGGACCGGGTCGGGCACCGGACCGCCCCACATGCCGGAGTGGACCGACTGGTCGAGGGCCCGCACCTCGACCTCGACGCAGACCAGGCCGCGCAGCGCCACCGTGATCGAGGGCACGCCGGTCTCGACGTTGGCGGTGTCGGTCAGGATCATGGCGTCGGCGTCGAGCTTCCCCCGGTACCTGGTGAGGAAGGCTCCGAGGTGGTCGGAGCCGATCTCCTCCTCCCCCTCGATCACCAGCTTGACGTTGACCGGCAGCTTCCCGGCGCCGCGGACCCAGGCGTCTACCGCGGCCACATGGGTGAGGATGCCGGCCTTGTCGTCGGCGGCGCCTCGGCCGAAGAGGCGGCCGTCGCGCTCGGTCGGCTCGAAGGGCGGGCTCTTCCAGGCCTCGGCGTCGCCGGCCGGCTGCACGTCGTGGTGGGCGTAGAGCAGCAGCGTCGGCAGGGCCGGGTCCTCGATCCGCTCGCCGTAGACGTATGGGTGGGCCCCCTCGACCTTGAGCACCTCCACGTTCGTGAAGCTGCGGCGGCGCAACAGCTCGGCCACCGCCTCGGCGCTCCGGTTGACCTCCGCCTCGGGGAAGCCCGGGAAGGAGACCGAGGGGATGCGGACCAGCCGCTTCAGCTCGTCGAGGTAGATGGCGGCATTCCGCTGGTAATGTGCCAGCGCCACGTCGGTCGGGTGTTCGCTCATGCCCCGGGATATAAGCAGCGGAGATGCCCGTCTCACGGACCCATTGGGAGCGTGACCTATCGCGGCTCCAGAAAGCCATCGGGGTCACCCGCATCGCCCGGATCACCGGGCTCGACCGGGCCGGGATCGAGGTGGCGGCGGCGGTCCGTCCCGGCGGCCATGTCCTGCAGGTCTCGGCCGGCAAGGGTGAGAGCTGGGAGGCGGCGGCTCGCGGGGCCCTCTCCGAGGCGGCTGAGCTGATGGCGGCCGAACGGCCGCGCCTCGACGCCCGCGGCAGCTTCGCGGCGCTCTCCGAGCGGTTCGGCGATGCCGTGATCGACCCGGCATGGCTGGCGCCGGACCAGGCCGAGCCAGGTTGGGGGTCGCTGCGGCTCGCCTGGCGCGAGGCGGTCGACCTCGCCAGCGGCGCCTCCCGGCTGGTCCCGTCCCACGCCGTCCACTGCCCGCCGCCCGGCAGCGAGCCGCTCGGGCTGGCCGTGGTTCCCTGGACCTCCTCCGGCCTGGCGGCCCACCCCGACCGCGACGCCGCGCTCCTCCATGCCCTGCTCGAGCTCTGCGAGCGTGACCAGCTGGCCCGGGCGATGCCAGACGGCTTCAGGCCCTCCGCCGTGAAACGGCTCCTCATCGACCCGGCCTCGCTGGCGCGGAGCGCCCCCAGGACGGCGGCCTGGCGCGCCACGCTCGCGGCCCGGGGCTTCACGGTCCACCTGCTCGACCTCTCCGGCGCATCCCGGCTCCCGACCGCCGCCGCGCTGCTCTGCGACCGGGAGGGCGGCCCGGTGCCGCTCACCGCCGGCTACGCCTGCCGCCTCTCGCGCGACGAGGCGTTGCTGGCGGCGCTCTTCGAGGCGGCCCAGTCACGCCTCACCGAGATCCACGGCGCCCGCGAGGATCTGCTCCACGCCGAGCGCGACGCGGCCGCGCCGCTGCTCCGCTGGTGCGACGCCGCCCGGCCGAGCCGCCGCGCCGCCACCATGCCCGACCACCCACCCCGCCCTCCAGCCGAGCAGGTGGCCCGACTGGTGCGCCTCCTCGCCGCCGCCGGCTCGACGCCGCTGGTCGCCGACCTCGACGGCCCGCCGGGGTTGACGGTCGTGAAGGTGCTCGCCCCCGGCCTGGCCCGCTCGGAGCTGCTCGGGTGAAACCCCGCCTTCGCGCTGGCGACGTTATCGCCTTCCTCGGCCCGTCGCTCGCGGGCGCCGACGCCCTCGCCCTGGGCCCGCTCACGCTCCGGCCGCCGGCCCGGGCCGGCGACGTCCACGCCGTGCTCCCGGCGCGGCCGCT
Source organism: Anaeromyxobacter sp. (assembly GCA_031427995.1). Taxonomy (GTDB): domain Bacteria; phylum Myxococcota; class Myxococcia; order Myxococcales; family Anaeromyxobacteraceae; genus JADKCZ01. The sequence continues at coordinate 3,188 of JANPOM010000218.1, read as the reverse complement.
CGCCATCGCGCTCGTCGACGGCCTCTTCGACGCGGCCCCCTCGGTCTGGCACCACGAGCTGCTGGCGGCGCAAGCGGCTGGGGTGCAGGTCTTCGGCGGCGGCTCGATGGGGGCGCTGCGGGCCGCCGAGCTGGCGGCCTTCGGCGTGGTCGGAGTCGGCCGTATCTTCGCTGGCTACCGCGACGGCTCGCTCACTGGCGACGACGAGGTGGCGTTGCTGCACGCTTCGGCCGCGCAGGGCTACCGGCCGCTCACCGTCCCGCTGGTCGACGTCCGGCACGCCGTCGAGGGGGCCCGCGCCGCTGGGCTCGTCACCGCGCGTGAAGCGAAACGGCTGCTGCGCGCCGCCACCACCACCTTCTACCAGGAGCGGAGCTGGAGCCGGATGGTCGGGGAGGCGAAGCTGCCGGCCGCCACCGCCACGGCGCTGCGCCGCTTCCTGGCCGGCGCGCCATCGCAGAAAGCCGAGGATGCCCGCGCCACGCTGCGGGCCGCCCTCGGCTACGCCCGGGCCCGCCGCGCCGGGGCGCCTCCTCCGCCCGCCCCCAGCCGTCCACCCCCGCCGACCCAGGCGCGCCGTCTCGCGCTCGACGCCACCCGGGCCAGGGTGGGCGCGGCCGAGGTGGCGGGCCAGGAGGTGCTGGCGGCGCTGGCCGGCCGCGCCGACGCCGGCCGCCTCGCTGCCGACGGGCTGATGCGCCTCCTGCTCGCGGCGCAGGCCCGCGCCCTCGGGCTCGCTAGCAGCGACGAGGAGGTGGCCGGCGCCGAGCGGCGCTGGCTGGCCGCGCTGGGCGTGCCGGCCTCCCGCCGCGAAGCCTTCCTGGCCGCTTGCGCCCTCGACGAGGGCGAGGCCCGCCGCCTCGCCGAGGGGCTGGCGCTCGAGGCGCGGCTGCGCGCCGAGGCGGCGCGGGCCATCCCCGACGGACCGGGCTGGCTGGAGGGGCTGGCGCTCGGGGCCCGGCTCAGCGGGGCCTGGGCGGCGGAGGCGGCGGCCATCACCAGGCCCCGGCACCCGGTGGCGCGCAGGAGGCGCCGCTAGCGGTCTGCTCGAGGGCGTGGCGGGCCCGGGGGGACCTGGTTCCCCCGCACACTTCACCCGGCCAGCCGGCCGTGGCACGGTGCGGAATGTCCTTGCCGCGCTCGGGCCTGCTGGCCTCGCTCCTGGTCGCGCTCGCCCTTCCCGGCCCTTCGCACGCCGAAGATCCGCCATCTCCACCGGCGACGGACGACCGGCGCGCCGTCGAGCCTCCGGCCCTGGCCGTCTTCGGCTCGCCGCGCCTCACCCTCGACCTTCAGACCCATGCGGTCATCACCGGAGCCGAGCTGGCCCTCATCGGCCTTTCCCTCGGCTTCAAGGTCCAGCTGGTGGCCCCCACCTGCCGCTGGTGCGAGCCGCCGCGGTTCGATCTCTGGGCCCGCGGCCAGCTCCGCTGGGACGACACCAGGCCGGTCGCGACCGCCTCCGACGTCCTGCAGTTGCTCATCCCGGCCGGCGCCGCGGCCACGCTCTGGATGCAGGCGGCCCCCCACGGCCAGCGCGAGGTGGTCGAGGACCTGCTGCTGCTGGCCGAGTCGGCCAGCAGCGCCATTCTGCTGACGCAGGGGTCGAAGTACGCGGTGGCCCGGCTGCGCCCCGACGCCTGGGCTCGCGGCACCATCGAATCGCCCGACGACAAGCTCTCCTTCTGGTCGGGCCACACCGCCTTCGCCTTCGGCACGGCGGCGGCGGCCACGCAGATCGCCAGGCTGCGCGGGCGGAGCGGCTGGAAGTGGCTGGCGGCGGCCACCTTCAGCGCGGCCGCCCTGACCGGCTACCTGCGGGTGGCGGCCGACCGCCACTGGCTCACCGACGTGGCGACCGGCGCCCTGATCGGCACCGCCACCGGCCTGGCGATCCCGCTGCTCGCCTTCCAACCGGCCGACGGCCGCGAGCCGGCGGTGACGCTGGCGCCTGCGCCGGGCGGGCTGGCGGTGATATTCTGACGGCGAGCCCCGAATGAGCCCCGAATGAGCCCCGCCGCCACGCCGAGGCGCCGCCACTGATCCCCATGCGCGGCCTCGAGCAGATCCCCTGGCTCTATGACCTCGGCCTCTGGTTGGCCGAGAAGCTCGGCTTCATCCGCTGGCGCCGCTGGCTGGCCGAGGGGGCCACCGGGCGCACGCTCGACGTCGGGACCGGCACCGGACGCAACCTGACCTGGTTCAGCGCGGCCCGGACCGTGATCGCCATCGACCCGAGCCGGCACAACCTGCGGGCCGCGCTGGCCCGCCTGCCAGGCACGCTGCTGGTCCGCGCCCGCGCCGAGGCGCTCCCCTTCCGCGACGCCGCCTTCGACACCGTGGTCTCCGGGATGGTCTTCTGCTCGGTCGATGCGCCGGCCGACGGCCTCGCCGAGGTGCGACGCGTGCTCGGGCCGGGTGGGTCGCTCCGCATGATCGAGCATGTCCGCTCCAGCTCGCCGCTCGAGGCCTGGTGGCAGGACCTGATCCAGCCGGCCTGGACCTGGGTGGCCGGCGGCTGCCGCAACAACCGCGAGACCGAGCGGGCGGTGGCCGAGGCCGGGTTCGCCATCGATCCGGCCACCCGCCGGGCCAGCGGGACCATGCGGCGCTTCGTGGCTCGCCCCTACCCGGCCTCCGGGCGAACCGGTAGCTTGCCCCACCCATGACCGCACCCGCCCGCTTCGTCGCCTTCTGCGATGGCTCCTCGCTCGTCAACCCCGGCGGCCCGGGCGGCACCGGCTTCGTGGTGCTCGATCGGTCGCGCCCGGCCATTCGCTTCGGAGGCACGCGCTGGGTGGTCGACGGCGCCTCCGCCGTCACCAACAACCGCATGGAGCTGCGGGCGGTGCTGGAGGCGCTCGACGGCCTGCCGGCCGGCGAGCAGGTCGAGGTGATCAGCGACTCGCGCTACGTGATCGACGCCCTCTCCAAGTGGATCCACGGCTGGCGTCGCCGGGCCTGGCGGACCGCCGCCGGTGAGCCGGTGCTCAACCGCGACCTGATCGAGGCCATCGACGCCCTGGCCGGCGCGCTCAAGGTCCGCTGGGCCTGGGTGCGCGGCCACGACGGCCACGCCGTCAACGAGGTGGTCGACCAGCTGGCCCAGTCAGCGGCGCGCGGTGTGCCGGGACCGGACCAGGCGGTGGTGCGAGCAGCGCTGCGGGCCGAGCGCTTCCTCGGCGCCG
>JANPOM010000217.1:0-1099 GCA_031427995.1 Anaeromyxobacter sp. | reverse complement strand
GCCGGCGTTCGGCGGGCGGCAGGTCCGCGAGGCGTGCGGCCTCGCCCAGGCGCTCGAGCTTTCGCAGCGCGACATCCCAGGGAAGATGGGCCAGCGATGACGCGCTGGCGAGCCCCACCCGGCCTGGACCCCGACGGCCGGTCGAAGCCGCATAGCCGGCCGCCCAGACCAGGACCTCGGGCCCGTCGTCCGAACCCGCCAAGGTGGACACTGCACCGACCACGATGCCCCGGTCGCCGGGTGTGGCAACGGCAAGGCGCCAGTTGTCGGGGGCCTGACGGCCGCCGCTCCCGTGGCTCAACGGTGGCCAACGCAACTCCGCACGAAGTGCCTCAGGTCCCCGCACGCAGGCGATCCTGATGGCGTGCTGGGCTTGATCCGGCCGGGTAGACGGTTGGATTTCGCCGCTTGCCATCGGGGTCGTCCACGTCGACCGCGAGACGTTCGCTGGGCGGTCCATCCAGGGTCGTGCTGCGGCTCAGCGCGGAATCGCCCCGGCGACCCGTAGCCATATCCACTCATACCCGGTTTGCGTATCGGTTATAAATGGGTATATTCGCGGGTAGCCATGGACCCGCTCTCCTCGCTCACCATCACGCCAGCGCTCTTGCGCCTCATCGCCCGGCTCGACGAGTTCAAGGGCCGGTGGCAGGCGCTCGGCCGGCTGGCGCCAGAGCGGCTCTCGGCGCTGCGCCGGGTGGCGACCATCGAGTCGGTCGGCTCCTCGACCCGCATCGAGGGAGTGAAGCTCTCCGACGCCGAGGTGGACCGGCTCCTCTCCAGGATCGACGTCCGCTCCTTCCGGTCTCGCGACGAGCAGGAGGTGGCCGGCTATGCCGCGGCGATGGAACTGGTCTTCGAGTCCTGGCGCGAGCTCACCGTCACCGAGAACCACGTCAAGCAGCTGCACGACCTCCTGCTCCGCCACTCGACCAAGGACCAACGCCACCGCGGCCACTACAAGAAGCTCCCCAACCACGTCGAGGCCTTCGGGCCGGACGGGAAGAGCCTGGGCCTGGTGTTCGAGACGACCAGCCCCTTTGACACCCCGCGCCAGATGGAGGGACTGGTCGGCTGGACTCGCCAGGCCCTGGAGGCC
>JANPOM010000216.1:0-5244 GCA_031427995.1 Anaeromyxobacter sp. | reverse complement strand
GGTGCGCTGCGAGGAGTGCCACAGGGTCCCGGGGCGCATCGTCGAGCCGGGCCACATCGTCAAACCCGACGGCACGCCCGACGGCGACGGCCGCGCCGAGGTGGTCTTCGGTCCGCGCGCCAGCTCCGGAAACGTCATCGGCAGCTTCACGCCCGCGCCCGCGCCCGGCAAGGGCGGCACCTGCTCGGTCTACTGCCATGGCGTCTCGCTCGGCGCGGCCGGCGGTTCCTCGAGCGGAGCCAGCAGCGGCAACGTCATCGCACCCTCGCCGACCTGGGGCAGCACGGGCTTCACCTGCGGCTCTTGCCACGGCGACGCGACCGTCAATCCGTCGAGCCCCAACACCACCGGCGCCCCGCCCAGCCACGCCCCCGGCCTGGCGCCGACGGCCTGCGTCTCCTGTCACCCCGATACCGTCGCGGCCGACGGCCAGCTCACCACCAGCGGCGCCCACATCAACGGCCAGGTCGAGGCCAGCGGGTGCACCGGCTGCCACGGCAACGCCACCCGCGGCGAGACCAGCACGCAGGCCTCCTGGGCCCCGCCCGTGGACTCGACCAACGCCATCGCCGGGGCCAAGGTCGGCGCCCACCTGCGCCACGTCTCCACCGTGGCGACGCTCGGCTCGCGCATCTCCAGGCCGTTCGCCTGCAGCGAGTGCCACCGGGTGCCCACCAACGGTGGCCCGCACGGCCAGCCGGTCATCCAGTGGGCCACTGGCACCAACAACCTCGTGAACACGGGCGGCCTCAACCCCGTCTACAGCGCCGCCACCGGCAGCTGCGCCTCGACCTATTGCCACGGCGCCAGCCTGACCGGCGGCAGCAACAGGACGCCAGGCTGGAACACCACCGGCGCCGGCGCCTGCGGCAGTTGCCACTTCCTCTCCAGCCCGGCCGCGCCGCACCCGGCCACCGACAAGGTGGGCGTCGCCATCACCGCCCCCACGCAGTGCGCCCAGTGCCACCCTGGCACCGTAGACGCGAGCGGCACCATCAACACCGTCAACGGCCTGCACGTGAACGGAGTGGTCGAGTTCGACTTCCACCCGGCCGGCTACACCGACCCGGCCGTCCACGGTCCCGACGCCTTGAGAAACCTGGCCGATCCGGCCGCCTGCAAGAGCTGCCACGGTCCGGCCTTCGCCGGGCAGGGCGCGGCGCCTTCCTGCACCGCCTGCCACGCCGTGACCGGTCACGCCACATGGCTGAGCGAGTGCACCTTCTGCCACGGCCAGGGCAACCGCGCCGCCGATGCCGCCTTCGCTCGGGTCGGGTCACCGGTGGCTGGCGCCAACATCCTGGCCAACCAGGCCGCGCCGCCGGTCGGCACCCAGGGCGAGCTGGGCGCCAACCAGCCTGCGGTCGGCGCGCACCTCGCCCACATCGACCCGGCCAGCAGCCTCAACGGCGCGCTGGCGATCCAGATCCAGTGCACCGAGTGCCACGGCGCCAGCCTGCCGGCCGACGCCGGCCACGCCGACGGCAGCGTCGCCATCGGCTGGGGTTCGCTGGCGAGGGCTCGCAGCGCGGTCCCGGCGCCGGCCGCTGGCAACCTGCTCGCGAGCTGGGAGTCCAACCCGACCTGCACCAACTACTGCCACGGCATCACGCTGGCCGGCGGCGGCTCCAAGGTCAACCCGAACTGGGTGGCCGGCGCGCCCGAGGCGGCCTGCGGCACCTGTCACTCGGCGATGCGCCCCGGCACCTGGCACCCGAACAACCCGGACTGTGGCCAGTGCCACCCCGGCTACGGCCCCGGCACGGTCAACGTCGCCATCCACGTCAACGGCGCGATCGATCCGGCCGCCACCAGCTGCACTAGCTGCCACGGCGGCCTCTCCGGCAACGCCGCGCCGCCTCGCGCCACCACCGGCGCCACAACGGGAGTGAAGGTCGGCGCGCACCAGGCCCACAACAACGCCGGGACGCTGACCAGCACCGGCTACGGCTGCGCCATCTGCCATGTGAGCCCGGGCGCCCTGCGCCACGGCAACGACCAGGTAGACATGAACTGGACCGGCAGGGCCGTGAGCGGCGGCGTGGTCCCGACCCCGGCCGCCGGCACGCTGCCGGTCGGCGCCTGGGAGGTCACCCCGACCTGCACCAACTACTGCCACGGCGCCTCGCTCACCGCCGCCGGTGGCGGCAACCGGACGCCCGACTGGACGGCCGGCGTGAGCCAGGTGGCCTGCGGTACCTGCCACGGTTCGCCGCCGCCGCTGGCTGCCGCGCCGGCTGGCGCTGACCATCCAGCGAATGCCGCCTGCGCTACCTGCCACGGCGCCGGGTACGCCCAGGCTGCCGTCACCGGCGCCGCGCTCGCCATCCACGTCAACGGGACCGTCAACCTGCTCGTGACCGGCTGCACCCGCTGTCATGGCGAGCTGGGGGCCAGCGGGGTCACGCGCGCGGCCAACCTCGTCAAGGCCGCCCCTGGCGCCTCGGGGAGCGGCACCAACTCCTTCGACACCACCGGTCAGACCGCCACCACGGCGGCCGGCGTCGGCGCCCACGAGGCCCACCTGGTGGGGACGGCCGGCACGCCGCGCTGGCGTACCGCGGCGCTGCTCTGCACCGAGTGCCACGCCTTGCCTCCCAGCGACACCGACACCACCCACGCCACCGGCGTGGGGACGGGCGGTGCCCGGGCCACCCTGAGCTGGGGCCCCCTGGCCAACTCGGCCGTGCTCGGCGCCCGGACGCCCAGCTACGCGCAGCCGACCTGCGCCAGCACCTACTGCCATGCGCCCAAGGCCGACACCGCGGCCACCGCCATGGCCCCCGCCTGGACCGGCGGCGCCGCCGCCGCGACCTGCGGCAGCTGTCACGGCCTGCCGCCGGTGACGGCGAACCACCCGACCGGCGCCGCCAACTGCGGCGGGTGCCACACCGGCTACGCCGACGCTCCCACCGCGGCCAGCACCATCACCGCTGTCAGCGCGGCGAACCACCTGGACGGCAAGGTGGACCTCTCCGGCTCGACCAGCTGCTCCACTTGCCACGGCACCACGGCGCGGGTCGCCGTTGCCAGCGCCACCGTCAACGACTCCCTGGGAAACCCCCTGGTCAAGGCGGCGCCCCCGGTCTCGACCTCCATCAACCAGCCTGGGGCCCACCTTGCCCACCTCAACCAGGGGGCCACTCCGCCGGCGCTCTCCAACGCCCAGCAGTGCACCGCCTGCCACGTCGTTCCCACCTCAGTCGGTCACTCCGACGGGACCGCCATCATAACCTTTGGTGACATTGCCAACACCGGCGGCGCCACCCCGAGCTACGACCTGGTCGGCCACTCCTGCAGTTCGACCTACTGCCACGGCCAGTTCACGGGCGGCAGGACCGGGAACACGGTGAACTGGGGCACCGGCACGCCAGCCAAGTTGACCTGCGCCGACTGCCACGGGCAATCGGTGGCGAACCCGCAGCCGGCCCACCCGCACCCGCAGAACCTGACCTGCGCCACCTGCCACGCCGGCTACTCCACCACCACGGTGGCGGCTGCGACTCACGTCGATGGCGCCGTCACCAAGTCCACGGCCGGCTGCACCGCCTGCCACGGCGAGCTGCCGGCGGCCGGCGTGACGCTGACCAACAACACCATCGCCGCCGCCCCGGGCGCCACCGGCACCAACACCGTGGATACGGCAGGTCAGCTGGCCGCCACCGCCGCCGGCGTGGGCGCTCACCGGGCCCACCTCGCCGTCCGCGTCATCGGTGGCGTCGCCATCGCCTGCAGCGAGTGCCACGCGCTCCCGCCCTCCAACGGCGACACAGGCCACGCCACCAGCGGCGCCGGCAGCGGCGGCGCCCGCGCCACGCTCACATGGGGTGCCACGGCGACCCGCTCGGTCAACGCATGGTCGGGCGCTCCCGTGGTCCCGGCCTACACCAGCTCCACCTCCGGCGCTGGCGGCACCACCGGCGGGAACTGTGCCTCAACTTATTGCCACGGCAACTTCACCAGCGGCAAGAACGCCAGCGTCGCCTGGACCAGCACCGTCGACATGACCTGCAACTCCTGCCACGGCGCCGCTGCCGCCACCGTCACGGTCGCCTCTCTGCCGGTCGCCCCGCACCCGCAGGGGAACGCCACCTGTTCGCTCTGTCACTCCGGCTACGACGGCACCACCGCCAGCGCCACGCTCCATCTCAACGGCCGGCTCGACGTGGTGGCCCAGACCTGCACCTCCTGCCACGGCGCCAGCGGTCGGACGCCGGTGGCCACCGCCTCCGATCTCGACGCCCTCGGCGCCAACCTGGCCAAGGCGGCCCCCCCGGCCGACTCGACCGGCGCGGCCACCGGCAACCAGGTCGGGGCGCACCTCGCGCACGTCAACCAGGGCGCGACCGCCCCGGCCATGTCCAACGCGCTCCGCTGCGTCAACTGCCACACCGGCCTGGTCTGGACCACGGCGCCGCACGCCACGCCGGCCAACCCGGTCGCCTTCGGCAACCTCGCCACGGCGGCCGGCGCGGCGCCCTCCGCGTACGCCCCGGCCAACCGGGACTGCTCCAACACCTACTGCCACGGCCAGTTCACGGGCGGCAGGACCGGGAACACGGTTAACTGGGGCACCGGCACGCCAGCCAAGTTGACCTGCTTCGCCTGCCACGGCGTCTCGGCGGCGGCCCCGCAGCCGGCCCACCCGCACCCGCAGAACACCACCTGCGCCGACTGCCACACCGGCTACTCCACCACCACGGTGGCGGCGGCGACCCACGTCGATGGCGCGGTCACCAAGTCCACCTCCGGCTGCACTGCCTGCCACGGTGACCGCGCCGACACGGCGGTGACGCTCACCGTCAACACCAACAAGGCCTCCCCCATGGGTGCCGCCAACACCGCGACCAGCGCCGACACCACCGGCCAGACCGCCACCACGGCGGCCGGCGTCGGCGCCCACGAGGCCCACCTGGTCGGCAACAGCGCCACCAACGGGCCGCGCTGGAGCGATACGGCCATTACCTGCATCCAGTGTCATGCGCTGCCGCCGACCAACACCGACGTGGCGCACGCCACCGGCGGGGTCGGGACCGGTGGGGCCCGAGCCAACGTCATCTGGGGCACCCTGTCCACCGGCGCGGTCAACAGTTGGGCTGGCGTGCCGGTGAGCCCGTCCTACGCCGGCTCCAACACCTTCGCCGGCGGCACCACCGGCGGGACCTGCGCCTCGACTTACTGCCACGGCAACTTCACCAACGGTACCAACGCCACGCCGAGCTGGACCGGCGCGTCCTCGACGGT
>JANPOM010000215.1:0-2458 GCA_031427995.1 Anaeromyxobacter sp. | reverse complement strand
AGACCGAAGCGAGGCTGGCGCCCGAGAAGGGAGCAGCGGAAGCGTAGTAGATCTACGCTGAGCAGCGGACCGACGAGGCCGCCCGCCGCAGCGAGAGGATCGGCGCTCGCAGTAGTCAGTAAGCCTGGGTCGGGGCACTAGACCCCGAGGCCAGCCCGGAATCGGCCTCATGCCATCGGATGGGCGCCTCCCATCGCGTCACGAATGGCTCCGCGCCGTCTCCTTTCAGGAGCCTCCACCGCGCCGTCCCCGGCGCCCCGAGCACCGTCCTGCCTCCAGCCCCGCCATCGAGGTCACCGCGCACATGCTCCTCTCCAGCCTCGCCTGCTCGCTCATGCTGATCGCCGTCCCCGCCACCCCGGCCCCGGCCGCCAACCCGCTGCTGGCTCCATGGGCCGGCCCGTACGGCGGCGTCCCACCCTTCGACAAGGCCCGGGTGGATCAGCTCAAGCCGGCGCTGGAGGCCGCCATGGCCGAGGAGCTGGCCGCCGTCGCCATCATCTCCAGGGACCCGAAGCCGGCCACCTTCGACAACACCATCGCCGCGCTGGAGCGCTCCCACCGTGCGCTCGATCGGGTCGAGGCCGTCTACGGCGTCTTCGGCGGCACCATGAGCACGCCCGTCTTCCAGGCGGTCGAGACCGAGATGGATCCTCGGCTCGCGGCCCAGCGCGACCGGATCGTCCAGGACGAGAAGCTCTTCGCCCGCATCCAGGCGGTCTACGACGCGCGGGAGAAGTCCAGCCTCACCAGCGAACAGAAGCGGCTCACCTGGGTCTACTGGAACTCCTTCGTCCGGGCCGGGGCCCGGCTCGACGCGCCGGCCAAGCTGCGGGTCGCGGCCATCAACCAGCGGCTGGCCAGCCTCTTCACCAGCTTCTCCCAGAACCTGCTCGCCGAGGAGTCGGAGCTGAGGCTGGTGATCGAGAAGGAGTCGGACCTGGCCGGCCTCCCCGCTTCCTACCGCGCCGCGGCCGCCGCGGCCGCCAAGCTCCCGGGCCGGTGGGTGGTGTCGAACACCCGCTCCAGCGTCGATCCCTTCCTCGCCTACTCGACCAACCGTGCCTTGCGTGAACAGGCCTGGAAGATGTTCGTCTCCCGGGGCGACCACGGCGATGCCCGCGACAACAAGAGGCTCATCACCGAGATCCTCGCCCTGCGCGGCGAGCGTGCCCGGCTGCTCGGCTATCGCAGCCACGCCCATTGGAGCACCGACGACAGCATGGCCAAGACGCCGGAGCGTGCCGTCGCGCTCATGGAGGCGGTCTGGCCAGCGGCGGTGGCCCGCGTCCAGGAGGAGGTGGCCGACATGCAGGCCATCGCCGACCAGGAGGGCGGGAAGCTGACCATCGAGCCGTGGGACTACCGCTTCTACGCCGAGAAGGTCCGCAAGAAGAAGTACGACCTCGACGAGGCCGAGGTGAAGCCCTACCTGCAGCTGGAGCAGCTCCGCGAGGGGATGTTCTGGGTGGCCGGGCGGCTCTTCGACCTGCACTTCAGGCCCGCCCTGGGCGTCCCGGTCATCCACCCCGATGTCCGGGTCTGGCAGGTCGAGGACGGGGCCGGAAAGGCCGTCGGCCTCTGGTACTTCGACCCCTACGCCCGGGCCGGAAAGCGGTCTGGCGCCTGGATGAGCGCCTACCGGGACCAGGAGCGGTTCGACGGCGCCATCACCACCATGGTCTCCAACAACTCCAACTTCGTGAAGGGCGCGCCAGGAGAGCCGGTGCTGATCGGCTGGGACGACGCCGACACGCTCTTCCACGAGTTCGGCCACGCCCTCCACGGCCTCTGCTCCAACGTCTCCTACCCGTCGGTCTCCGGGACCGAGGTGGCCAGGGACTACGTCGAGTTCCCCTCCCAGATCCTGGAGCGCTGGCTCTCCACGCCCGAGTTGCTGGAGCGCTATGCCCGGCACGTCAAGACCGGCCAGCCCATGCCCGGGGCCCTGCTCGCCAAGATCCAGAAGGCCGCCCGTTTCAACCAGGGCTTCGTCACCCTGGAGTACCTCTCCTCGGCGCTGGTAGACATGAAGCTCCACCTCGCGGCCGGGCCCATCGACCCGGCCCTCTTCGAGCAGGAGACGCTGAAGGCCCTCGGCATGCCGCGCCAGCTGGTGATGCGTCACCGGTTGCCCCAGTTCAGCCACCTCTTCTCGAGCGACGGCTACGCCGCCGCTTACTACAGCTACCTCTGGGCCGACAGCATCAGCGCCGACGCCTACGAGGCCTTCACCGAGGCCACCGGTCCGTACGACAGCGCGGTCGCCGCCAAGCTGAAGGCGCACGTCTTCTCGGTCGGCAACACCGTCGACCCGGTCGATGGGTACCGGGCCTTCCGCGGCCGCGACGCCGGGGTCGGCGCGCTGATGCGGAGGCGTGGCTTCCCGGAGCCGAGGCCGTCGCCCAGCCCCACGGTCACCCCACCTCCCACGGCCTCACCCCAGCCAAAGGGATAG
>JANPOM010000214.1:0-23028 GCA_031427995.1 Anaeromyxobacter sp. | reverse complement strand
GCCGGTTCCTCAACTTGGTACAGGGGGAAGTACGTTTCCTCGTCGAGGCCCCAGAGTTTCTCGTCTTGGATCTGCATCCCGTCGTCGTTGAGTCGAAGGGTGAGTTCGAGCCGCAGGCGGTTGGCTCCAACTGGATCCTCTGTCCTGCACTCGAAGGCGAACTGAGGCGCGCCCCCGTAGGTGAGATTCGCGGTCGTACCGCGAATGCCCACCTCGCGCTCCTTGAGCGCAGTGATGAGGTCTCCAAGTCGGCGCCCACGCGCCAGCCAGGATAGGAGATGCAGCGCCTCGATGAGGTTGCTCTTCCCGGCGGCGTTTGCGCCAATTAGGACCGTAAGCTCCGACAACGGGAGCGTTGCGTCCTTGTAGCTCTTGAAGCCTCGAACCGTAACGCTGCCGATCATGGCGCACCTGTGGGAGCACCTTGTACATACGGCATGTTCTGTCCTTCCGCTACCTTCGCGGCGACGAGGGATAGAAGCATCCCGGGTCACCTACCGGGGGCGAATAGGTGCCCCGCACCCAAGGCGCTCCGGTTGGCACCATTCCGGCTGGGACGCGACCACCTTGAGCACGGTAGGCGCAACCTCGAGGAGGATCGACTGCCGGACCGCACGCCACCGCTTCCTGGAAGACTTCCTGCTCCCGCTGCCAGCGGCGGGAGCCGTAGTTGGAGCCAGAGGTCAGGCTGCACTGGTGAAGGGGTTGTGGGGAAGAGCGACGTCCAGTGGGGGGGGGCAGGTCGACGCCCGCGCCCGCACAGAATTGGCAACCCAAACGGCAACCTGGAACGAAAGAGCCCCCGGAGTCGGTCGGATTTCTCCAACAACTCCGGGGGCTTCGATGTGTCGGGGCGACTGGATTTGAACCAGCGACCACTTGCACCCCAAGCAAGTGCGCTACCAGGCTGCGCTACGCCCCGGGTGATGCAGGGACGGCGTACGTAGCACCGCGGAATCCCAGGGTCAACCCGGAACGCGGGCCTGGTCCGGCGCCGTCGAATCGGCAACCGGACGCCGTCGGGACGAGGGCTCCCCCGCGACGCGCGCCAGCTCGGGCGGATCGCCTCACGCGGTCAGCGCCGACTCGATCCGCTCCACCGCCTCCGGCCCGAGCTTCACGCCGGAGGCCGCCGCGTTCTCCTTGACCTGGGCTGGACGGGTGGCGCCGACGATTGCCGAGGTCACCTCGGGCCGGCGCAGCACCCAGGCCAGCGCGAGCTGCGCCACGGTCAGCCCGAGTTCCGCCGCGATGGGTGCGAGCAGCTGCACCCTCGCCAGCACAGCCGGTTCGAGCTTGTCGCTTAGGAAGGCGCTCATGCTCTGGCTGGCGGCCCGCGAGCCGGCCGGTGGCGCCTCGCCGGGCCGGTACTTGCCGGTCAGGAGTCCCTGGCGGAGCGGCGACCAGACGATCTGGCCGATCCCCTCCCGGGCGCAGAGCGGGAAGACCTCGGCCTCGGGCTGGCGCCAGAGGAGCGAGTACTGCGGCTGCGAGGAGACGAAGCGGGCGCCGGGCAGGGCCAGCGAGGCCTGGATCTGCGCCGGGCTCCACTCGGAGAAGCCGAGCCAGCGGGTCTTCCCCTGGCGCACCGCCCGGTCGAGCGCCGCCATGGTTTCCTCGAGCGGCGTGGCCGGGTCGTAGCGGTGGCACTGGTAGAGGTCGACGTAGTCGACGCGCAGCCGCTTCAGCGAGGCGTCGAGCTGCTTCTCGATCTGCGCCGCCGAAAGCCCACGGTCGGCCTCCGACATCGGGAAGAAGGCCTTGGTGGCGAGCACGTAGCGGTCGCGCGGGACCCGGGCCAGCGCCTCGCCGAGGAGCGCCTCGGCGGCGCCGCGGGCGTAGACGTTGGCGGTGTCGACGAAGTTGATGCCTGCGTCGAAGGCCGCCGCCAGGCAGGCCTCCGCCTCGCTGCGCCCCACTCCGCCGCCATAGGTGAGCCAGGAGCCGAGGGCGATCTCGGAGACCACGAGATCGCTGCGGCCGAGTGTCCGGTAGTTCATGGCCAGGATCTAGCGCGCCGGTTCGCGGAGCAGGAACCGGCCGCCTGCTACTTCGGCACCTCGACGGTGGGCGGGATGTAGTCCGCCGAGGTCAGGGCGATCTCGATGCTCCGGTTGAGGCTCCGGTTGGCCGGGGAGTCGTTCGGCGCCACGGGACGGTACTGAGAGAAGCCGACCGCCCCCAGCATGGCCGGATCGAGCCCCTTCGATGCCAGGTAGCGGACCACGGCGACGGCGCGAGCGGTGGAGAGGTCCCAGTTGTCCTTGAAGGCCCCCTGCTTCCCCACCGGCCGGTTGTCTGTGTAGCCGGCCACCACCACGCTCCGGTCGCGCAGGTCCTTGAAGGCTTCGGCCACGGCGTCGAGCGCCTTCTTGCCGTCCTTGCCCAGCGCCGCTGACCCCGAGGCGAAGAGCACCTTGTCCTTCAGCTTCACGGTCATCTTGCCGCGCAGCTCGGAGATCTCCACCTGGCCGCTCTTGATCTGCTGCTGGAGCGCTTGGGCCAGCCGCTCGCGCTGGGCGTTGCTGACCGCCAGCGAGGTGGCCCTGGCCTCGGCCGCGGCCTTTTCGTCCTCCACCGCTTTGAGCCTCGCCGAGCTTGCCGCCAGGTTCCCCTCCAGCTCGCCGATGCGGGCCTCGTAGCCCACCGCCTTGCCGGCCTCGGTGCCGTACATATCCTGGTACTTGAGCAGCTCGGCGTCCTTGGCGGCGTACTGCTCGCGGCTGATCCCGCACGCCGCCAGCCCAAAGGCCAGCAGGGCCATCATGGTGGTGCGCATTCGAGTCTCCCCCGGCCCGGCCTCGGGCCTGACGTTGAAAGGCGTCCCAGCTAGGCCTGAATGGCCCCCGGGACGATGGCACCATTCCACACCCGGTGAGCGCCGGCCAGAGTTCAGCCCGCAAACCCCGGCATCGCCCGAGGCAGGAGGCTGGTGGTCAAGGGGCGAGGCACTACACCGCGTACCCGGCCGCGCCGCTCGAGGCCGCGGCCTCGGGATCGATGGCCACGTCGACGCAGTAGACGGTGCCGCTCGCGAAGGCCCGGGTCAGCGCCGGGACCAGCTGGGCCGGATCGTCGACGTGCTCTCCGTCGCCGCCCAGCGCCTTCACCACCTGGTCGTAGCGGGTCGGGCGCAGCGCGGTGGCCGGCGACTTGTCGTGGCCGTACATGGCCCGCTGCGGGATGGCGATCTGCCCCCAGCAGGCGTCGTTGCCGACCACCACCACCATGGGGAGGTCGAAGCGGACCGCGGTCTCGAAGTCCATGCCGTTCAGGCCGAAGGCCCCGTCCCCCTGCACCACGCAGACATGGCGCTCGGGGGCGAGCAGCTTGGCGGCGATGGCGAAGGGGGCGCCAACGCCGAGGCAGCCGAGCGGGCCGGGGTCGAGCCAGCGGCCCGGGCCGCCGATGCGAAGCACCTTGGCCGCCACCGCCACCACGTTTCCGCCGTCGCCCACGAAGGTGACGTCGCCGAACTTCCGCGCCACCTCGTCGAGGGCCTTGGCCAGCCGGAAGTGGTGGATGGGGAGCTGGTCGCTCTGCTCGAAGACCGCCTGCTGCTCCCGCCGCTTCGCCTCGGCGCTCCGCAGCTCGCCGAGCCAGCCCGGGCCTCCCCAGCGCTTCGCTCCGGCGCGGAGCTGGTCGAGCACCGAGCGCGAGTCGCCGATGATCCCGACTTCAATGGCGCGGTTGCGCCCGATCTCCGAGGCGTCGATGTCGACCTGGATGACCCGGGCCTCGGCGGCGAAGGTGGGGGGCGTGCCGTAGCCGACGCGGAAGTCGAGCGGGGTGCCGACCACCAGCACCAGGTCGGCGCGTGCCAGCGCCTCCTTTCGCGATAGCTGCAGGAAGGAGGGGTGGTCGCTCGGCAGGCAGCCGCGCCCCATGCCGTTCAGGTAGACCGGCACGCCGACCAGGTCGGCCAGCGCCCGCAGCGAGTCCCAGGCCCCATCCCACCAGATCGACGAGCCGGCCAGCAGCACTGGTCGCTCGGCGCGCCCCAGCAACGCCAGCGCCGCCTCGATCTTGGCCGGATCTCCGGGGCAGCGCGCGTCGGTCCGGTAGCCGGTCTGGGCGTCGGCCAGCGCCTCCTCGGCGCCGTTGGAGAGGACGTCCCAGGGCAGCTCCAGGAAGACCGGTCCGGGCCGTCCGGCGCGGGCCACGCGAAAGGCCTTGGCCAGGTAGGTCGGGATGAGCTCGGGCGTGGGAACCCGGTCGGCCCACTTGGTGATGCCGGCGAAGAGCTGCGGCTGGGGCATCTCCTGCAGCGCGCCGCGTCCCTGGTTGAAGGTCGGGGCGGCGCCGCCGAGCAGCACCAGCGGCACACCGGCGCTGAAGGCGTTGGCGACCCCGGTGACCGCGTCGGTCACCCCCGGGCCGGCGGTGACGATGGCCACGCCGACGCCGCGGGTGAGCCGGGCCCAGGCGTCGGCGGCGTGGGCGGCCGCCTGCTCGTGGCGGGTGTCGATGAGCCGGATCCCCTCCTCGACGCAGCCGGCGTAGATGGGGGCGATGTGCAGCCCGGAGAGGGTGAAGGCGGTGGTGACGCCTTCCTGCTTCAGCATGCGGGCGACCAGTCGGCCGCCGCTCAGGGTGTCGGACAAGGGTGTGCCTCCAGCCCACGTACTTAAGACGAGAACACCCCGCGCGCCGTGAGGCACGCGAGGCGTGTACGCCGCGGGCTGGCGGGTGAGGCTCTACGCCTTGCGGAACCGGGAGAGGCTGGCCGGCAGCGAGGCCAGCGGAGGGAACTCCTTGCCGGCATGGATGACGGCGAGGCGGCCGTAGAGCGCTTCCTCGGTCTCGATGTTGGCCGGGTCCGGCACGCAGCAGTCGACCGGGCAGACGGCGTTGCAAGCCTCTTCATCGTGGAAGCCGACGCACTCGGTGCAGAGGTGCGGGTCGATGATGTAGATGTCGTCGCCCTGGGTGATGGCGCCGTTCGGGCACTCAGGCTCGCAGGCGCCGCAGTTGATGCACTCTTCGGTGATGGTGGTCGCCATGGCGATGTCCTCTTTCCGCTGCCCCGGGGGGCGTTCTTCGAGTGAGAAAGACGAGCGGTTTATCCGATGGGGGCTCGGCTTGAGTCAAGGAGCGAACCGTGAGACTTGACTGGTTCGCCGCCCCGCCCAGGATGAGCCGGGCGCGACCAGGCGGTGGACGGGAACCAATGTCGAAGCCCTACGATCCAAAGGATTTTTACTTCCGGCAGGCCAAGAAGGCCGGCTACCGGGCGCGCTCGGCCTTCAAGATCGACGAGATCCTGAAGCGCCATCCCATCCTCAAGAAGGGTGAGGTGGTGCTCGACCTCGGCGCGGCCCCGGGCGGCTTCCTGCAGATCCTCGCCGACGTGGTGGGGGAGAAGGGGATCGCCGTCGGCGTCGACCTCGAGGAGATACGTCGCATCCCCAAGCCCTGGGTCAGGACCGCGGTGGTCGACCTGCTCCAACCCACCGCGCTCGACCAGATCCGGCTGCTCCACGCAGGCCCCTATGACCTGGTCACCAGCGACATGGCCCCCAAGACCATCGGCATCAAGGTGACCGACGAAGCCCGCTCGCTGGAGCTCTGCCGCATGGCGCTCGAGGTGGCCGAGAAGATGCTCCGGCACGGCGGCGCCTTCGTCACCAAGGTCTTCGTGGGAGGCGACTTCCCCGTCTTCCGCAAGGAGCTGCAGGTGCGCTTCGAGAAGGTCCAGATCGTGCGCCCCGAGGCGACCCGCGAGCACAGCTACGAGTGCTTCCTGGTCGGGCTCGGCTACAAGTACGGCGAGCAGGTGCCGGCCAAGGGGCGGGAGAAGAAGGCCGAGCCGGCGCCGCGCAAGGGGCGTTAGTCGGCGTCACCGCGCCAGCACCGCCGTGGCTCCCCGTTCCTTCAACGCCGTGAGCCGGTGGCCGCCGTTGGGCGTCAGGTAGCGGCCGTCCGGCTCGCTACTTCTGATCGGCCCGCCCGTCGACTACACTGCCGCCCGCCATGCCCACGCTGATCGAAGAGTTGACCCCGCGCGGCCTCGTCTCCGAGTGCACCCCCGGCCTGGAGGAGCGGCTCGAGCAGGGACCCATCACCGGTTACGTCGGTTTCGACCCGACCGCCGACTCGCTCCACGTCGGCCACCTCCTGCCGGTCATGGCCCTCTCCTGGCTGCAGCGGACCGGCGGCACGCCCATCATGGTGGTGGGCGGCGGCACCGGCATGGTCGGC
Organism: Anaeromyxobacter sp.; assembly: GCA_031427995.1. GTDB lineage: Bacteria > Myxococcota > Myxococcia > Myxococcales > Anaeromyxobacteraceae > JADKCZ01. Next base: position 16,827 of record JANPOM010000214.1, on the reverse strand, counting down.
GACCCCTCCGGCAAGCGCAGCGAGCGGCCGGTGCTCACCGTCGAGGAGATCGACCGGAACGTGGCCGCGGTGCGGGCCCAGCTCGAGAAGTTCCTCCGCTTCGACGGCCCCAACGCCGCGCTGGTGCGCAACAACGCCGACTGGCTGCGATCGCTCGGCCTGATGGAGTTCCTGCGCGACGTCGGCAAGCACTTCACCGTCAACTACATGCTCGGCAAGGAATCGGTGAAGAACCGCATGGAGGCGGGCATCTCCTTCACCGAGTTCAGCTACATGCTGGTCCAGTCCTACGACTTCTGGCACCTCTGGAGGCATGACCGCTGCGAGCTGCAGATGGGCGGCAGCGACCAGTGGGGCAACATCACCGCCGGCGCCGAGCTCATCTCGCGCAAGGAGGGGAAGGGCGTCCACGGGCTGGTGGTGCCGCTGCTCACCACCGCCGCGGGCGCCAAGTTCGGCAAGACCGAAGCAGGCGCGGTCTGGCTCGACCCCCAGAAGACCAGCCCCTACAAGTTCTTCCAGTTCTGGCTCAACACCGACGACCGCGACGTGGAGCGGGTCTCGAAGTTCTTCTCCTTCAGGCCGGTGCCGGAGCTCGACGAACTGCTCCGGCAGCACGCCGCCGATCCGGGCAAGCGGCTGGCGCAGCGGGCGCTGGCCGAGGAGATGACGGCGCGGGTCCACGGCGGGGCCGCCATGCAGGGGGTGGTGGCGGCCAGCCGCATGCTCTTCGGCGGCACCGACCTCAAGGGGGCCAGCGCCGAGGTCTTCGAGGTGCTGCGCCGGGAGATCCCGGCCGCGGCCGTGGCCCGCGCCGAGCTGGACACGGTGGCGGTGGCCGACGCCCTCGTGAAGGTGGGGCTGGCCACCTCGCGCGGCGACGCCAAGCGCGGCATAAAGGGGAAGGGCTTCTCCATGAACGGGGCGCCGCTCGCCGACGCCGAGCAGAAGCTCGGCGCGGGCGACCTGCTGGCCGGCCGCTACCTGCTGCTGCAGAAGGGGAAGCGGAACTACGCGCTGCTGGTGGTGGGGTAGCGGCGCCCAGCTCTCAGGCGGGTCCGCCCGGGCTTAGCAGCGTCACCCTGACCAGGCCGACCGCCCGGCTGCTTCCCTCGACGATCTCGAGCACCCGCCCGCCCGCCTCCACCCGGGTCCCCGGCGGCGGGATGCCACCGGTCAGCTCGATGCAGAGCCCGGCGATGGTGGTCCAGCCCTCGCCCTCGGGCAGGTCGAAGCCGAGCTCACGGTTGATGTCTCGGATCGCCACCGAGCCCTTGATGAGGGCGCTCCCGTCGGCCTCGACCCGCAGCCTCCGCTCGGCCTGCTCGTCCTCGCTGGCGAGATCGCCCACCAGCTCCTCGACCAGGTCCTCCAGGGTGATGAGACCGGCCACCCCGCCGTGCTCGTCGACGACGATGGCGAGGGGGACCCGCCGCCGCTGCATCTCCTGCAGCACCCGGCCGGCCCCGGTCGACTCGGGGACGAAGAAGGCGGGCCGGAGGATGTCGGCCAGCACCACCTCCTCGCGATCCCAGGTCAGCGCCAGCACGTCGCGCATGGTGATGTAGCCGACCACGCCGTCGAGCGTGCCGTCGTAGACCGGCATGCGAGAGAAGCGGGCGCCCAGGACGATCCTGCGCAGGTCGGCCTGGCTCGAAGCGAGCGGGACGGCCACCACCTGGTTGCGAGGCACCATCACCGCGGCCGCGGTCAGGTCGCCGAAGTCGAGGGCCCGCGCCGCGATCTCACTGCTGCGCGCGTCGAGCGAGCCGGACTGCGCCGCCTCCTCCACCAGCTGATGCAGCTCCTCGGTGGAGAGGCGGGTCTCGGTGAAGGAGGTGGCGTCACCGAACGGCTTGAGGACCAGGTTGGAGCTGGCGGTCAACGCCCAGACCAGCGGCCGGCCCAGCCAGGCCAGCGCCTGGAGCGGCTTGGCCACTAGCAGCGCGTAGTTCTCGCCGGACCGCAGCGCCAGCGACTTGGGCACCAGCTCACCGAAGACCAGCGAGAGGTAGGAGATCCCGGCGATGACCAGGCCCAGGGCCACGTCGGAGGAGGTGGCGGCGCTCCAGCCCAGCCCCTGCAGCGCCAGCGCCAGGCGCGAGGAGAGCGAGGCGCCGCTGAAGGCGGCGGCGGTCGCCCCGACCACGGTGATGCCGACCTGGACCGTGGCCAGGAACCGCTCGGGGACGTCTCGCAGCGCCTGCACCGCCGAGGCCCCGGCCCGCCCTTCCTCGACCAGCTGCTGGAGCCGGCTGCGGCGCACCGAGATGATCGAGATCTCGGCGCCGGCGAAGACGCCGTTCACGGCGATCAGCAGCAGGATGATGGAGAGCTCGACGAGCACTAGCCCTGGCCCTCTTCCAGCTTCTCCTGCACCCGCGTGATCGACCGGGCCTTGCCGGTGGCGTCGTCGAGGTCGATGATGGCCCCCTGCAGGTGGACCTCGCGCCTGGCCGGCTCGAAGGCCATGGGGCGCTGGGTCGTGAAACGCTCCAGCACCAGCTCCTTGCGCACCCCGATGATCGAGTCCCACGGCCCGCACATGCCGACGTCGGTGATGAAGGCGGTGCCGCCCGGCAGCACCCGCTCGTCGGCGGTCTGCACATGAGTGTGGGTGCCGAGCACCGCCGAGACCTTGCCGTCGAGGTACCAGCCCATGGCGTTCTTCTCGCTGGTGGCCTCGCAGTGCATGTCGACGAGGATGCAGGTGCAGCCCTCCTTCCTGAGCGCGGCCAGCTCCTCCAGCACCACCCTGAAGGGATCGTCGAGCGTCTTCATGAAGACCCGCCCCTCCAGGTTGATGACGCCGAGCTTGCGGCCGTCGGGCGTGGTGGCGACGCCGCGCCCCTTGCCTGGCGCGCCGGGCGGGTAGTTGGCGGGGCGGAGCAGCCGGCTGCCGGGCCGGTCGAGGTAGGGGCCGATCTCCCGCTTCGACCAGATGTGGTTGCCGCTGGTGAGCAGGTCGACCTCGGCGGCCAGCAGTTCGTCGGCCAGCTCGGGGGTGACCCCCACGCCGGAGGCGGCGTTCTCGGCGTTGGCCACCACCAGATCGAGGCCGTGGCGGGCGATGAGGCGCGGCACCAGCCGCTGTACCGCCTGCCGGCCCGGCTTGCCGAAGACGTCGCCGAGGAAGAGCACCTTCACGGGATGGCCTCGCGGGGGAAGATCAGGGTTTCGAGTTCGGTCACGATGGCGTCGAGCGGGACGTCGTGCGGCTCGCGGGGGAGTTCGGGGCGGAGCTGGACGGCGTAGGCCACGCCAAGGCGGAAGGCGCCGGGGGCCTGCTTCAAGGAGACGTCGTAGTAACCGCAACCGCGCCCGAGCCGGAAGCCGTCGCGCGAGAAAGCGACGGCTGGGATGACGATGCAAGGGAGCTCGGTGAGCGGCACCAGGCGCGCCCCAGGGGGCGGCTCCCCGGCGCCAAACGGGCCGCGCACCAGCTCGGAGGGGTCGCAGGCGGCGAATTCGAGCAGCCGCGTTCCCGCCACACTGCGAGGGAAGGCGACCCGGCCGCCGCGGGCCAGCACGGCGCGGGCCAGCAGGTGGGCGTCGACCTCGGTGCCGAGCGGGGCGTAGAGACCGACGGTGGCCGCCCCGGTGAAAGGGGCCAGCTCGGCAAGCCGCGCGGCGATCAGGGCCGACCGGGCCTGCCGCTCCCCTGGGGTGAGCCGGGCGCGGGCAGCGATCAACTCGGAGCGGACTTCCCGCTTGCGGGCCTTGATGTCGAGGGTCATCGGGGGGCGCATCCTACGCCAGCAGGCCAGAAAAATGCCCCCCGCGTGGGCCGTGTGCTTCGGTTGCTTGGACCTCTGTCTCCAGAGGTGGGGCTCCCGTGGACTGGACCTCCTCCGTAGGCTTCTCCCTCTGAGGCCACTGGGAGCTTGCACATGGAGTCGGCCGGGAGCCCATCTTCACTACAAGTCGGCCCAAACGACACGACGCGAATCACGAACCCGGCAGGGGGCAAGGCGACGCTGGATGGAAAAGAACTCAAGCACTCGTTTTAACGAGGCTTTTTCTATGTTCTGGATCCTAGGCCTCCACATCGAACCTGTCAAGCACGGGTCTGTCGCCGCGGGGTAGAATCGCGGAATGAGGGACTTTCTTCGACTCCCGCTGGTGGCGCTGCTGCTCGCCGGCGTGGCCCGGGCCGAACCCACCCTCGACGGCGAGTACGACTCTCCGCTCGGACGCGTCCGCATCGAGGGGGACGGGACCACCTTCCGCGGCACGCTGCTGGTCCCCAGCGGTCCCTGCAAGTTCACGAAAGGTGAGCAGGTGCTGCGCGGCACGCTGCTCGACGACTCGCTGGCCGGCGAGGTGCGGCTCTGCCAGACGGGCTGCGCCGCCGCCGAGGCCTGGGCCAAGGGCGTGCTGCTGGTGGGGCCCACCAGGCTCTCGGGCGCCGTCCACGTGGCGCCGGGCTGCAAGGCTCCCATCGGCAAGAACGGTGGGCTGGCCCTGACCCGCGCCGCGCCGGCCAAGGCTGCCGGGAGCGCCACGCCCAGTCCGAAGCCGCCGCCACCGCCGCCGGGCAGGCGCGCCACCGATCGGGCCCGCGCCGCGTTGCGCGACGGAGCGGCCTGGCTCAACGAGGGGAACTTCGAGAAGGCCCGCGGCAGGTTCGAGGAGGCGGTGAAGCTCGATCCGCGCCTTCCCGAGGCCTACAACGGCGTGGGCGTGACCTGGCGGATGCGAGGCGACTTCCCGCCGGCGCTCGCCTGGTACAAGAAGGCGCTGGCCATCGACCCCGACTTCGGTGACGCCTACTACAACATGGCTTGCGTCTACGCGCTCTCCGGCCAACCCGAGCTGGCGCTCCGCTACCTTCAGATCGCCGCCGTCAACGGCTACGCCACCGCCGAGGGGATCGGCGAGGATCCGGATCTCGCCAGCCTGCGCGACCTGCCGGCCTACCAGGCGCTGGTCCGGGCCAGGATGTGAGCGCCGGGTCCCGCTTCGCCGGCTACCAGCTCCAGTCCCTCATCGGCAAGGGGGGCATGGCCGAGGTCTACCGGGCCACGGCGCTGACCGGACCGCGCGCCGGCCAGCAGGTGGCGGTAAAGCAGCTCAAGGCGGAGCTGGCCAGGGATCCCGAGTACGTCGAGCTCTTCCGCCAGGAGGCGCGGGTCACCCGCAGGCTCCACCACCCAGCCGTGATCGAGGTCTTCGATGCCGGCGTCGAGGACGGCCGCCCCTACCTGGTGATGGAGCTGGTCGACGGCCAGAACCTGCGCCAGATCCTCACCCAGTGCGCCAAGCGCGCCATCCTCCTCCCCATCGACTTCGGCGCCTACATCGGCCACCAGCTGGCGCTGGCGCTCGACCACGCCCACGCCGGCGTCGACCGGGAGGGGCGGCCGCTCGGCCTGGTCCACTGCGACGTCTCGCCCTCCAACGTCTTCATCTCGCGCCTCGGTGACGTGAAGCTGGGCGACTTCGGCGTGGCCATGACGCCGGGGGCCTCCAAGGGGGCGCGGCAGGGGGCCTTCGGCAAGATCCACTACCTGGCGCCGGAGCAGCTCCGCGGCGAGCCGCTCACGCCGCGCACCGACATCTTCGCGCTCGGGGCCGTGCTCTTCGAGCTGCTCACCAACCAGCGGGCCTTCCCCGGCACCTCCCTCGACGAGGTGGGGCAGCGCATCCTCGCCGGCCAGCTGCGGGCGCCGTCGGACCTCCGGCCGGAGGTCGGCTTCGAGTTCGACGCCATCACCCTCCACGGCCTTGCCCCGGATCCGGCCGATCGCTGGGAGAGCGCCGCGGCCTTCGCCACCGCCATCGAGGCCCGCTACGATCCGGCGGTGGGGACGCCGCTGGCGATCGCGGCGGTGGTGCGCGGGCTCTTCGGCTCCACCGGGCCGCGTCAGGCCTGAGGGCGCCGGCGCTGCCTGGCCGAACCGGGCCGGAGGCGCTGCGGTGGAGCGGGAGCCGCCTGCTTCGACCAGTGCCCCGACCCAGGCTTGATGACTGTACCAGAGCGCCGGGACCGCCTGGGGGTGGAGGGCTCGATCCGCTTCACCCCGCGGCCCTTGACGCCGAAGGCGGAGAGGAAATCGCGCACCACCGCGGCGCTGAGCTTCTTGAGCGCGGCCGGCTTCAGGTCGCGGGCCGGGAGCCGGGCTCCGGCCATGGTGCCGTGGCCACCGGCCGAACCACCGCGCGGCTCGATCACCTGACGGATCAGCTCGCCGGCGTTGGCGCGCCGGTCGGTGGTGCGGACCGAATAGTAGAGGTCGCCCTCGAAGGTTCCGAAGGCGAGCGTCCAACGGGTCCCCTCCAGGTAGAGGAAGCGCTCCGCCACCTCGGCCACCACGTCCGGTGCGTAGAGCTGGCCGAGCGGCAGCACCACGGTGTGGCCGTGGAGTTCGGCCTTGTCGATGGCGGTGCGGGAGAGGGCGAAGTACTCCTGTGAGAGGGGCGGGTGTTCGATCTGCCCCATGGCGTCCTTGTCGGCGAGAGGGAAGAGCCAGAGGTAGGCCTCGACGTCCTGAGGCGTGGTCTGCCGGCCGAGGTCACGGGTGTCGGCCTTGATCCCGTAGAAGAGCGCGGTGGCGATGGCCGGCGGGATCTTGAGCCGGCTGGCCCGCAGGTACTCGACCACCACGGTCGAGGTGGCGCCGATGGGCCCGCCCACGTCGGCGACCGAGACCAGCCGGGTCTCGGCGCGCACCGGGTGGTGGTCGATGACCACGTCCGGGAAGTGTCGCTTGGGCAGCGAGTGGTTCCCCTGCTCCGGCTGCGTGTCGACCATGCAGATCATGTCGTAGTCGTCGAAGATCACGCGCGAGACCGGCACCACCGGCAGCTTGAGCTGGCGGATCAGGGCCCGGTTTTCGGCGCGTCCGACGATGCCGCCATAGGCCACCTGGGCCTCGACCCCGGCCAACTCGCCGAGCAGCCAGGCCAGCGCCACGCCCGAGGCCAGCGAGTCGGGATCCGGGTTGTCGTGGGTCAGCACCAGCGCCCGGCGGTGCCCCTTGGCGAAGGCGAGGAGCCGGTCGAGCTTCTCGGCCGGAGTGCCGCCGGCGAGCGGGTGAAGCGACATGCGGTGGGCACGGACGGGCGCGCCGGCGCGCGGCGGCCTCGGCGCGCTGGAGCGCGCTGGGCGGGCGGCGGAGGAGGTCATGCGAGCAGGGAGCGCAGCACCGAGAGGTTCTCGCGGAAGCGCAGGTCGGTCTCGAGGAAGCCTGGGGTCCTGGCGAAGCGGGCGTCGTTGACGAGCCGGCGGAACGGTGAGAGCCCGAGCATCCCCTCGCCGATGTGGTCGTGGCGGTCAACGCGCGATCCGAGCCCCTTCTTCGAGTCGTTGAGGTGGAAAGCGTGCACCAGCCCGAGCCCGAGCGTCCGGTCGAGCCGCGAGATGGTGGAGGCGTAACCCTCGTCGGTGGTCAGGTCGTAGCCGGCGGCGAAGAGGTGGCAGGTGTCTACGCAGACCCCGACGCGGCGGCGCTGCGTTGCCGGGAGGGCCTCGCGGATGGCGGCCAGCTGCTCGAAGCTGTGGCCGAGGCTGGAGCCCTGGCCGGCGGTGGTCTCGATGAGGAGCTTCACCGTGCCGGGGGCGGCCTCGATCGCCCCGGTCATCCCCTCGGCGGCAAGCTTGAGACCCTCGGCCTGGTCCGGATTGGAGCCGGGGTGGAAGATCAGCGCGAAGAGGCCGAGCTGCTCGCAGCGCCGCAGCTCGTCGGCCAGCCCGTCCCAGCTCTTGCGCCGGATCTCGGCGTCGGCTCCGGCGGCGTTGATCAAGTAGCTGGCGTGAGCGGCGGCCGGAAGCCCGGTCCGCTTGGCCTCGGCGCGGAAACGGGCGATCTCCTCGGCCTCGAGCGGCTTGGCGGCCCAGCCGCGGGCGTTGCGGGTGAAGATCTGCAGGCACTCGGCCCCGTCCTCCTCGGCCCGGGCAAAGGCCGTGGAGACGCCACCCGCAATCCCTTCATGTGCGCCGAGGAGCATCGGGGGCGGACCTATACAACGGGGCGGCCCGCCGCCGCCATGGTCCCCAACTCACGCTCCAGAGTGGTCGGATTATGCCGTGAGCTCATGGCCTTGAGAAAGTAGGGACCCCGGCAGGGCCCCACTCATGGGTCCCGGCCAGGGTCGAGTGAGGCGGGATCGGGCCTCAGCGAACCTGCTTGCGCCCCGCCTCGGCCGCCTCGGCGAAGAACTTCTCGGCGTGGTCGAGACCGTTGCCGATGGCGTCCATCGTCAACTCGCGCAGCGCCGCTTCGGGCTGGCGCAGCGACTCGTAGTACCGCTGCCGGTCGGTGGCGTGGACGATGACCGGCAGGTAGCCGGCCTGGAACAGGATCATGTTGGAGAAGAGCCGCCCGATCCGGCCGGAGTTGTCGGTGTACGGGAAGATCTGCATCAGGCCGTGGTGGAGCCGTGCCGCGCGCTGGATGGCGTGAGCGTTTCGGAACTCGGACGTCTCGGTCCCCTCGAAGACCTTCTGCAGCCCCGCCAGGATCTTGGCCGGTTGCGAGATCTCGTGGAAGTAGCTCCGGTGGAGCGGCATGTCCTTGCGCCACTCGGCGGCGTTGCGCCCCTCGATGCCGGCGGTGAGCAGTTCGTAGAGCTTCTTGAGCGTGGTCAGGCTCAGCTTGAGCTTCTTGTTCCTGGCCTCGGCGCGGCAGAAGTCGAGCGCCGACTTGTGGTTCCGGACGTCTCGCAGCGCCCCCACGAAGGTGGCGTCGGCGACCGGCTGGTGCTCCAGTCCGAGTTCCAGTTCCTGGCTGGTGTAGACCACCCCTTCGAGCGCGTTCTCGTGGAAGAGCCAGGAGACTCCCCACTTTCGCAGGAAGTCCTCGGCGATCCGCGGCGCGGCGCGCATGCGCTCGGCCAGATCTTCGTGGCGGTCGTCGAAATCGACGTAGCGGGTCCGCATTCTCTCTTCACCTCAAGCCTGAAAGCCAACTGGCGCGATCCCTCATCGCGACCAGATAGCATAAGCTATCGAATTATATGCGTTTTTTATGATTATGCCGCAAGGGGTCGGGAATCTAGCCGAAAGGGACCTGAGAGGTCAATCGGTTTGACTGACCGTGGCCCTCTTGAGTCCCATAACCGCCATCCAGATGGGTCTACTCCTGCCTTTTGCCTCGAATCGCGCCCCCCCATTTGGGCCGTCATCCCAGGTCAGACCATGCGCGGCGACCAAGGGGCCGGAAAGGGGCGGCAGAGCCGCGCCAGCAGCGGCATGTCGGGGAGCAACTCGGCCCGCCCGGCCTGCACCGCCTTCTTTAGCGAGCCGGCGCCCGGCACCACCTCGAGCGGCGAGAGCACGCGCTGGTAGCTGCGCAGCAGGTTCACGAAGGGGCGGCTCCTCGCCGTGGTCTGCGCCGCGATCTGCTCCAGCCCGTACCAGAGCGGGTGCGTCAGCTTGGGGGCGAAGCCCTCCAGCCCGAGCACGAAGGTGTTGCGCGTGCCGATGGCGCCGGCCTGGGCCAGCCCGAAGAGCGGCCGCGCCGGGAGGTTGTCGACGAGCCCGCCGTCCACCAGCCGGAACAGGTCGCGCCGCCGGAAGAGATCGTCGAGCAGGGCGTGCATGCGCGGGTCCTCGCGAAGCACGTCGTAGTGGATGACGCCGGGGAGCGCCGAGGAGAAGCCGACCGCGTCGATGGCGTCGAAGCCGGCGGTCCCCTCGTCGGCGCCGAGGTAGAGGCGCGCGATGCGATCGCGCTGCAGCATCAGCTCCTTCACCACCTTGAGCAGATCGGTCGGCACCCGCGTCGCCAGCGGCTCGCGCGGCTCCCCCTCGTGCAGGTCGAGCAGGTGCTCGTAGTACTCCGGCTCGCGCGGCAGCGCACCGGTGCGCAGCCCGCCGCAGGACACCACCAGCGGGATGGCAAGCTCGTCCAGCCTCGGCGCCGCCCCGTCCGGCTTCTGCAGGTGGCCGATGATGGCGGTGCGCAGGTAGAGCCGCATGGCGGCCGGCAGGCCGTACCGCGACTCGGTCTGGAGGAAGCGGAAGAGGGTCCGGAAGGTGAGCCCATGCAGCGCGGTGGCCGCCTCCTCGGCGTCCCAGCGGACGGCGCGGGCGCGGAAGAGGGCCAGCGCCGCACCCATGCTGGCGCCAGAGAGCAGCCGTGGCGTGATCCCGAATTGCTGCAAGAGGTCGAAGGCCCCGAGGTAGGACCAGGCCACGCCGCCGCCGCCGCCGCAGACCAGCAGCAGCGCCTTCTCGCAGCACTCCCGGTCGAGGGTCTCGACGGAGAGCCGCCCGTCGAAGGTGGCCAGCAGCCGGGCACGCCAGTCGCGGGTCAGGGCGCTGAGGTGCGGCGCCAGCCCGGTCACGGCGCTGGCCTCCACCGCCACCTTGTCCACGAAGAGCGAGGTGGCGACCGGCTGGATCTCCTCGCGGAACGGGGCCAGGAAGCCGCCCACCTCGAGGTCGGTGCCGTCGGGGAGCCGGATCAGCGTGAGGCGGGCGAGGTTGAAGGCGTAGCGGAGCGCCTGCTCGGAGCGCTCGGGGATCCAGGACGGCCGGCCCACGACGGCCCGGACCAGCCCCAGCTCGGCCTCCTCGAGGGGCCGGGATCGCGCCTTCCAGCCGTCCACCACCTCGTCGGCGGGGAGAGCGATCACGCGGCCCTTGGCGGGAGCGAAGTTCTTGGACGCACGGCGTCATTGTAGACCGGAGCGGACCCTTGCGGGTAGGCGGAAGAGAGACTCCGCCGAAGCCGGGGCACTAGTGGACCACCCGGTCGAAGGCCTCGCGCACGGCGCGGGTCATCCGCGTGTACTCGGCGATGAAGCGGTCGCCCGGCGCTTCGCCGAAGTAGCCGAGCCGGCGCGCCAGCTGGTGGAGCGCCTGGCCGCTCTCGGGCAGGTGATCGACGCCGTAGTCGTGGACGATCCGCAGCCGCAGCTCGACCCGCCGCAGGAACGCGTACCCGGCGGCGAACGGCCCGTAGTCGGCCGGGCGGAGCAGGCCGGCGTCGCGCAGCCGGTCCAGCGCCACCGGCGTGGTGCTGGTGCGGACCGAGGGGTGGTCGTGGCCGTGCGCCAGTTGGAGGAACTGCGCGGCGAACTCGATGTCGACGAGGCCGCCGTGGCCGGTCTTGGGGTTCCGGCCGCGCGTCGACTCGCGCCCCAGCTGGCTCTCCATCCGCTCGCGCATCCGGCGGATCTCGGCGGCCAGCGCCGCCCGGTCGGCGCGGACGCCGTAGGCGACCGGGATGATCACCTCGGCCTCGACCCGGCGCCAGAGCGACTCATCGCCGCCGACGAAGCGGGCGCGCAGCAGGGCCTGGCGCTCCCAGAGCTGCGAGCGGACCGCGCCGGCCACGGCCTCGCCGCCGCCCAGCGGCACCGCCTCGCCGACGTGGTAGCGGGCGAAGGCGTCAGCGCTGATCACCAGCGCCCCCTGGTTGCCGCTGGGGCGCAGCCGCGTGTCGATCTGGTAGAGCCGCCCCTCCCGCAGGGGCATCTGCAGGAAGGCCATGAACCGCTGCGCCAGCCGAGGGTAGCGCTCGAAGCCGGGCTCGACGCCGCCCGGGTAGAGGAAGATCAGGTCGAGATCGGAGTGGTAGCCGAGCTCGCGCCCGCCCAGCTTCCCCATGCCGATGACGCAGAGCCGGCCGGGCGGCTTGTAGCCCTTGGCCTCGGCCTCCTCCTCGGCCAGCGCCAGGCACCGGGCCAGCAGCGCCTCGGCGAGGCTGGTGACCTGGCCGGCCACGCTGGCGAGGTCGACCGAGCCGGCGATGTCGTGCAGCGCGATGCGGAGGATCTCCTCGTCCTTGTAGCGGCGCAGCTCGCCGAGCCGCCGCTCCAGCCGGTCGTCGAGCCCCTCGCCTCCGGCGTGGCGGAGCCGCTCGTCCAGCTCCCGCCCGAAGGCCTCGGCCGACTTCTCCAGTTCGACCTCGTCGGCGTGCACCAAGGCGTCGATCAGCTCCGGGTGGCGCAGGAAACGCTTGGAGAGGAAGTCGGAGGTGCCGAAGAGCGAGAGCAGGAGGCGGGTGGTTCGGCGCCGCTCGCCCAGCAGCTTGAAGTAGCGGGCAGGGTCGCGGAGCGCCGAGGCGAAGTCGGAGAGGTGGCTGAGCGCCTGGTCGGGATCGGGCGTCTCCAGCGCGTCGGAGAGCAGGCCGACGGCCGCTGCCGGGTCGCCCATGCGCGAGAAGGGGGTGGAGCGCCGGGCCATGGAGTCGATGGCGGCGATGGCCCGATCCGGATCCTGCAGGCCGCGCTTCGCGGCGAGCTCGCGGCGGCGCTCCGGCTCCACCTCCTGGTCGGCCAGCAGCGCCAGCTCTGGGTCGAGCGGGGCGGCCTGCTCGCCCGCGGTGCCCAGCAGCCCGGCGAAGATCGCGGCCACCTTCTCGCGGTGGGCCGAGAGCGTGGCATCGAACTCCTCGACGGTGGCGTGGCCCATGGCGCGGGCCAGCGGGAGCCGCTCACCGGGAGGCGGGAGCCGGTGGGTCTGCGCCCCCTCCACCATCTGGACGCGGTGCTCGCAGCGGCGCAGGTAGAGGTAGGCGTCGGAGAGGGCGTCCCGGTCTCGCGAAGGCACCACGCCGGCGAAGAGCAGCCGGTCCAGCGCCGCCAGCACGCTCCGCTCGCGCAGCGCCTTGCCGCCCGGCTTGCCGCCGTGGAGCAGCTGCAGCGCCGAGACGAAGAACTCGGCCTCGCGGATGCCGCCCTTGCCGAGCTTGAGGTCGGCCGCGCCTTCGGCGCCGGCGCGGGCGTCGATGCGCGCCTTCATGGCGTGGATCTCGCCCACCACCTCGAGATCGAGGCTGGCCCGCCAGATGAAAGGCTCGAGCGCCTGCAGCAGCTCCTGGCCCACCGGCTCGTCGCCGGCGCCGGGGCGGGCCTTGAGCATGGCGTTGCGCTCCCAGCTTCGGCCGAAGGTCTGGTAGTAGAGTTCGGCGGCGCGGAGGCTGTTGACGATGGGTCCGGAGCGCCCCTCCGGCCGCAGGTCGAGGTCGACGCGGAAGACCATGCCGTCCTCGGTGGAGCGCGAGATGGCCTCGGTCACCAGTTCCGCCAGCCGCGCGTAGTAGGCGTAGTGGGTGGTGGACCGCTCGCCGCTGGTCTGTCCGTCGACGCCGTAGACGTAGATCAGGTCGACGTCGGAGCTGAAGTTGAGCTCGCGCGCGCCGAGCTTGCCCATGGCCAGCGCGCAGAAGCCGGCCCCCGGCTCGCGCTGCTCGAGCCCGGCCGGCGGGCCATGCTTGAGCCGCAGGCGCGCGTCGTGGAAGCGGATGGCGGCGTCCACGCAGGCCATGGCCAGCGCCGAGAGCTCGCCCGCCACCTCCATCATGCGAGCCCGGCGCAGGTCGCGCAGCGTGATGCGGAGTACCTCGCGGGCCCGCAGCCGGCGCAGCAGCGCGTAGAAGGCGTCGACGTCGCCGGGGGGGAGCCGTCGCGCGGCGCGGGCCAGCAGCCGGCGCAGGGAGGCCTCGGTGCGCGGCCGCAGCAGCCAGGGCGAGCGGGCGGTGCGCCGGAGCAGGTGGGGCCAGCGGGCAAGCAGCCCGGCGCTCATCGAGGAGGCGCCGCAGAGCAGCGAGAGCGCCTCGAGCAGGTCGGGCTCGGGGGGGAGCGCGCCGGCGCCGTCGAGGTAGCGCTCCAGCCCGGCCATCGCCAGATCGGGGTCGGGCGAGAGGCGGCAGCACGCCAGCGCCTCCTCGGCCACCGGACCGCAGCGCTTGCGGAGCCGGGCCAGCCGCTCGGCGCTCTCCGGCGCGGTCGGCTCGGCCGGCGGCAGGCCGGGGATGGCGTGGGAGGGGAACACCGGCCGGCATGTTACCCCGGGCGGCGGGCGGGGCCACTCGGCGTCACAGCGCCACTCGCTTGGCCTGAGCCCGGCGCAGCCAGGTAGCCTGCGCCGCAGCAGGGATCGGGCCAGGTGAGCGGCGCCATCAGGCCCTGGCAGACGCCCTGCCCGCGGCGGCGCGGGCAGGGGGCCCCTACCGTCCGCAGGCGGACGGGGGGAGGGGTTTCAGGGTGACGTCGCCGAGGTCGAGGGTCTGGCCGGCCGGGATGGTGACGGTGCGGTGCTGGGGGTCGAAGCAGCGGGCGCCCAGCTCCAACTCGACCGGGCCGGGCGGCAGGTTCGGGGCGACCAGCGCCCCGTCCTTCACCAGGGTCGGATCGAAGTCGAAGCCGTCGGGCGCGGCGTCGATCATCTTGCCGCCCACCATGACGTAGGCCCCGGCTTCCGGCTTGCCGGTGGGGTCGAGGAGCCGGACCCGCAGCGTGCCGGAGGGAGCCACGGTGAGCTTCACCTCGGCGGTCTCGCCGGGGCGGAGTTGGACCGTGGCCCGCCCGGCCCGCCCGTCGTCGGTGACGGCGATGAGCGTCGCCTCGCCCGACGGGGCATCGGCGAGCAGAAAGGTGTCCCCGCTGTAGCGCCGCTCCTCGGTGTCGGCGTACTTGAACGGCGGGAGCGGCGCGAACTCGACGCGGAGCTTGAAACCGGTCACCGGCGAGCCGGCGTCGATGGTCCCGTGGAGCCGGGCCGCGGGCTGGAGCTGAATGGTCGCCTCCATCACGCCGGGGGGGACCGGAAGCTGGACGGCTCGGCGTCCCTGGTTGCGGGCCGTCACCAGGAGCGGGGCCGTCTCGCGCTCAGGGCTCATCAGGGTGACCTCGCATGTCCCCTCCGGGTTGGTCATGGTCATCGCGGCGGTGCCGGGTGGGGAGTAGACCTCGACACGGGCACCAGCCGAGGGACCTCCGTTCGGCTCCAGCACGGAGACCTTGAGGAAGCTGGACTCCTTCTTCACGCCCTCCAGCTTCAGCTCCAGCGGTGCGGTGGCGCCGGCCGTCACCTCGACGGGCGTCCAGCCCTTGGTCTTCACGGCCGGGCCGGGGTTCCAGGACATGGCCTGCCAGCGCCCAGCCGGGAGGGTCGCCCGGAATCGCCCCTCGGCGTCGACCGCCGCCCGGTGCGTGTTCAGTGGCGACCAGGTGCCACCCAGGCTTGACCGTAGCGTCACCTCGAGGTCGGCCGGCAGCCGGCTTCCATCCACCATGGAGATCCGCCCCTCCACGAAGCCCGGCGAGGGGAGGATGAGGTCGGCGGTGGTGGACTCTCCAGCCTTCACCTCGACGGCCCGGCTGGATCCGAGCCCCGAGTCGCCGCGGCGGGCATTCACCGTCACGGCGCCGGGCTTGAGCCCGTTCAGGACGTAACGTCCGTCCGAGCCGGTCACCGCCTCCGCGTTGATCTCACCGTAGGTGCTCCCCCAGGCCAGGCCGCCGCCGACGCGGATGCCGGGGAGCGGCTCGCCGCTCGAGCCGCGCACCTGCCCAGCGATCCGGCCCGTCCCGCGAAGCGTCAGCGTCAGGTCGAAGCGCTGCCCGGGAAGGAGCACCAGCCCGCTCACTGCGGTCGATGAGAGGCCGGCCGCCGTGGCGTCGAGGTCGTACTCGCCGGGCGCAAGCGGTGCGGACCGGAAGGAGCCGTCGGCGGCCGAGACCAGCCGGGCCAGCTCGCCCGAAGCGTTGAATGGGGTCACCAGGACCTGCGCCCCGCCTACCGGCGCCCCCGTCGCGTCAAGGACCCTTCCGGTGAAGTGGGCCCCGGTGCCGAGCTTGATGACCAGCCCACGGGCGTGGGAGCCAGGGCCGACCTGGACGGATCGCTCCACCCAACCCGCCTCCTCGCCGCGCACCGCCGAGACCCGGTAGCTCCCGGTCGTCACCTCCGCCGCGAAGCCACCCGACGCGCCGCTCTCCACCTGCACCAGCTCCGGCCCACCGGCGAAGCGGACCTCGGCGCCGGGCGCCGGCTTGCCGTCGGCGCTGAGCACCACCCCGTCGATCACGGAGGCCGATGCGAGCACGATGTCGAGCGGCGAGGAGCGGGGGAGGACCAGCCTGTCAACGACTGTCCGCGCGTGGCCGGCCGCCTCGGCGGTGAGCTGCCAGAGCCCCGGCGCCAGCCCCTCCACCCGGAAGGTGCCACGCACGTCGCTGGTCGCGTAGTCCCGCTCCTCGGGTGGCGGTTCGGCGTTCGGCGCGCCCCGCTCACGGGCGCGCACCAGCACCAGTGCGGCGACCGGGACCGGTTGGCCGGCCCGGTCGATGGTCCGGCCGGCGAGGGTGACCGCCACCTCCAGGGCCACCGCCACCCGTGTCACCGGCTCCCCGCTGGGGCGGACCACCTTGACCTGCGCAGTTGCGAAGCCCTGGGCGCGGGCGGCCACCAGGTAGGCGCCGGGGGAGGCGGGGACCCGGGCGCTTCCGTCGGGGCCGGCGGTGGTCGTCGCGAGCAGCCGCCAGGCGGGGCGGGCCGTGCCGGCGTCTGCCTGGATGTAGGCGTAGAAGCGGAGCGCCGCCCCTGCGACCGGGGCGCCGGCCGCGGTGACTCGAGCTTCCAGTTCGCCCTCGGCGGCCGGAGCCGTGGCCTCGGCGCGCGGCGTCTCCCGCGGCGGCTCGGAGAGCGGCCGCTCGCCGATCGGCCTGGCGATGGTCACGATCGGCGGCCCGCCGCCTCCCGGTCCCCACGGCCCCCCGAGGTAGAAGAGGCCGAGTGCAGCCAGCACCGCCGCCGCCGCGGCGATGGCCGCCTTCGGAACCTGCAGCGCCGCCATCAGGCCCCCCGCCGCGTGGCCGGTGGCCGCCGCCGCGGCGCGCGGGGCGAGCAGCGCCACCACCGCCGCCGTGAAGCCGGCCGCCGGAGCGGTCTGCGCCAGCGCCTCGCCGAGCCGTGCCAGCACCTCCTCGCGCACCTTCCCCCGGGCGCGGGAGAGCCGCTGCTGCACCGCCGCGTCGGAGAGGCCGAGCAGCCGCCCCACCTGCGCCGAGGAGTGGCCCTCGCGGTAGTAGAGGATCAGCGTCTCCCGCGCCTCGTCGGGGAGCGACTCGAGCGCGTCGCGGACCAGCCCG
>JANPOM010000213.1:0-1810 GCA_031427995.1 Anaeromyxobacter sp. | reverse complement strand
GCCATCCCAGGTGCCCACGTCGAGCACCTTCTTCCCCGCCAGGTCGGCGGGAAGACCATAATGTTGGAACACAACCCCCGGATCGAGATTTACGCGCCCAGGTGTCATGATCCCTGGCAGCTGAGGTATCCCCTCATTCAGATGAGCCCAAAGATCTCGCGGGTGGCGGCGTGCTGACGGAGGAGTTCATCGAAGCGCTGCATGAGCGGCCTGGCGCGCTCGGCCCTCATGTTGAGGAGGCAGTCGAAGTAGAAGATCCCCTGGTTGAGCAGGGAGTGGGTTCGGGTCTTCACGGTGTTCGCCTTCATCTTCATGTCGAGGCCGAGCGACTCGCCGGCGGCGCCGAGCAGGGTGAGCAGCGAGGCCGCGATGGCGCCGACCAGCAGGATGCGGTCGCGGCGCTCCGGCGTCGAGATCCTGGTGTCGGTGAGCCCCAGGCCGAAGCGCAGGTTCTTCAGGTCGCGGAAGGATTCCTCGATGGTGAAGCGCCGCCCGTACAGCTTAACGATGGCGGCGCCCGTCAGGTCTTCCCGACTCGTCGCGAGGTGCCACGGCTCGGCCATGCCCTTGGCATGCACGCAGACCACCGCGGCCACCTCGCGCTGGGTCTTGGTGACGCAGGCCTTCTTGATGGTCCGCGGCCGGCCGGTGTCCGGCACCCAATCCGCGGCCGCCCGGGTCTCGCCCTTCTCGTCGGTGACCTTGATGACCCCGCGGAAGCGGATGACGAAGTCGAAGCCAAGCTGGTCCTTGAGGAGTTCGTAGAGCTTGTGGTCGCCGAAGCCACGGTCGGCCAGGACGGTGACCTTGGTGGCAGGCGGCACCACCTCGCGGAAGCGCTCCAGCAGCGCGTCCTCGTGCTCGTTCCGCCAGTCCTTCAGCTCCGACTTCACGACTGTCCTCCACAGGAGCGGCGTCGCCCGGCCGTGCTTGGTGATCTGGTGCAGTGCGATGGTGGACTGGTTGTCCTGGTCGAAGTCCGTCCAGTCGAGCGCCACCACGATCTCGGGCCGCTGGCTGACGACGAACGGGACCCAGTTCCCGAAGAGCTTCCAGACGTCCACGCCGGTGTTCGAAAAGAGCCTGTCCACCTGCTTGATGGCGTGCTTCCCGTCGAGTTCCTTGGCGACCGCCAGAGCGCGGCCGAGCGCGCCCACCGCGAGCTGGGCGCCCTGGAGGGCACCCACCGTGGCGTCGGCCAGAGACGCCACGCGCTTCTGGTGGAGGCCGTGGTCGAAGATCGAGGACACGAAAGAGTGCACGCGGCGGGGGCGGATGGCTTTGGTGCGCATCCCGCCACCATGATCCCAAGCCCGCGGAACTGCTACAACTCAGCACATCCCATGAACGTGGGAATGAGGGGATCGGTCAGGTCCTACTTGGCTGGTGCTTCCGGCTGATTCGTGAACTTGCCTCGTGGAACGGGCTTGCTGAAGCCTGGCGCGGTCTGCCTGATGTCAGGCACCTTTGCCCCAGCTGCCTTCAGTAGACCGGACACAAACGAATTGGAGTTGTAACCTGAGCCCGGGAACTTCTCGTAGTCGAGGTCCCCCTTATAGTTGGCCGCGAGATGCATCAGGTTGGCGATGAACGCGTCCTCGTTCTTGACTCCATCCGGGAGCCCAATGACGTAGCTCTCTCCGGATTGCGGAGCGGTGAGATCCTTGTCGCGAGGCCGATTCACTCCGCCTTCGAACTTTCCGTTTGCGATCCCAAGAGAAGGCCCAGCCCCGAGCGTGGCGAAGTTCTTGCCGTTCTCCGTGTTTCCTTTGAAGTCAGCATCGCCTCTCCAGGCGGCCTGGTTGTCCGG
>JANPOM010000212.1:0-4032 GCA_031427995.1 Anaeromyxobacter sp. | reverse complement strand
GTTGACCTCCAGCCCGGCCACGGTCGCACCCCTCACCAGCACGTCGCTCACGGCGATGGTGTTGGCGCCGGCCACGGCGTTGCCGCCGGCGACGCGGAGACCGATGGCGAACCCGCCGCCAGCGCCCATCGCATCGACCCGGACCGCCACCAGGGTGTTGCCGCTGGCCGCCGGCCCGCCGGTCAACAGCACGCCGATGGTCAGCTCGTTGGCGGCGGTGGCGCCGCGCTGCACGGCGACCCCACGGACGAAGGCGCCCGCCTGCACCACCAGCCCCTCCGGTCCCGGCCCCTGCACCGCGATGATCCGGTTGGTGGCGGCAGCCGGCGTCGCCTCGTCTCCGACCAGCGTCACGCCCGCCGGCACGACGATGGGCGCCGCGTCGTCGAGCTCGTTCCCGTAGGTCGCCGGCGAGGAGCCGCCGAGGTGCACGAGCGGGGCCGGGAACTTCACCGCCTCGGCGATGGCGGAGGTGATCGATGGCCTGGTGCAGGCCTCGGCGCTCCCGCCGGGGACGACGGTCCAGGCGTCGCACACGCAGGTCAGCCCGGTGCCGCAGGTCTGGCCGGGCGGGCAGCCGGTCGTGGCCCCGATGACGCTGCAGGCCACCCCCTCCAGGTAGACGCAGGTCGGATCTCCGACCGGCGGAGCATGGCAGGCCTGCAACCCGGCCAGGCAGGCGGCCGCCACCACCCAGGTCCCGCAGGCCGGATCGACGGCGGCGCTGCAGGTCTTCACGTCGGTGCTGCCGGACTGGCAGGTCTTGGCCCCAGCCACGCAGGGCGCGCACGACGCCGCCGCCACGCTGCAGGTCAGCCCGGTGCCGCAGGCCTGTCCGGGCGGGCAGCCGGTCGTGGCCCCGGTGACGCTGCAGCTCGCCCCCTCCAGGTAGACGCAGGCCGGGTCGCCGACCGTCGGGACCTGGCAGGCCTGCTGCCCGGCCAGGCACCTGGTCGCCACCATCCAGCTGCCGCAGGCCGGATCGCCGGCGGCGCTGCAGGTCATGACGTCGATGGAGCCGGAGCGGCACTCGAGGGCGCCGGCTGCGCAGGGCGCGCACGCCGCCGCCGCCACGCTGCAGGTCGAGCCGGTGCCGCAGGCCTGGCCCGCCGGGCAGTCGCCGGTGGTGCCGGGGACGCGGCAGGCCGCCCCCTCCACGTGGACGGTGCAGGCGGCCGACGCGGCGGCCACCGCCAGGCAGAGGAGCAGGGTGCGGCGCATCAGAACTTCCCTTCGAGGAAGAAGAGCGTGACCCCGGCCGCGGCCGCTACCCCGGAGATCCCGTAGAGCAGGTTGGCGGTGGAGGCGCTCTGCCGGGCGTCCCTGGCCAGCGCCGCGGCGTCGGCGTGGACGTTGCCGTCACGGAGCGTCGCAGCCTTCCGGCCGGCGGAGACGCCGTAGGCCGCCCCGGCGACCCCCGCGGCCACGGCCACGCCCCCTGCCACCCACATGGCGACGCGCGGCTTGCTCGGTGGCGGCGGTGCCGATGGCGGCGCCGGTGACAGGGCCTCCGGCTGGGCAGGGGCCGCCCTCGCCGCCAGGTCGGGTGGCGCCGAGGTCGCAGGGGCGGGCGAACCCGCGGGCGCGGAGGCCGCCGCCGGCCAGGGGGACGACGAGGTCGGCCGCGGAGTGACCGAGGCAGGTGCCGACGCATTGGCTGGCGCTGCGGCTGGCACCGTGGACGGAACGGTGGAAGGCGCAGCCACCGGCGCCGCAGGGTTCGCGCCTGGGCGTGCCGCCGCCGCGGCCGCGCCTGGCGCCCGCGACTGCAGCACCACGTCGACCAGGCGCGTGCCGGCCATGTTCACCTCCACCTCCTGCTCCTCGGGGGCGAAGCCGTTGAGCGCCAGCGCCACCCGGTAGAGGCCTGGCGCGAGGGTCACATGGTACGGCGTTCGTCCGCGCGGCTTGCCGTCGATGCGGACCGCGGCGCCGGGCGGGTCGGTGTAGACCAGCAGCGCCTGCACGCCAGCCGCCGCCAGCCGCCGCTCGATGCGCCCCATGGTGGCGCGCACCGCGGCCCGGTCCCGGGCCTCGGGCACCTCGCGAAGGTAGTCCTGGTAGCCCTGCAGCGCCCCCGGCCACTGCTCCAGCTTCTCGCGGCACTGGGCCACGTTGTGGTGGATGGCTCCGTGCGGCTTGATCCGGTAGGCGGCGTCGAACTCCACGATGGCGTCGCGGAACCTGCCGGCCCGGTAGAGCTTGCTGCCCTGGTCGAAGTGCGCCCGCGCCTCGGTGACTTCGTCGGCGGCGCGGGAGGGCGCCGCGAGGAGCAGCGCCAGGGCGGCGCAGGCGATGAGGAGTGGTCGGATCACTTGAAGGGATCGGCCTTGAGCGTATCAGCAGGCCCGTAGGGATCGTGCACCGGCGCCTCGGCCGGCGGACGGGCGCGTGCCGGCCGGGCCCCTCGACCGGGTGAGGCCGGGTCGTCGTCGATGGGGCGCGGGACCACCGGCTGGGGCGGCTCGTCGGGGATCGGGCGCGCCGCGGCCGGCACCGCCAGGGGGGTCTGGAGCAGGACTGGCGCCGGCGCCGGCCGGGTCCAGCGGCTCACCGCCAACGCCGCCGCGACCAGCGCCACCGAAGCGCCCAGCATCGCCAGGACCAGCCCCGGCCAGCGCGCCGGGCGAGGCGCCGGTTGGCGCCGGTCACGGGGTGACGTCACCTGCCTGGCCTCGAGCCGCGCCGGCGTGGCGGGCAGCGGCAAGGTCTCCACCTGCCCCGACCGCGGCTCCCCGTCGCGCTCCGGCCCGGCCGAGCTGGCCAGGAGCCGCACCCGCATGAGCTCGGAGGCCATGGCCTGCATCGAGGGGAACCGGTCGGCAGGGCGCTTGGCCAGGGCCCGCAGCACCAGCCGGTCCACCGCCGGCGCCAGGCCGGGCCGGTGGCGGCCGGGCGGCTCGGGGGCCCTGGTCTGGTGCGCCACCAGGGTGGCGATGGCGGTCGGACCGACCAGGGGCAGGCACCCGGTGAGCAGCTCGAAGGCCAGCACACCTGCGGCGTAGACGTCGGTGAGCGCGTCCACTGCGTCACCGGCCGCCTGCTCCGGCGACATGTACTCGGGCGTGCCGATGACCTCGCCGTCGCGGGTGAGCCGGCCGGCGTCGGGCAGGCGCGAGATGCCGAAGTCGATGAGCTTGGCCTGCTCGCGGCCGTCGGGCAGCCGCTGCACCAGGACGTTGTCCGGCTTGACATCGCAGTGGACCACGCCGCGCCCATGGGCGGCGGCCAGCGCCCGGCAGACCTGCTCCATCAGCTGCAGCGCCCTATTCACCGGCAGTGGACCATCCTCGCGCAGCACCTGGCCAAGGGTTCGCCCGTCCAGCACCTCCATCACGTAGAAGTGCTCGCCGCCGGCATCCTCACCGGAGTCGATGACGTCGACCACGTTCTCCTGGGCGATGCCGCTGGCGGCGCGGGCCTCCTGCTGGAAGCGCTTCAGCAGCTCGGGGCTGGCGGCGCGATCGGCGTTCAGCACCTTGAGGGCGTAGCGCCGGCCCAGGGCCACGTGCTCGCAGAGCCAGACCGAGCCCATGCCACCGGTGCCGAGCTTGCGCAACAACCGATATCGGCCACCGAGCACTCGCCCTTCCACTTCGGGGAGCGCAGGCTCGACGCGCATCCCCACCCGCCCTTCCTGGTCTGGCGCGTTCGGGTGATCCATGAGCTTGACTCCGTTGATGCTAGCATGGCTTTGGACCCTGCCCAGAGGATGCCGTGGTCGATCTCGTCGTGCTCAATGGCCCCTGCGCCGGGGCCTGCTTCGCCATCCCCGACGTCCCGGTCGTGGTCGGCCGGTCGTTGGAGGCGAACTTCCAGATCGACGATCCCTGGATCTCGAACATGCACGCCCTCATCGAGCGTCGCGGGGATGAACTCTGGGTGGTGGACCTGGGCAGCCGCAACGGCACCTTCGTCGACGAGCTGCCGGTCACCGAGGCGAGGTTGCTGAAAGGCACGTCGCTGGCCTTCGGCCGGACACGCCTCGAGCTGCGAGCCCGCTCCGCCGCTTCGAACCGGGACTCCAAGCTG
>JANPOM010000211.1:0-16523 GCA_031427995.1 Anaeromyxobacter sp. | reverse complement strand
GCGCGCCCGGCGCCGGGGCGGCGACGGCCACGGCGTTGGTGTCGGCCGGCGTGGCGGCCAGGGCGTTGCCTGCCGCGACCGGGTCGGCGGCCGGCGGCGGGGCGACGGCGGGAGGCGGCGCCGGCGCCGCGACCACCGCGGCTGGAGCCGCGGGCATGGCGGAGAAATGGAACCAGGCGAAGACACCGCCGGCGAACACCACCATCCCCAGCAGCGCGCCGAACACCACGGTTCGCACGGTCCTCTTGTGGCGTAGTTCCTCGGCGCCGCGGGCTACCGAGGAGCGCCGGACCGGCCGTTCACCGGTCCTCTCCAGGGCCTTGATTGGCAACGGGATGGCGCCGGTCGGATCGACGCCGCCAGAGTCGGGCAGCTGCTCCATCACCGAGCGGGCCGGGACCG
This sequence comes from Anaeromyxobacter sp., assembly GCA_031427995.1. Taxonomy (GTDB): domain Bacteria; phylum Myxococcota; class Myxococcia; order Myxococcales; family Anaeromyxobacteraceae; genus JADKCZ01. The sequence continues at coordinate 16,121 of JANPOM010000211.1, read as the reverse complement.
GCTTCTCGGCCGTAGCCACGCTGCGCATCGCCAGCTCCTCGTTGGCCAGCTCCGCCAGTGCTCTCGCGCCCGACGGCTTCCACTCCACCTCTGTGGCGGTGGCGGCCGGGCGGGCCTGGGGCGACACCTGGCGAGCCTGCGCGGCGCCTGGCGCGGCGAAGACCGAGGCGGCCGGGGCTGCCGAGGGTGCGGACGGTTGCGGCACCGGGGCCAGGAAGGCGGCCAGCTCGGCCACGCTGGAGAGCGGGCCCCACTCTGCCATTCCCGGGCGCCAGACCAGCGAGTCGGGGCCGATGTCACCGGCCTCCCAGCGCTTGCGCACCTCGACCAGCGGCAACGGACCGACCTGGGCCTCGCCGATGGCGACGTACCACTCCTGCGCCGACGGGGCGGACGCGACCGCGGCGGACAAGGGAGCCGGGGCGGGATCGGCTGCCGCGGCCACCGCTGCGACCGGCTGGTCGCCGAAGGCGTTGTCGAAGGCGCTCCCAAGCTCCTCGTCGAGCCCCGGTGCCTCCGCCGGCGCGCTGCGCTCGAGCACCGGGACGGCCGGCGCCTCGCCGGCGCGGCGCACCGTGATCTGATTTCCGCACTTCTTGCAGCGGACCCTGACCCCGTTCGGACCGACCTTCTCGTCCGAGATCATGTAGGACGCGCCGCAGCTGTCGCAGGAGAATTTCATGGCACGCTCAGGCGGGAGTGACGGCCGCGAGACCCAGCTGTTCCCGGAGAGCCGCATAATCCTCCGAGATGCAGAAGTTCGAAAGGTCCTTCACCTTCGTCTCGTCACGCAGCTTGGACACCTGGGCCTTTTCACCCAGGACGCCACGCCGCACGAATTCCAGATCGGCGGCCAGCAGCGCCCCGACCCGGTTCGAGGTCAGCTCGGCGCCGTCGAGGTAGGCGCGCACGTCGCCGGGGTGCTGCACGTCGCAGTACTGCCGCGCCAGCAGCTTGAGGGTGTTGGCGCGGACCTTCTCCGGCAACACCTTCTCCAGCTCGGTCTTGAGCTTGGCCACCAGGTGAGGGTCGGCGGTCACCACGAACTTGGAGGTGCCGACGCTGCAGGCCGCCTGGAATATCAGGTCGAGCTGGTCATGAGTCATGAGCCGCGCCATGTATAGCTCGGGGCGGCAGAAAGCCAGCGCCTTGCCGAGCGCGAACCAGAGCTCCTTCTTGGGCCGGTCGGAGAAGAGCGCCTCCGCCACCAGCACGCCCGGCGGATCGGTCGGCACCAGCTGAAGCCTGCTCGGCACCTCCTCGCGGCGGAAGAGCCGAAGCGGCTCCACCCCCAGGGTGCGGGCCACATACTTGAACATGTTGACGAGGAAGAGCATCGATTTCGGCACGTCTACCTCGTCCTTCTTGAGGTTGAGCCCCAGCTCCTTGGGGGTCTGCACGAACATGGGCTGGGCGTGGACCGCCAGCAGCGCCATGATCTCAGCCAGCGGCCCGAGCAACCGCTCGTGGAGCAGCAGCCCCCAGAGCTTGTCGTCGAGCGGCTTGGCGGCCTGGTCGCGGGCGAACTTGCGCAGCCGCCCCACCACCGCCACGTCCTCCGGGGTTCCCTGCCCGGTCAGGTGCACCAGCACCTGCGCGGCCGAGTAGGCCCGGTCGAACTGCTTGCGGGTGGCATAGATCGAGACCAGCGCCGAGAGCGCCTTCTGCTGCTTGGCCCCCAGCTTGATCAGCTGCCGGTAGGCTTGCACCGCCTCGGCCTCCTGGCCGGGCGCGCGCGACGAGAGGTCGGCGTAGAGTTCGACCGCCACGGCGTCCTCGGGATCGGCGCGCGACACCACCTGGTACGCCATGCGGGCGCCGTCGTCGCTCTTGAGCACGTTGCGGTAGAGGTCGCCCAGCGTCTTCCAGAGCGCCAGCCGCGCCGCGGCCGCGTCGGGCGTCTTGGGGAGCCGCTGCACCATTCTCAGGTAGGCCTGCTCCAACTCGCTCCAGCGCTTGGCGCGCCCCAGCGTCTCCTCGATCCAGGCAAAGGCCTGCGTCAGGCGCGGGTTGAGGTCGAGCGCCTTCTCGAACTGCGCCAGCGCCCCGGCCTCGTCCTTCACCTCATCGCGCAGGATCTCGGCCAGCAGCACGTGGAGCCGGGCGGCGCGCGGCGCGTCGACCTGCACCTCGGGGCGGCCGATGATCTGCCCGAGCACGTCGGCCGCCTTCTGCCCTTGCCGGGTCTCGCGGTAGAGCGCCAGCAGCGCCTCGGTGACCGGCAAGTCGGTCGGAACCAGCCGGGAGGCGCCCAGGAAGGCGTCGATGGCCTGGTAGGGATCCTGCAGGTGGTCGCGGCAGGCCTGCCCGATGGCGACCAGGGCTTCGAAGCGTGCCCGCCCATCCAGCACCGGCAAGAGCCGCTGGCGCTGCTCCACCACTCCCTCCCAGTCGCCGGCCGCCTCCAGCAGCCGGATCAGGCCGCGGCGTGACGGCTCGTGGCCGCCGTCGAGCTCGAGCGCCTTCTTGAAGCTGCCGATGGCGCGGTCGGGTTGCTTGAGCTGGTCAGCCACCTCGCCGATCTGCCAGTGGGTCTCCACCACCTCGAGGTCGGTGAGCTGGTCGCGGTGGTGGATGATGATGGCGGTGAAGATGCGGAGCGCCTCCTCAAGCTGCCCCTCGGCCACCAGCAGGTTGCCCAGCCCTTCGAGCGCCGGCAAGTAGGTGGCGTCGAGTTCGTAGGCCCGCCGGTAGCTGCGCAGCGCCTGCTCGCGCTGCTCCAGCTTCTCGGCCACGTAGCCCTGCCGGTAGCTCTGCCGGCAGATCTCCTTGGCGTCGCCGCCGCCCTCTAGCGTGCGGACGATGGTGTCGAGCACCCGCGCCGCGTCGGGCCAACGCTGCAGGCCGACGTAGAGGTCGGAAAGCGGCCGGGCCGCTGGCAGGTGGTCTGCCTTTCGCTTGAGGGCCTCCTCGTATGCGCGCACCGCGCTCTCGCGGTCGTCGCGCTCCTCCTGGTGGATTCGCCCCACCTCGCTCCAGCGGTCGGCCCTCTGCTCGTCATCCTCGGCGTAGCGGGCCTCGGCGGTGAGCAACTCGAGGTAGGCGTCGCGGTTCCCCTCGCGCTCGGCGATCCCCTTCATGGCCCGGATGGCCGGCAGGCAGCCCGGATCGAGCGCCAGCGACTTGCCGTAGGCCTCCTTGGCGGCGTTGAGGTCGAGGAGCATGTCCTCGTCGATGGCGCCGATGCGGACGTAGATGCCGACCGCGTCGCGGCTGGCGCCAGCGATGCGCGCCTCCCGCTGCAGCATGTCGAGCGCCAGGTTCCAGTTGCCGCTGCGCTCGTAGAGCTGGCCGAGCGCACCCACCGCCTGCCGCGACTCGGGGTCGAGCTGGATGGCCTGGTTGAAGTTGGCCTCGGCGCGGTCGACGCGCGACATCTCCTTCCACCAGACTTCGCCGATGGTCACCATCAGCGCCACCTGCTCCTTGCGGTCGGTGAGCAACTTGAGGTGGTGGTCCATGACCGTGAGCAGCCGGTCGAAGAGCCCCTGGTCGCGGTAGAGGCGCTCCAGCGCCTTGATGGCCGGGAGGTTGCCGCCGTCGATGCGCAGGGTGGCCTCGTTCTGGCCGGTGGCCCGCGCCGGATCGTGCATCTTCTCCTCGAAGATGCCGGCGCTCTTGGCGAGGATGCGCACCTGCTCGGCTGGATCCTGGGAGAGCTGGACCTGGCGCTCGTAGACCCGGTTCAGCTCGGCGAAGCGGTCGAGCTTGGTGTAGAGCCGCTCCAGGCCGGCCAGCGCGGTGGCGTTCCGGTCGTCGAGCCCGAGCACGGTCCGGTAGTCCTCCACCGCCGCCTCGTCGTCGCCGATCTCGTTCTCGTTGAGCCCGGCCACCTGCAACTGCCACCCGAGCCGGGCCTGGTCGTCACCGGCCAGGTCGCGGGCCCGGCCCAGCGTGGCCGCCAGCTCTCCCCAGCGGTGCTCGCGCCGGAAGAGGGCCGCCAGCGCCTCGAGGGCGGCCGGGTCGCCGCCGTCCAGCTCGAGAATGCGCTTGAGCGCCACCACCGCCTCGTCGACGTCGTGGATGACCTCGTCGTAGAGCCTGGAGACCTCGAGCAGCAGGACCTTCTTCTCGTCGAGGCCGGCTGCCGACTCGAGCTTCTGCTCCAAGGCGATGACCAGGTCGTTGACCCGGCCGCGCCGCTTGAAGAGCCCGGTCAGCGCGTCGAGCGCCTCGGGGTTGGCCGGGTCTGCCTCCAGGGCCCGACGGATGGCGTTCTCGGCCCCCTCGGCGTCGTCGAGCGGCGGCGCGTCGAGCAAGGAGCCGAGCTTGAGCAGCAACCGGGCCCGCACCATGCCGCGGGCCTTGTCGGCCGCGTCCTCCAGCACCACCGAGAGGGTGTCCTGGTCCTTGGCCTCGTGGGCCAGCCGCCAGCACTCGGCGAGCGCCTGCTCGTCGCCGGGCGCTTCGCCCAGCACCCGGTTCCAGGCCAGCGAGGCCATGTGCTTCTCGCCCAGCCGCTGCTCCCGCAGCGCGGCCACCTCCTTCAAGAGCGCCAGCCGCTCCTCCGCCTCGGCGTGGGGGGCGAAGAGCAGGCAGAGGTCGGCGTAGGCCCGCCAGTTGCCCGCGGCCGACTGCAGGGCGCGCAGCTGCTGGAAGGCCGGCCGGTTGCCGGCGTCGAGCGCCAGCACCTTGTCGAGCGCGGCGACCGCGGCGTCGGGCCGCTTCTGCACGGTCCAGAGCTCTGCCACCGCCAGCCAGGCCGGGATGGCCTCGGCCGGTCCACCGCTCTCGGCCAGCAGGGCGGCGCGGGCCTCGGCGGCGCGAATGCCGTCGGCGGCGGCGCCAGCGGAGCGGAAGACCTCCTCGATGCGCACCAGCTCCTCGACGGTGTGCGGCTCGATGCCGAAGGCCAGCTTGCCCTGCTCCACCGCCGCCAGCTTCTGCCCGGCCCGCGCCAGCACCTCGGCCAGTTCGAGCCGGATGCGCTTCACTCCGGAGGGCTCCTCCTGCCTGGGGATGAGCTGGCGCAGCGTGCTGGCCAGGGCCTCGAGATCGCCCTGGGCCGCGTAGATGTCCCGGAGCGACTCGAGCGCCCGCCTGTTGCTCGGGTCGGAGGCCAGCACCGCCCTGTAGGACTGGATGGCCTGGGCCGGATCGCCCAGCTTCACGCCCATCAGCCAGCCGAGCTTGTCGTTGAGCCGGGTCACCTCGCGCCGATCCACGGTGGCGGCGACGCGGACCCGCAGGTGCGCGGCCAGCTCGCTCCAGCGCTCCAGCTGCTGCAGCAGCTCCTCGAGCGCCGCCAGCGCCTCCTCGTGGCGGGCGCGCATCCCCAGCAACTCGCGCCAGAGGTCGACCGCCTCCTCGATGCGCCCCAGCTCGGTGGCCAGCCCGGCCTGCTTGGAGAGCAGCCGCTCCCGCGAAGCGCCGTCGGCGGCCACCAGGCGCTGCGCGCCCAGGTTGGCAGCCAGCTCCTCCTTTCGCCCGGCCGCCTCGTAGAGCACCTCGAGCGCCTGAAGCGACGGCAGGTGGCGCGGGTCGCCCAGCAGGGCCTGCTCGTAGGCCTGGGCCGCCTGATCCGGGACGGCCAGCCGCTCCTCGCAGAGCCGGCCCAGCCGGTAGAGGAACTGGACCCGCTCGGCACCGACCGATGCCGTGGCTCGGGCATGCAGCACCTCGGCCAGCGCCGGCCAGGCCTCGAGCCGTTGCTGCAGCCGCTCCAACGCAACCAAGGCCACCGGCTCGGCGGCCCGGTCGAGGGTGCGGGCGCGCTGGTACCACCCGGCCGCCTGAGGTGGACCGTCGAGCTTCTCCTCGTAGAGCCGGCCCAGCACCAGCGCCACCGCCGCCATGGGTGCCGGCTGCAGCTTGTCGACCTCGTCCTCGTAGAGCGCCGCCAGCTCCTCGAACTGGCCGGTGGTGGTCGAGAGCTGCTCGACGCGGGCGCGCAGGGCCGCGTCGGCCGGGTCGTCGCGGAAGGCACGGGAGAGGGCCACGAAGGCCAGCTCGGGCTCGGCCAGCGCCCCCTCGCGCAGGTCGGCCAGCTGCAGCCAGAGCACCTTGCGCTCGGTCGGATCGGGTCGGCCGGCGGCGCGGGTCTCCAGCGCCATGGCCTGCTGCCTGTGGTCGCCGGCGGCCGCGTAGGCCTGCTCCAGCGCCTGCGCGGCCCGGGCGTTCGAGGGGTCCTTCTCGAGCATGGAGGAGAGCCGTGAGATCGCCTCGGGCGAGTCGGGCCGCTGCGCCAGCACCTCCTCGTAGAGGGCCAGCGCGCCCTCCCGGTCGAGAAGGCGCGTCTCCTTGAGCTCGCCTAGCCGCTGGCGGAGCACCAGCACCGCCGGGGCGTCATCGGCCTGGCGGGCCGCCGCCAGCTGGCGCGACAGGAGATCTCCCAGCTCCACCCAGCGCTCGCCAGCCACGTGGAGGCGGTCGAGCCGGGCCATGGCCTCGCGGTTCCCCGGCGAGAGCTCCAGCAGCCGCTTCAGCGTCGCCGCCGCGCCGCCCGGGTCCCCGAGCCGCTCCTCCTGCAGCATGGCCAGGTCGGCCAGCAGCGCCTCCCGCGCACCGGGCCGATCCTCCAGCGCCAGGGCGCGGCGCAGCGCCTTCTCCAGCGCCTCGGCGTCGGTGCCACCGCGCAGCGTATCGAGCAGCCCGGCGCTCGCCTCGCGATCCTCCGGCGCCAGCTCCAGCAGCCGCTGCCAGGCCTCGGCGGACCGGGCCGTGTCCTGCTCCAACCGGGCCAGGTGGCGCTGGTACTCGACGCGTGCGGCCGGCAGGTGGGCCCGGTCGGCGTTCTCGACGAGCAGTTCCCGCACCTGCTCGGCGAGCCCGGCCTGCTGGCCATGGCCGACCAGCAGCTCAAGGGCAGCGACCGAGTCGGGGTCGGCGTTGAGGGCGCGCCCGGCGGCCGTGAAGGCGAGCTCGACGTTGCGAAGCTGCGTGCCGTAGAGGGTGGAGACGCGGCGCAGCAGCTCGGAGCGGACCGCCGGGGCTGACTCGTTCTGGACCCGCGCCTCGAGCACCTCGATGACCCTGGCGTGCTCGTTCTCCGCGACGTAGATCGGCTCCAGCAGCAAGGCGGCGTCGAGAGCGACCGGACCGCTGGTCCGGGCCAGCTCCTGCAGGGCGCCCAGCGTTCCGGGGTGGCGCGGAGCCCGCTCCAGCACCTGGCGGTAGGCGGACAGGGCACCGGCGGCGTCGGCCAGCCGGGTCTGGCGGATCCGGCCGAGCCGGTAGCGGAGCTCGGCCGACTCGGCGCTGGCATCGGGGCGGCTGGCGGCGGCCGCGCCCTCCCGATCCATCACCGCGGCCAGCTCCTCCCAGCGCTCGGCCACGCCCAGCAGGCGGCCGAGCAGGCGCAGCGCGCCCGGGTCCTCGGGATCGATGGAGAGGATCTTTCGGTACGCCTCGATGGCACCCTCGCGATCGGCGAGCTGCTCGTCCATGATCTTGGCCACCTCGAATAGATGTTCCTTGCGCGCTTCCGGGGCTGGCGTCGCCTCGGCCAGCCGCAGCAGCGCAGCGACCAGCTCCCGCTTCGCCCCCTGCCGCCGGCGCAAGCGGACCAGCGCCGCCATCGGCTCCGGCCCGGGGTCACCGGTAGCCACTTCATCCCACCACGCCACCGCCCGGTCCAGATTCCCGAGCCGTTCTCCGCAGATGGTTGCCAGCCGCCGGCGCAGCTCCAGCGCGACCGCCGGCACCTTCGGCAGGGCCGCCTGGTAGGCCTGGGCCACCGTCTCCCAGGCCGCGGTGTCCCCGGCCAATCGCTCCAGATCGGCCCGGACCGCCGGCTCGTCGGCGCCGCCGGCCACCGCCTCCTGGAAGGCCCGCAGCCGGGCCTGGAAAGCCGCGCTCCGCTCACCCCCGCGCTCGAGCAGCCCGGCGATCTCGGCCAGCAGCGCCGCGCGGTGGGTGGCTGGCGCCCCCTCCAGGCGGATCTCCAGCAGCGCGGCGAGCCGAAGTGGATCGCCGGCCAGACGCTGCACGTCCTCGAGGATGCGCTGGGCCTGGGGGCGCGCCTCGGGCCGATCGAGGAGCCGCTCAAGCCCGGCCACCGCACCCGCGTCGCGCGGTGACTCGGCCAGCACCGCGGTGTAGGCGTCGATAGGCCGGCGAGGATCGGGGTCGGTCTCCAGCACCCGGGCTCGCTTCAGCAGCAGCGCCAGCCGCTCGGCCGGGTCGCGGTCGGCGACCAGCCCGGCCAGGTGATGGAGCACCTCGACCTGCGCCGCGGTCCGGCCGGCCCGCGCCAGCGCATCCTCCAGCACCACCATCACCGCCTCGTCGCGAGGCGCCACCAGCCGCGCTTCCGAGAGGGAGGAGATCTCGGCGTCGCTGTCGGCCGCCTGCCGGGCTATCTCGGCGGCGTGGAGGAGCGCCGGCACCCGGGCCTCGCCGCTGGCCAGCGTGGCCCGCCGCAGCGCCATCTCCAGTTGCTCGCGCACCGCGGTGACCGCGGCGTAGAGCCGCTCCAGCGCCTCGAGCGCCTCGGCGTCCTCGGGCAGCGCATCCAGCACGCTCTTCCAGATGGCGATGGAGCCCGGACCGTCGTCGAGCTCGGCATCGTGGACGCGGGCCGCCTTGCGCAGCCAATCCACCGCCTCCTCGCCGCCGTCGCTGCCGCTGCTGGCCGCCACCAGGTAGGCGTCGGCCAGCTGCTCGAGCGCCCCCTGCCCCGCCGCCAGCCGGCGCAGGTCCGCCTCGGCCTGGCCGCGCCCCGGCCCGCCCTCGGCGAAGGCCCGGGTGGCCGAGGAGAGCGCCGCCGCGGCATCGCCGAGCTCGCCCTCCAGCAGGGCCCGCACCTCGGCCTGTAGCCGCGATCGCTCCAGCGGCTCGTCCACCGCCGCCAGGCGCGCTTCGCGGATGGCGACGCGGCGGGCGTGGTCGCCGGCGGCCTTGAGGGCGGCGTCGGCCGCCTCGAGCGCCTCGCGCCCCACCGCCCCGGGCAGGGCCGAGAGCAGCGCCAGCGCCTCGCGCGGCCCGGTCCGGCCCGGTTCGCGCCGCGCCAGCTCGGCGTGGAGCAGCAGCGCACCGGCCGGATCGCCGAGGCGGACCCGGCGCAGCTCGGCCAGTCGAAAGGCCGCCTCGGCATCGAAGCCGAGGCCGAGCCGCGCCTGCAGCACCGCCGCCAGGTCGGCGTGGCGCTCGAGAGTGGTCAGCAGCCGCTCCAGCGCCGCCGCCACGTCGCGGTCCTCCGGGGCCAGCACCGCCACCTGCCGCCAGGCCTCCGTGGCGCGGGGCAGGTCGCCCAGCTTCGACTCGGCCAGGGCGGCGATCTCGCGGAGCGGGTCCTGCTGGGCGGTCGGCGATGAGGCGCGAGTGGCGATCGCCTCGCAGATGTCGAGCAGCTTCGGCCACTGCTCGGATGCCCGGTAGAGCCGCCGCAACGCCGCCAGCGCGCCGCTGTCCTCGGGGACCACCAGCAGCAACCTCTCCCACGCCGCGGCCGCCCGGTCGCGCGCCTCGAGCCGGCGCTCGCACCAGTCACCCAGCTCGCGCAGCACGTTGACCCGCTCGGCCGGGCCGAGCGCCTCGGCCGCCTCCTCGAGGACCCGGGCCGCCGCCTCGGCGTCGTGGTTGAGGTCGGCGACGCGCCGCACCTCACTGCGCAGCTCCGGGTCGCCCGGACCGGCCCGCACCGCCTCGATGGCCGCCGCCAGCGCCTCGGCCGGCGCCGCGCCAGCCTGCTCGTGGAGCAGCGCCACCTGGTGCCAGGAACCGGCGCGCCCGTCCTGGACTGGATGGGACCGGGCCACCGCGGTGAGCGCCCTCACCCTCCCGGCCAGGTCGCCCCGGGCACCGTAGGCCGGCAGGAGCGCCTCGGCGGCGGCCAGCACCACCTCCGGCTCCGGGTCGGTCATGGCCTGCTCCAGCGAGCCGATGGCCGCCATGTCGGTCGGGTCGGACCGCAGCGCGGCCGCCAGCCGGGCCACGGCCCCGGCCCGGTCTCCCAGTCCCGCCGCCAGGCGGGCGCTCTCGCGCGAGGCCCGGGCCGCCTCGATCGGATCGTCGGTGGCGGCCGCCTGCTGGTTGAGCGCTTCGGCCTGCCCGGCCACGTCGCCGGCCACGCCCAATGCCGCTGCCAGCGCCGCCAGCAGCCGGCTCCGGCCGGCCGGGGCCACCAGCTCGAGCGCGCCGCGATAGGCCTCTACGGCCTGCGGGGCGCGCTGCAGCCGCTCCAGCAGCACCTCTCCCATCTGGCCGAGCAGCACCGCCCTCTCGCTCCCGGCGGCGGCGGCGGCCCGCTCGCCCAGCAGCTCGGTCGCCTCCTCCCAGCGCTCGGCCACCAGGCAGACGCGGGTCAGCGTGGCCAGCAGTTCGGGGTCTCCGGGGCGGAGCACCAGACAGCGGCGCAGCTCCTCCGCCGCGGCGTCGGAGGCCCCCAGCTCCTCCTCGGCGACCGCGGCGGCGCGGCGGCGCAGCACCACTTCGTCCTCCGGCTTGCCGGCGAGCTGTCGCGCCGCGGCGACCAGCAGCGTGAAGAGCTCGGCCTGAGCTCCGACCTGGCGGGCCAGCTGTTCGCACCGCTTGCGGGCCTCGGGGTGGCCCGGGGCCGCGCGCAGGGCCTCGGCCGCCACGGTGAGGGCGCCGCGGGCGTCCCCCATCCGGCCGGCGCGGATGGCCGAGGCGTCGAGGAGGTGGCGAGCCCGCTCCCACGGATCGGCGCTTGGCGGCAGCCGCCGGGCCACCAGCTCCAGCATCGCCACCTGTTTCCGGGACTCGCCGCGCGCGGCGTGGACCGGCGCCAACACCCTGGCGATGCGGAGCGGATCGACGCCGCGGGCCAGCAGCCGCTCCAGCAGCCCGACCGCCACCTGCTGCTGTGAGGAGGTGACGCCACCGGCGGTGAGCAGCGCGGTGACCACGCCGGCCGCCTCGCCGAGCCGGCCCAGCGGTTCGACCAGGATCGAGGCCCGCTCCAACTCCAACTCGGCCCGCTGCGGGACGGCGCGGGAGAGCGAGGCGAGCTGCGCCAGGACCTGCATCCGCTCCTCGGCCGCCACCGCCCCGGGAGTCGCCTCCAGCGCGGCGTGGAGACCCCAGAGCGCCTCGGCGTCGTCGGCCGACGCCGCCAGCAGCTCGCGCCAGAGCGCCAGCGCCGCCCCGCTCCGCCCCGCCGCGGCCAGGCCGTGCGCCAGGGCGCTGCCGGTCTGGCGCCGGGCCGCGCCAGTGGCCGCGGCGTGCGCCGCCTCCAGCCTGACCAGTTCCTCGACCTGGGCCCGGATTCGCCCCTCGCATTCGACCAGCGCGCCCGCCACCTCGCGGTCGGCCGGGTCGAGCGCCGCCAGCTCGCGCCAGGCTCCGGCCGCCGCCTCGGGCTGTCCCAGCTCACGCTCCATCACCTCCGCGGCGCGCCGAACCAGCGACCGGCGCACCGGAGGGTCCTCCCCCACCGCGGCGGCGGCCGCACGGAGGGCCCGGCAGAGCTCGGGGAGCAGCCGCGCCTGGCGAGCCGCCTCCTCCAGGGCCGCACGCACCGAGGCGCGGCGCGGGTCGAGCGTCAACGCCCGCGACAGGGTCCGGAAGGCGTCGGCCGGGCGATCGAGCTGCTCCATCTCCACGGCTGCCAGCTTCTCCTGGAGCCGGACCCGCTCCGCGCCGTCCGGCTCGGAAGCCACCCGAACCGCCAGCACCTCGGCCAGCCGGGACCATTCGCCCCCCTCGGTCAGCAGCGGCACCAGCGCGGTGACCGCCGGGGCGTGGCCCGGATCGACCCGCAGCGCCGCCTCGAGGTGGCGGCGGGCGCGCTCTGGGTCGCCGAGCCGGCTCCGCGCCAGCTCGGCGGCCCGCACCCGCAGGAGCGCGTGGCCCGGTCTCTCCGGCGTGGCCTCGAGGTGGCGCTCGAGCACCGCCAGCGCCTCGGCGAACCGGCCGGCGTCGGCCAGTTGCTCGAAGGACTGGATCGCCGCCGGCTCACAGGCCGGGTCGAGCTCCAGGGCCCGGGACAGCGAGGCCAGCGCCCCGGCCCCGTCGGCGAGCCGGACCAGCTTGAGCCGCGCCGCCGAGAGGTGGAGCTGCACCAGCGCCCCGCGATCACGCGTCCCTGCCGCCAGCCGCTCCAGCGCCGCGGCGTGGCCTCCGAAGTCCTTGCGCTCTTCCAGCACCCGCTCCAGCAACTCGAGCACGGCCGGGAGCCCGGGCGCCATGGCCCAGGCCCTTTCCAGCAGGTCCACGGCCGGGCCGACGCCGTCGGGCGCATAGGCGGCCTGGAGTTGGGCGGTCCGCATCAACAGGTCGGCCGCCTCCTTGCGCGGCACCGCCGGCGCCCTGGCCTCCAGCTCGGCCGCCTCCTCGCGCCAGCGGCGCGGCAGCGCGGTGAGCCTCTCGCGCGCCTCGGCCGCCCCGGGCGCGGCCCGGTCGATCGACTGGGCGTCGATGAGCGCGTCCATGGCCAGGTCGTGGAAGAGCGCCTGGTCGGCCAGGGTGGCTCCGAGCCGGGCGTAGTCGCGGGCCAGCCCGGACTTCTCGGCGCCGCCGTCGCGGGCGGTGTCGAGCAGCCGCTTGGCCTGGGCATAGCGGCGCAGTCCGAGGCAGGCCTCGAGGCCGCGCTCCCGGGCTTCCGTCAGCCCGGGGTCGAGCCGCACCGCACCGGCGAAGCGCAGCGCGGCCCGATCGCGCCGCCCCAGCTGCTCCTCGTAGAGCCGGCCGAGCCGGAGCGCCAACTGGGCCCCGGCCCCCGGCGCCCTGGTGATGAGGGCCCGCTGCTCCATGACCTCGGCGACCGTCACCCAGTCGTTGCGCGCCTCGGCCAGCTCGGCCAGCGCCAGCAGCGCCAGCTCGCTGATCGGGTCGATGGCCAGCAGGCCGCGGTAGAGTTCCTCGGCCCGGGCCGGGTTGCCGGCTTCGCGGAGCGCCACCTCGGCCGCTTGCCCCAACAGGCGCGCAGCCTCGGGGGTGGGCAGCACCCGGGACCGGGCCTCCAACAGCGAGGCCAGCTCCTCGAAGCGCCCGCCGGACCGGTAAGCCGCTTCGAGCGCCTGGAAGGCCTCGGCGTCGCCAGGGGCGGCCTCGAGGGTCTCCAGATGAGCCCGGATCTGCTGGTCCATCCCGCCCCCCGGCCTAGAAACTAGAACGTGTAGCGCACCACCGGCGCGATGGCGAAGCCCGGGGCCTTGGCGGCCAGCACGTAGAGACCGTCGATCCGCAGCCCGACCGAGAAGTGGCGGAGCTGGGTGAAGTACTCGGCGCCGAGCCCGCCGCCGATCAGCACGTCGGTATCGGTGAAGAGCCCGGTGGGGTGTGAGATCAGGTAGCCGCCACGCCCGTGGGCGTAGACCAGGAAGCGCTCGTAGCCGTTCCGATCCTTGATGCCATGGAAGGCGTAGCGGAGGTCGAGCCCGGCCGCGAGCAGGTCGAAGGCGCCGTAGGAGGGGCTGGCCTTCAGCTCGGCCCCCTCGGCGAAGAGCGCGACGGCGAACCGGCTGGTCAGGTCGTAGCCGAGGTGCAGGCCGATGGCGGCGCCCTGGGCGGTGCCGCCGCCGCCGGTGGCGAAGGGAAACTTGACCGGATCCTGGTTGGGCGTCCTGGTGAGCGCCACCCAGCCGGCTTCGAAGCCGACGAAGAAGCCGCGCTCGACGTCGTTGAACTTCGGCGCCCGCGGGTCCTCCAACGGGGCCGGCGCGGCGTCCTGTGCCAGGGTCGGGGCGAAGGCGGCGAGCGCCAGGTTCAGCAGCAGGCCGTGAAAGAGGGCGAGGCGGGACACGTCGGCTCCTCTCCTACTCGGTGCCCGAGGCCCGCAGGATCCACGGGTAGGTGATGACGGCGATGCCGCCGCCCTTGGGCTTGGGGAACTGCCAGCTGACGATTCGGGCCATCATGCACTGGTGGACCTTGTCGCTGGCGAGGGTGGTCGAGCCGGCGTCGACCGAGGCGTTCGAGGCGTTGCCGTCCGCGTCGATGACCCACTTGATGGCCACCTTGCCCGCCAGCTTGGGGTTCACCGTCAGCTGCTCCTCGTAGCAGAAGCGGATCTGCGCAGCGTGCTCCTGGATGACCCTGCGGATCAGCTCCTTGTCGATGGAGCCCATCACCTGGGCCACGCCAGCGGTGATGGCGATGTCGCGGTCGGTCTTGCGCCCGAGGCTGCCGACTCCCTGGCCATAGCCGCCCAGTCCGCCGCCGCGCCCCTTGGTGCCGATGCCGCCGATGCCGACCGTCTCGCCAGCCCCGCCGCCGCCGCCGCCGCTGCCGCGCACGCCGAGGCCGCCGAAGCCGAGGCTGTCGCCCACGGTGTTGCCGAACATGTTGCCGACCGCGCCGCGGAGGTCTCCGCCCAGGCCGCCGGAGCCGAAGACCGTGGCCAGGCCGCCGCCGCCGCCGCGGCCGAGAGCGCCGAGCACACCCATGCGCTTGACGACCTCCTTGGCGTTCGGGTCGATGGCCTTGGGGGCCGACTTGCCGTCGGTCCTGGGCGCCTCCTTCTTTCCCATCTTCCCCTCTTCGCCCTTGTGCTTCTCGGCCATCTCGCCCGACTGCTCCTCCTTCTTCGGGCTCTTCTCGCCGGGGAGCTTCTCGGCCGGCTTGGGGGCCTCGGGAGGCTTGATGATGAACTTGGCCATCCGAGAGGGGTTCTTGAAGAGGTCGTCGGCGAGGACGTCGGTCTGGTACGGGAAGTTATTGGAGGCGACGATGAAGCCGGACTGCAGGAAGAGCAGCACCAGGAAGAGGTTGAGGAACTGGTAGTTGATGCGCTCCCACCAGGGCGGCACCACCAGCGGCTCGGGCCGGCGCGGCCTGGCCTCGATGGCCAGGTTGGCGCCCAGCTCGGCGCGGACCGCGCCGGCGCGGGGCACGGCGACGGTGAAGCCACCCGGGACGGCGGCGTCGGCGGAGGCCCTGCGGCTCCTCACCAGCTCGGCCAGCGTGGAGCGGACTCCGCGTTCGTCGAGCGCGCCGGTCATGCCGCGGGCGAAGGCGAAGCTGTACTCGCCCCCCTGGTAGCGCAGCACCGGGTACTGCGGCATGGGGAGTCGGTTGGCCGGCACCGCCAGGGCGCAAGCCGCCCCTTCGCCGATCAGCACCGGAGTCCTGGGGGCGATGAAGGCGCCGGCGTCGATGAGTGTCTCGCCCCACAGCAGCCTGAGCTCGACTCCGAAGTCGCCGGAGACCTCCTCGGCCGCCGCGGTGGAGCGGGGCAGCCGCCAGCCCTTTTTTTCTGCCCTGGCACGGGCCGAAGCCGGTACGGAGATGGGGGCAACGATGGTGGCCGGGGCAGCGGCCTTGGGTGCGGGTGCGGCTACAGGTCCGGGAGCGGGTGCGGGAGCCGGTGCGGGTGCGGCTACAGGTCCGGGAGCCGGTGCGGGAGCGGGTGCGGGAGCCGGTGCGGGAGCGGCGGCCTGGGCCAGCGCGGCGACCGGCCCGGGTGCCACCGCCGCGGCACCCTCGACCAGCAGCGCGATGCGGAGCCCACCCACCTGCAACTGGTCGCCCGGCTTGAAGATGCTGCGCGAGACCTTGCGGCCGTTGACGAAGGTCCCCTCGGCGCTCCCCATGTCGATGACCGAGACGGCGCCGTCGGCGCCGACCTCGATGACCGCGTGGATTCGCGAGACCCGTTCGTCGTCCAGCGACAGGTGGGCCGTGGCCAGCCGGCCGATCTTGATGATGTCCCGGGTGAACGGCTCGCTGCGGAGGAGTTCCTCGCCGCGGAACACCTGGAGGGTGATGGACGTCGCCATCGCTCCTAGAGCTCCCCGGAGGCCTGCAGCACCTTGTCCCGCCAGTTCTCCCGGATCTTGATCAGGTTCGAGTGCGAGACCTTGCGACGGGCCTCGATGTACTCACCGTCGGGACGCCTCAGGTCGCCGTCGATGGTGTCGTCCTCGAAGTTGATCTCGGTCCGCTTCTCGTAGGTCACGGTCGGCTTGGGCGCCGACTTGTCCTGCGCGAACGGGACGGTCGGCGCGGCGAGCATCGCCAGCAGGACGAGTGAGCGCATGGGCAGGGACCTCATGTTCCCGGGACCTTACCACCGGTTCCTCGCCGGGGCGAAACCCTCTATTGCCCCGATCCAGGCTTGATGACTCGACGAGAGCGCCGAGACCGAAGCGAGGCTGGCGCCCGAGGAGGGAGCAGCGGAAGCGTAGTAGATCTACGCTGAGCAGCGGACCGACGAGGCCGCCTGCCGCAGCGAGAGGATCGGCGCTCGCAGTAGTCAGTAAGCCTGGGTCGGGGCACTA